>JAPPEG010000150.1 GCA_028875345.1 Gemmatimonadota bacterium
AAGCTGTCAACGTCACCTACATGGTCGGCAGCAACACGATCGACGAATTCGTCAAAACGGTCCTCGAAACCAAGTCGGCGCTGATTGACCAACTCGTCGAAGGCAGCGCCTTACCCGAAGATTTCCAGCGCGACGTGATGGACGAGTTGCGGCGGGTGATGGAGGTGCTCCCCGAACTGCCCCCTGGCGCGATGGACGAGCAGCAAGTGGTGGAATTGTTGCGCGAGGCCGGAACGGCTTTTGTCACCGCGCAGCCCACAGTCGAGTCCGAGGCCAAGTCGCGCTTGCCGTCGGCCGATGCAGTGCGCGTGTTGGCCCGGGTGCTAGCAGGGCCAAAGCGGGCTCTGTACCGGGTGGACAGTTCGTCGAAGCCGGGGGCGTTCTACGAATTGGAGGTAGAGGGGAACGACATAAGTTGCAATTGTAAGGGATTTTCTTATCGAGGAATTTGTCAACATGCGCGGGCGTTGAAGGAGGCGCTAGTCAAGGGGGAGGGATTGCCGGAGAGATTCGTCGAGGTCTGACGGTTGCTCCCATATATTCCAACGCCGCTGAGTAGCTCGATGTAGGCGGTTGTAGAGACGCTAGACTTAGGTATATTGAAATATAGCCCGTTGGCCGCTTACTTCTGTTCGATTCGAGGCCACAGCGTTGCAAATGGACCTTTAGGTTCGCTACGAAGCCACTATGCCCTACGATATATCACAAGAAAAAAGAGACTGGTATCGGGAAATCTCTGCGCGATCTAGACAGAGAAAAAAAGCGGCGATCCGCGGCGAGTTTCAACGCGATCTAAGCAGGATTAACAAGCCGATTCTGGATCCCAATAAATTAATGCCCCAACAGAGACAACAGGGTTTGAGGGCGCTGTCCCTGTTTTCAGGAGGTGGAGGTCTGGACCTCGGTTTTGAGCGTGCTGGTTTTGGGCATATTGCTAGTTTTGATGCATTAGATATTTGCGGTGCTACGCTACGGCGCAACCGATCTCAGTGGAAAGTTTTTTCTGGTCAATATGGCGACGTAACAAAGGTCAATTGGACAGCCTATAAAGGTGCTGTCGATCTCATCCACGGTGGGCCTCCATGTCAGCCCTTCTCGGTTGCCGGAAGACAAAGTGGGAGTGAGGATACTAGGGATATGTGGCCGGCGTTTATTGACGCCGTGATGACTATCAAACCCGATGCGTTCGTAGCCGAAAACGTTCCGGGACTACTCGATCCCAAGTTCAATAAATACGTGCATACGGCGATTCTAGATCCGTTAGAACCAAGCTATCACATCGCAAAGTTCAAAGCAGTTGCCTCCGACTTTGGCGTTCCCCAAGTGCGAAAGCGCGTCATTTTCGTCGGATTTAGATCGCCCAAAGCGGCTAAATTTTTTGAGATTCCACAAATAACGCACTTCCCTAACGATAGCCTGTTTTCATCGGGCAGATGTACGCTGGGCGCTAGGGCGGCTTTAGGACTAGACGACATTGGATTCGACTGCTTTGCGCCGACTCTCCGTTCTGGCTTTACTGGTCCGAGAAAGACGACTAGCATTCTAAATAGCAAGGCTAGTCAAAAAGTGTGGGAAAAGTTACTGATTTGGCCGAACGGTGTACAAAAGTCTAGAGAGGAAGCCGTGATGTTCCCCCCAGAAAACGGACATTTCAGGCTTTCCGTCCAAGACTGTGCTCTTCTGCAAGGTTTTCCGGCAGATTGGCTCTTTGAAGGTGCTGTGTACCAAATCCTTGGGCAGATTGGCAATTCTGTTTGCCCGCCAGTGAGTTATGCCATTGCAAAATCTGTAGCGATTGCACTGAGGGCCTAATGGCTGTCCAAGACGATAGCCGAGAAAAGGAAATGTGCCAGCTATTGGGCTTGCGAGAGGGAGAAGGTCGCTCCGAGGTGGACGCATTTTTTGATTTTGCAATGAATGGGAAGTTTTACTCTGCACCGATTGAGCTTAAATCGACAACTACAGGCTCTGTTTCAACTGCAAGGGATGTAGGCCCTACCCACATAGCAAAGTGGCGATCCCGAATATGGATTTTCGGTTTTTACAACTCTTCGGGAACCTCTCTACGGAAACTGCTCGTACTTGGGCCTAATGAGATGGAAGGCTGGATAGAGCAAAAGGAGCAATATATTAAACCTGATTTTGCGATAGGAGACCGCGTTGCAGAGAAGCTTGATTTTGAAGACTTATACGTTATATGCGAACAAAAGAGCAAGTACAGCCTAGAGGATGCCAAATCTCTCCATAAGCGACAGTGGAACCAAGAGAGGTACCGTTCAGAAATGGATGATACTGATGGTTATACGCCCGAAAAAATGCTCGAAATTCTCAAGTTGCGAGCCATTTATCTCAATCAACGCGGTTCAACCCTGAACAACCCACACATCCCGAAGTCATTCTTTGCAAACTTCACGGACCGAATGATCGACGTGGTACATTTCAGTGCAGATGCCCGAGCCACTATCCACCAAACACTACGCGACATAACGCTTGCCAACAAAACATTGCAGTGTACCCGATAATTCATTTCTCCTACCTATTAATTCCCATAAAGGAGCCTGTTCATGGCCTTTGAAATTTTCGACTTTCGCAAAGAGGAACACATCAAAAACCTCCTCGTCACTCCGCACATCCGCTCCCGCTTTCTGCGCATGCAGCCGGGCGACGTGGCCGGCCTGCACAGCCACGATCTCGGCCACGAGATTTTTCTCATCCTGCAAGGCCGCTGCGTCTTCCACATCGCCGGCAGCGAACAGGAGCTATGCGCGGGCCAACTCTGCGTCGCCCTCGCCGACGAGATCCATCAGGTGCGGGTCGTCGGCGACGAACCCATGGTCATGTATCTGTCGGTTACTCCACACATCCAGCCGACCCACACCGGCCGCGACCCCGACGGCACCCGCCACCCAACCCGCTTCCAGCCCTCTAGCTCGTACGACGTAGAGACGGACACCGACACGCCCATCGACGACCTCATCGACAAATTCACGGCCGCGGCTGACGACTTGGCCCGCGCCGCCAGCGACCAAGCGACCGCCCAAGCAGCAAGAAGCGACCAACTCAAGGCGGCCCTCGCGGCCGGCGACGAAGCACAGGCCACCGAGCTGCGCGAAGCCATGTGGCAAGATGTGTCCCAGAGCTTCAAGCGAGCCTACGCACTGGCTGATGTGTGGAACGATTTGACACCCCGCGCCGGAAAGGTGGGTTGACATGGCTCCTATCCGCATCGGCATCGTCGGCTGTGGAGCCGTCGCCCAAGTCCAGCACCTGCCCAACCTCTCCGCGCTCAAGGACTTGTTTTCCGTCGAGATGGTCTGCGACCTATCGCCGAGCTTGGCTCAGACCGTGGCAGAGGAGTTTTACGTGCCGCACTACACCGACGACTGGCGCGCGCTGCTCGCCGCCGATCTCGACGCCGTACTCCTGTGCCACACCGATCCCAAGACCGAGATCGCCGTCGCCGCCTTTGAGGCCGGCAAACACGTCTTTATCGAAAAGCCGATCTGCTTCTCGCTGCAAGAGGCCGACCGGATCATCGCCGCCCGGCAGGCGGCTGGCACCGTTGGCTTGGCTGGTTACATGAAAGTGTACGACCCTGCCTTTGAGGCTGCGGCCCACGCCGCCGCTGACATGGCCGCGATCCGCTTCGTCCAGATCCACCACTTGCACACCAACAACTCGCATCATCTAGCGCACTTCCGCCTACACCGCACCGACGATATACCCGCTGATGCCGTCGAGCAGACGAGCGCGGCCCGCGCGGCGGCCGTGCGCGAGGCCATCGGCGAAGTCCCCGCCGACGTACAGTCTGCCTTTGGCCACCTCTCCGGCAGCATGATCCACGACATCTACGGCCTGCGCGCCATCATGGGTATGCCCGAAAGAGTCTCCAGCACCGAGATCTGGTACGAAGGCTGGGGCGTCAGCACCATGCTCTCTTATGCCAACGGCGCACGCTGTGCGGCAACCTGGGTCGAGCTAAAAGACGTGCGCGACTTCAAAGAGACCCTCGAAGTCTGCGGCGACGACCGCCGCGTGTTACTCTCTTATCCGACCGGCTTCTCGCGGGGTATCCTCTCCACCCTGGAAATTCAGACCCTCGACGAATCCGGCGAGGCCATCGTCCACCGCCCGGCCATCGCGTGGGAAGGCCCTTTCGTCCGCGAGCTGAAGCACTTCCACGCCTGCATCACCGAGGGTGCGCAGCCGCGTACTCCCCTAGAAGACGCCCGCTGCGACATCGCCTTGATCATCGACATCATCAAAGCCTATGCAGACCGCTAACAAAGGAAGCAACATGGCCTCCAAGCCCAAAGCACCACCCATCATCTTCACCGACGACGGCTGGATTTTCACGGCCGAGGAAAACGTCTCGGTCGCCGACCTCAAAGAGAAAATCGTCGATGGCTATGCTGGCACCGGCGGCGCGCTCTGGTGGAGCACGGGCGATCACGAGGTCTATCAGTTTGAGACGGAGATTGGCGAGAAATTCGGCGACGACCGCAGCGACCTCGACGCCACAGCCCCTTCCTTCGTCCACTCGGCCACACCCGGAGTTGAAGAGCGGATCGCCGCCAATCTACACGGCCTGATCGCCGAGTGCGGCGGGCCGTTGACCGCGCTTGCGCGACTGTGCCAGGAGGCGGAGATCCCCTTTTTCCCACGCGTGCGCATGAACAGCCACTACGTAATCGACTCGTCCCATCCCGGCTATGGTCGCTTCCGCCGCGAGCAGCCCCACCTGCTCATTGGCCGCCCCGGCGAGGAGTTCCCCGAAAAGTCGGTCGAGTGGGGCATCCGCACTGGCCTCGACTACGCCCACGCCGAGGTGCGCGAATACATGCGGCGCATCGCCTGCGAGGTCTTCGAACGCTTTGACGTCGATGGCATCGAACTCGACTTCATGCGCCATTCGGCCTTCTTCCGCATGGCCGAAGCCACGGCCAACAGCTACCTGATGACCGATCTGCTGCAAAAGATCAAGACGCGGCTCGACGAGGTCAGCGCCCAACGGGGCAAGCCTTTACAACTAGCCGTCCGCGTCCCCCCGACCCTGGCCGACTCGCGGCGCATTGGCCTCGACGTTGACGAGTGGATCGAGACCGGCCTCGTCGATATCGTCGTCGTTGGCGGCGGCTTTATCTCCTTCGAGACCCCGGTCGATGAATTCGTCCGCGCTGCGGCCTCTACTCCTTGCCTCGTCTATGGCTGCATCGAGGCCACCCGCCACAGCGACCGGCACTTCCTCCGCGCCTTGGCCCTGCGCTGGCTCACCGACGGGGCCGACGGCATTTATCTGTACAACTTCTACACCATGTCGCCCGAGTGGAACCGCCAAACCGCCGCTGAATTCTCCGACCTCGAAACCCTGAAAAAACTCGACAAGTGCTACGAAATCAGCGGCACCATGTCCTTCAGCCCCACCGAGGGCCACAGCGCTGCCTTCCGTTTGGCCCACCCCTCGACGCCGCTTCCCGTGCCCTTGCCCACCGACAGCCCAAGCTTGGGGCCGACGCTCCGCATCCGCGTCGCCGATGATGTGGCCGACGCCACCGGCGGCTTGGCCTTGCGTTTGGACCACTTACCCTCGGAGGACCGCCTTGAAGTCGAACTCAACGGCCGTGCTCTCTCTTGGGACCAAGCCCAAGTCTCCGGCGATGGCTGGTCGCGCCAGCAGGCAGCACCGTTGTTTTGGGCCAGCTATCCCACCCGTCCGGTCGAGCAAAAAATGGAAGGGGTCAGCGTGGAATTTGCAGTGGATGGTTCTTTCTTGCGGCAGGGAACTAACGAGATCGTCGTGCGGCTAGTGGTGGGTGAAAAAGATCGCCGCGAGCAAGTGATACTGACGGGTGTCGAATTGGCTATTTCTCACTGACGACTAAACGGCTCGGTCGAGTGATGATGGGATCACGTTGCTTCACCGGCCTGTTTCAGCACCATCTGGCGAGTCTCGGCATTCAACCGAAACCGCAGGGCTTGTAGACGATCCAAAACCGGTCGAACCGCATCGAGAATGCCGCGCTCCTTGGCCAGCAACAAGATGCCGAGGGTGCCGGAGATTTCCAACTCTAGTGACCGAGCATACCGCCGTGCGTCTCGATCATCGAGGAGGAGCAGCGCATCCTGTGTTTCCAGTCCCAAGGCGAGCACTTCTTTCTCGCCATCCCCAAGATGCGTAACCATTGGGAGCAGCGTCCGATCGCGTACGGGCTTCACGGTCAACCAGGAGAACTTCTCCAGCGTAGGCAGAAGTACATTTCGCTGTCGGCCCTCTTCCAACTCCGCCACCACCGCTTCTGGGACGTACACTTGTCCTACGAGTGCGGGCAGAAGTTCCAACAAGTCGGCTTGGTGCAGGTACTGAAGGGGAGAAGTATTACAGATGACGTCGGGCACTAGCCAAGTCCTGTTGGAGATCTTCCTCGGTCAGTTGGAAGGTGTCGACGCCGTAGTCGGCTAACTTCATCAGGAACAATGGCTTGGGGATGCCAGCCAGCTTGGCCGCAGCTCCCGAGGACAACCGTCCCAACTCGTAGAGCTTGATGGCGGCGAGGAGCTTGACTTCTTCGTTGAACTGCTTGGGTGAACATCCAAGGGCGAGTAGGACCTCATCGCTGTAGTCAATAGTCAATGTTCTCTTCATCACGTCTTGTCTCCATGGATACGTTGCGTAGCGGACGCCTTCTCAAAGTTTTTCGACATTAACAATAAATTATACGAAAAAGCCAGTTATATGTAGGCCAGCGATCATACCGCGGCAGATGCGGTAGCGAGCCTTGTCCTCGAGGCGGACTATCTCTGGCGCGGCGGAAATAGCGATATACAACGCATCATCTGATATACATCTTGAACTTTCTATAAAGACTTGCGCCAGTATTCAAAACTTGAGAATAGAGAAACATCACACATCAGATCGTCAAACCTGTGCTGAAATTTTGGCTTTAGCGCTTTACGAATATCTTCGCGAGTTATATCGGAAATTCCCCTGCTGCGATTAGTGACACTCATATTGACAGCGTCCTCCTTGTATCTCTACACCACACCCTCGTCTCCATATCCCCCGCTGCCATCCCTAAACGCAGCAAGCGTCTCCGGCTAGACCAGCGACGCTTGCTACTCAGCTATAAAACCAGCCTCCCTCACTCCTCCACCTCAGCCCACGCCCCCTTAGCCATCAACCCCCCATCGACGCAGACATTCTCGCCAGTCATAAACGACGCCTGGTCGCTAGCCAAGAACAACATGGCATTGGCAATGTCTTCCGGCTGCCCATAGCGTCCAATCGGATGCAGCTTGGCGTAATCCTCGAAGAATTGCTCGCGCTCGTGGCCGAATGCCTCGATTACCTCATCGACCAACGGCGTCTGAATGCCCCCTGGATTGACCGCCAAGACCCGAATCCCATACTTGGCGTAGTCGAGCGCAAGCTGCCGCGTCATAGAAATAATCCCTCCCTTGCTTGCAGCATACGCCGAAACCATCGACGCCGACTGCAAGCCCTGGACGCTGGCCGTGTTGATGATAACTCCCTTGCCCTGCTCCATCATCTGCGGCAGACAGTGCCTAGCCATCAGGAAGAAGCTCTTCAGATTGACGTCAATAATCCAGTCCCACATCTCTACCGGCAGTTCGTGAGCCAGCTTATAGCTAGGCACGGGCTGGATGCCGACGTTGTTGCACAACACGTCAACGCGGCCCCAATCCTCGATGATCTGCCCCACAGTCTGAGCGCAAACCTCGTCGCTGGCCACGTCGGCCTCAAAAAAGCGGATCTGGCCCTCTTCCTCGGCCAAGGCCGCGCCAGCCTCCGCGTCTATGTCCAACACGGCGACCTGCGCCCCTGCGCCGGCAAACGCCCGCGAAATCCCCCCGCCAATGCCTTGGGCACCGCCGGTGACGATAACTACTTGACCCGTAAAATCAGCCATGACAATCTCCTTGAATTAAGAATTAGGAATTTTTCAACTAAGCTTCTTCAATTTACAACAAAACGCCTGCTGCCCCAGCACCTCGACCGGGAACACGCGCTCCATGTACAAATCCGGCCATGCGCCGAATGCTTCACCCAGCAGAGTGCGTTCGCTAGTCAAACACACGGCCACTCCACCTGCCTTTAGAACTCTCGCCACTTCGCTAGCAAAACCCTCATAGAGCGGACGCAGCGCTTGCGGCGCGCCGATCTTTTTGCCAAAGGGCAAATTGCACACCACCCGATCAACGCTGCCGTCGTCCAACGGCAAATCCCGCGCATCCCATTGGCGGATGGCAATTGGCTTGTAGCGCGGGCCGACATTCGTGCGGGTGGCAGCCACGGCTTCCGGGCGAATGTCGCCGCCCAAAAGCTGGGCGTAGCGACCGTGCATCCCCCGCTCGATGAGGATAGTCCCGGCCCCACACATGGGATCGAGAAAGACGTCGCCGTCCGCTGGCTCGGATAGCATCACCAAGGCCCGCGCCACCGTTGGCCGCAGCGAAGCCTCCACTTGCGCGACCTTGTAGGTGCGGTGGCGCATGGTCTCGTCGGAAAGGCGCACCCCGCAGAGCAGTTCACCCCCGGCCTCCAAACCCCACACCTCCAACAGCGCTTGCTCGGCCATGTGCTTCCAGCGCGGGAAGCGCCACGCTACAGCCTTCTGCAAGGCGCGGCGCATCTCTTGGCGCACATAGCGCTGCTGTCCGCCGCGACGCTGAGCCACTATCCGGTAGGTGATCCGCTTGATCCGCTTGGGACGAGCGCGGCGATGCGCACCCACGGCCTCTTCAAAAAGCGGCGACTCCGCCACGAGTGCGCCGGCCTGATCCAAGCCCTCGCGCGCCGCAGCCACCGGGCCGCGCGCCACCAGCGCAAACACATCCTCGGTCGTCCCCAATCCGAGCAAGTCTTGCGGCGGGGCATCCGTCGCAAAGAACACTACGCCGCGCTGGCGACCCTGCCGCTCGGCTCCCAAGCGCGCTGCGATTTCTCGTTGGGCGATATCCTCTAGCCCGGGGGCGACGAACGCGTAGAATTGCACTGTTATTCGTAGAGATCGTTTGGATCAGCGGCGGCCAACTCGACCAAAAACTCGGCGAGTTGCGCTGCTACTTGCTCCAAGCAGCGGCGGCCCTTTTCCGGGGTAGCTTGGCGCGGATCGCCGATGCCCGTGTCGTCGGTCGCCTGCGTCCAGTCGCGCTGCGTCCAGATCCAGCCCTCCCGCAGCGCGGCCATCTTAAACTTGTGCTCGCGGCCACTGCCAGCTTCCGACAGAGGCAAGACCCAATCCGGCCGCAAGTATTGCATGAGGCTGGTCTCCATCTCGTTGGCGTGGTCGCCACCCTCTGCGAAAATCCCCGTATCGGCGATGCGGTACCAATCCATGCAGCAAATAAAAATCGCATAGCGCGGCAAC
>JAPPEG010000068.1 GCA_028875345.1 Gemmatimonadota bacterium
CTAATAGTAAGGAGTAAAAAGACTTGTTCGAATCAACTGACGATCTGCGCATTGACCAACTTAAACCCTTGATCCCACCGGCGATTCTGATGGAAGAGTTGCCCATTTCGGAAGCGGCTTCCCACACGGTGGCCGCGGCCCGGCGCTCATTAGACGCTATACTGGTCGGAGAGGACGATCGGCTGGTGGTAGTGGTCGGCCCATGTTCGATTCACGACCCCCAAGCCGCACTCGAATACGCAGAACGGCTCAAGGAAAAGGCCGCGGCCCTAAGAGACGAGTTGTACGTGGTGATGCGCGTGTATTTTGAGAAGCCGCGCACGACCGTTGGCTGGAAGGGGTTGATCAACGACCCGCACTTGGACGACAGCTTCGAGATCAACAGCGGCTTGCGCGCTGCGCGCGGCCTGCTGGTGCAGTTGGGGGATATGGGTTTGCCGACCGCTTCCGAATTCCTCGATACCATCACGCCGCAGTTTATCGCCGACTTGATTGCTTGGGGCGCTATTGGTGCTCGCACTACCGAGAGTCAGGTTCACCGCGAGTTGGCTTCGGGCCTGTCGATGCCGGTTGGCTTCAAGAACGGGACCGCGGGCAATGTGCAGATTGCCCTCGACGCCATCGGCGCTGCCCGGCACCCACATCACTTTCTCTCGGTGACCAAGCAGGGGATTGCGGCGATTGTCGGGACTTCGGGCAATGCGAGTTGCCATTTGATTTTGCGCGGCGGCAGCGACGGTACTAACTACGACCACGCCAGCGTTGACGCGGCTGCGGGCCAGCTCAAGGAGGCGGGTTTGCCGCACCGGGTGATGATCGATTGCAGCCACGGCAACAGCGCCAAGGATCACAAGCGTCAGCCGGCAGTTGCACGGGCGGTCGCCGCACAGGTGGCGGAGGGAGCGCAGGATGTTTTCGGGGTGATGCTGGAAAGCCACTTAATCGAGGGCAATCAGAAACAGCAGGCGGGCAGTGAATTGGTTTATGGGCAGAGCATTACGGATGCCTGTATTGGGTGGGAGGATACGGTGGAGGTGTTGGAGGAATTGGCCGCGGCGGTGCGAACGCAATGGCGAAAAAAATAATCGACGACGGGGCTGACCGGCCTATCTAGCGTGAAAAATCTTTCGCTGCTCTTTTTGTGCGAGGCCCTCTCGCGCACCGCCAGTCTCGTCATGCTGTCGAGCATGGCGCTCATCGGCCAGCGGTTGACGCCGAATCCCGCACTGGCGACCCTGCCACTGGCACTGGCACCGGTGGCCACGATGCTGATGACAGTGCCAGCGGCGCAGCTAATGCAGCGGCGGGGCCGCAAGATAGGTTTTGCCATAGGCGCTGCGTTGGGCGTCGTCGGGGGCGCGGTGGGGTGTTTGGCCGTGTACCAAGGCGATTTCGCGCTGCTTTGTTTGGGTGGGTTGGGTATTGGTGCGGTCAACGGCTTTGCCACCTATTATCGCTTTGCTGCTGGCGAGGTGGTGGCCGAGGATTTTCGCAGTCGCGCCATTTCGCTGGTGATGGCCGGGGGCGTCATTGCCGCGATTTCGGGATCCAATCTGGCGGCGTGGTCGCGGGAGTGGTTCCCCGATTATTTGTTCGCTGGCTCTTTTTTGGGAATTGCCGCGGTTCATGCGCTGGTTTTGCCGGTGCTCGGCTTTGTCTCCTTTCCCGCGCCTAACGCCGAGGAGCAGCGGGCGGGTGGGCGTTCGCTCCGGGAGATCGCGCGGCAGTCGGATTTCGCGTTGGCGGTGGTTGGGGCGGTGGCTGCTTGGGGGCTGATGTCGCTGTTGATGAATGCCACGCCGCTGGCGATGAAACGGCATTTGCACTCCTTTGCCGATACGGCTTGGGTGATTCAGTGGCATGTGCTGGGCATGTACGTGCCGTCTTTTTTTACCGGGCACCTAATCTCGCGTTGGGGGGAGCACCGGATCATGTTTACTGGCATCGCGTTGCTCGGGTGCTCGATCGCGGTCAATTTGAGTGGTGTCGGACTCTATCACTACACGATTGGGTTGGCGCTATTGGGCGTGGGGTGGAATTTTCTTTTCGTTGGGTCAACGTCGCTGTTGGCGATGACGCATCGGCCCGAGGAAAAGGCGCGGGTGCAGTCCTGCAATGACTTTCTGGTCTTTGGCCTGATCGTGTTGACCAGTTTCGGGGCGGCGCCTTTGGAGGGGATGCTGGGTTGGGATAGGCTCAATCATTTGGCTGTGCCTTTTTTGCTGGCGGTGGCGGTGGTGCTGGGGTGGTTGTGGACGCGGACAGGGTGGGGCGGCTAAGAAATGGACTATATCTAAGGAGGGTTCCGACGATGGCTAAATATCGCGTGGGGTTGATCGGGGCTGGGCGCAAAGGCACGCAGCACGCGCGCGCCTATATGCTCGACGAGCGCACGGAGTTGGTGGCCGTGGCCGATGGAGATCCGGAGAATTTGGCGCTGTTTCAAAAGCGCACGGGCGTGCCCGGTTATGCCGACTATCGCCAGATGCTAGAGAAAGAGGCGCTCGACATTGCCGCGCCGATTTTGCCGGTCGGCGTCAATCCGGAGGTCGTTATCGCCTGTGCGCAAGCCGGGGTCAAGGCCATCCTCTGCGAAAAGCCGATCGCGGCCTCACTCGAAGAAGCCGACCGCATGGTCGCCGAGTGCAAGAGCCGGCGCATCCCCTTTGGCGCAGGCGACTTGGACGTCAATCTGCCGGCCTACCAAAAGGCCCTGGAGTTCATTGGTGCGGGCGAGTTGGGAGCGGTCAAGCGCATCACGTTGCTCGGTGGGTCGGGTACGGAGATGTCGGGTGGCGGCTGTCAGCGCTTTACGCTGATGCGCCACTTCGCTGGCTGCGACGAGGTGGCGTGGGTGTCGGGCTGGGTCTGCGACGATCCCCTGAGCGAACACGACCAAGGCGGGGCTGGGTACGTGCGCTTCGCCAATGGGATTGAGGCGTTTACCTACCGGGACAAGGACGCGCGCGGCCGTGGCTACGAGGTGGTCTGTGAGGACGGAGTCTTCTACTCAGACGACAATCTCGCAGGTTTGTACCGCTACGTCGAAGGCGACGGGGCGAGTTGGGAGAAGTTGGAAAAGATTGAGGGCGTCTTGCCGGAAGGGCCGATCTACGGCGTTTACGGCGAAGAGCGCGGGTACGACGCCGAGGGCTGGCGCTGTCTTGGGGACCGCAACAGGGCTAGTTGCAAGGCCATTATCGACGCGCTGGAGCGGGGCGAGGACCCGCCCGGCAGCGGCGAGAACGGCGTCAAGGTCCTCGAAATGGCCATTGCGGTGCGCGAGTCGCACCGGCAGGGGTGTGTGCCCGTGGCGCTGCCGCTGGCCGACCGCAGCCTGCGCATGGTGCCCCGCCCCGGGCGGATGTACAACAAAAAGCCGATCTACGGCCGCGAAAAATACATGGATCAGGTTTTGTCCCAGAAGAAGGACTAAAAGGCCATTGCGCCGAGAAATAGGAGCTTAACTATGGACCGACCCCGTTTGATTCACTACAATGACGCGCACCATTTCCACGCCAAGCGACTCGAACCACCGGCCAGCCGCCACCTCCTGAACTGGCCGGTAGATGAGGTGTTGGGCACGGGCGTGGATTTGCTGGTTTTGGGATTGGGTTATAGCGACGTCTTCTTTCACCAGAGCAAAGTCGGCCGCGTGGTGGGGCAGGGAAAGGAGGTGTGGGAAAACTACATCGACTGGCGGATTATGCGGATGGTCGAGGTGGCTAAGGAGTTGGGGACTGATCAGGTGCGGGCCGTCATTGAGCGCGGTCGGGAGACAGGGCTGAAGGTGTTTCCCAGCCTCAAGCTCCAGGACTCTGCCCGGCCGGGAAGCGAGCGCTTCGGGCGGCTCAAGGAACAGTACGGGGCCGCGGTGTGCATTGGCGACGCCGGTCGGGCCGAGTGGTGTTACGACTACGCGCAAGAGGCCGTGCAGGAGTACAAGCTGGCCCTCATCGGCGAATTGCTGGAAGGCTACCAGCCTGATGGACTGGAACTGGATTTTTGCTTTGACAACTTCTATTTCAAAAAGGATGAGATCCAGGAAAACGCGCCGCTGATGACCGAGTTTGTGGCCAAGGTGCGGGCGTTGGCCGAGGAAGTCGGTGCGCGGCAGGGCCGCAAAATTCCGCTTATGGCGCGGGTGCATCTGCGCGAGGAAGACAACCTCGCGGTGGGGCTGGATGTGGAGGCTTGGCTGCGGGCCGGCAGCCTCGACTGGGTCGTCGGTCAGGACGCGAACGTACTGGTTGATCCAGGTATTCAGGCACCGTGGATGGCCGAGGTGGCCGAGGATGCGGGTGCTGCCGCGTATTATCGGCCGCCGCGCCGGATCTACGACGAGCGGGTGGGGTTGCCGAGCATTGAGATGTACCGCGCCCTCAGTCAGACCTTAGCTTGGCAGGGCTACGCTGGGATGTACTTGGGCTATATGCCTTGGCCCCTTGCCGAGCGCGAGTACCAGATCTTGCGCGAGGTGGGCTATCCGCAGGTACACGCCCGGCGCGACAAGCGCTATTTGCTGCAGCCGCGCGAAGGGGTCATTGGGGAAGAGACTTCTACGCCGGAGCGCCAAGTGCCGGAACAGCTCTTGAAGGGCGAGACGGTCGCGCTCGACATTTGGGTGGCCGACGACGTGGAGAGCGCCCGGCGCGATGGGGAGATGCGCCCGGCTATCTTGACGCTGCGCTTTTCTTTTTTCTGCATTGAAGATGAGATCGAAATGCGCTTTAACGGTCGGGTTCTGTCTCGCGCTGAAGCCGAAATCAGCGACGAGCGTGCGCTGACCATTCCCGTACAGCTCGCTGGGGGTATGGCGGTGCAAGCCCCATTGGGTTTTTCGGTGCACTGGTTTCGCTTTCGCTTGGCACCGGAGGAGGTAAGGCGCGGGGCCAATCGGGTTGAGATTGAGGTGAAGAAGCTAGAGGCGCGGGCGGGTTTTGTCCGCAGCATTAATGGGGCGGAAATCCTGGTCCGCTATAAGGACTTTGTGCGTCCCGAAGGTTTGGTACTGGAGCGGATTGCTCCGCCGGGAGGTTGAGATGCGCGTATTGATTACGGGAACTAGCGGTTTTATCGGCCGGGCATTGGCCGCGGATATGGCGGCGGACCACGAGGTGGCCTGTCTGTCGCGCCAGCCGACGGAGGTTGCGGGGGTGGAGGTGGTGGTTGGGGATTTTACGCGGGGGGAGGATCTGCACCGGTTGGATCGGTGGAATTTCGACGCGCTGGTCCATTTGGGGGCGGTGACGGGTGCGGGCACTGAAACGGACCTCATGCGGGTCAATGTCATGGGGACCTATGGCTTGTTGCGATATCTGATTGATCGGGGTTGCAGCAAATTTGCATTGGCCTCGTCGATCGCCGCGGTCGGGATGCAGTCGGTGCATTTTCGGCCGCTCGAACTGCCGATGTCGGATGAGCATCCGTGTCTGGACCGCGACGGCTACGGTTTTTCCAAATACATGATGGAGGAGACGACCCGCTATCTGGCGCGGCAGCGGGAGGAGCTAGACTTTATCAATATTAGGTTAGCTTCGATTTGGCCCGAGGATCGGGTTCCTGCGCCACGGCAGCCGGGGCCGGTGGGACAGTGGGGAATGGGGGCGATTTCGTGTATGTATTTGAGCGATGCGGTGCGGTGCTTCCGGCTGGCGGCGGAGAGCGGGCACAAGGCGGGGGTGCGGATTTTGAACGCAGTGGGGACGCAGGCTTGTGTGGCCTGTACGGTGCCGGAGTTGATGCGGATTTGGTATGGGGCGGACGCGGAAAAGATCGACATGGCGCATTACGAGCGGGTGGGGCACGAGCGGGATCCGGTGTACGATATTGCGCGGATTGAAGCGGAGTTGGGATTTGTGCCGGCGCGAAGTGTGTTGCCGGAGTGAATGCGCGGTACGGATGGCCTAAGTACACGACAGTAATCCACTGGACGTTAGGCATGGGCGACCTGAGATGCTTCGACTCCGCTTTGCTCCGCTCAGCATGACTGGTGATGACGCCCCTGTTGTCATGCTGAGCGAAGCGAAGCATCCCCTACTGCTCTACTGTCGTGTACTTAGCGAACTATTCCCGTGCGAAGGGTTGGGGGCGCTGAGTGGTGCTGTCTTCCCACTGGCCGCCCACCGGCCTGAGTTGACCCGTGCCCGTCACCGCGAAATTGCGTCCGTCGCGCTCGGGCACTACGTAGCGTTCGTACCACGCCTCCAGCCGCTGCTTTAGGTCGCCGATTCGCTCAGCTTGGCTGGGATCGTCCGCCAGATTGGCGCGCTCGTCTGGGTCGTTGGCTAGGTCGTAGAGTTCGTGCGGCCCATCTGGATAGCGGTGGACGTATTTCCACGCCTCGGTGCGCATCATCCGCGTCGCTCCGTATTCGTCGTAGATGACTACTTCCTGCCGACCGGTGTCGTCTGCTCCCAACAACAGCGGCAGTGCGCTTTGTCCGGGCAAATTGGGACCCTCGGGTAGTGGCAGGCCTAGGTAGTCGAGCAGGGTCGGCATAAAGTCGTAGGCACTGACCATGCCGTCCTGGACGCTCTCCGTAGGGATGCGGCTGGGGTGGCTGACGACGAAGGGCACCTTGATCGAATTCTCGTACATGTTCGGCGGATAGGTGCCGTTGCCCTTGCCCCAGAAACCGTGGTGGCCGCAGCTAAAGCCATTGTCGCTGGTGAAGACTACTAACGTGTTCTCGCGCAGCCCTTTTTCCTCTAGCTTGTCGAGGATTCGTCCGATGTCGCGGTCCATGGCCGTCACCGCGGCGAAATAGCCTTTGAGCATCTCGCGGTTGCCCAGACAATTCTCGCTCAGCGCGTGTCCCACCGCCCAGGGGTGGATCGCTTCCTGCGGACAGGAGTCGAACGCGCAGTTGTCGTAGGAATCGACGATTTCCTGCGGGTGGCCAGTCCACGGGCTGTGGGGTGCTGTGTAGTGTACGCCTAGGTAAAAGGGCGCGTCGCCGTCGGCGTGCCGGTCGATGAATGCTAGCGCGTCGTCGGTGATTGCCGTGGTCACGTAGCCCGGCTCGGTGATTAGCTCGCCGCCGCGGATCATGGGCGCGTCGTTGTACGGGCCGCCGCCCTGCTGATGCACGTACCAATGCGAAAAACCGTGCTGCGCGAGTTGGCTGTGCCCGAGGTGCCACTTGCCGCTCAGGCCGCAGACCCAGCCATTGTCAGCGAGGATGTCGGTATAAGCCACCTCGCCGGCGAGATAAGCGGCTGCGGACTCGCCGACGTTGCCCTCTCTGATCCAGTCGTGGACCCCGTGCTGCGAGGGGATTCGCCCGGTTAAAAAGGTCGCGCGGCTGGGCGAGCAGACCGGCGTCGCGACGAAGAAATTGTCAAAGCGCATGCCCGTCTGGGCGATGCGGTCGATTGCCGGGGTGCGGATTTCCGCGTTGCCGTAGCAGCCGGCGGCCCAGGGGCCTTGGTCGTCGCTGAGGATGAAGACGATGTTGGGTCGATTCATTGACTGGCCTATTCCTGAACTAAAGGTTGGTTTTTGCTGGTCGCGGGATCTTTTCAATGTCCGCCTACCGGCCTAACGCGTAGGGGCGGCCGTTTTCCTCATTCTGTAGCTTGGATGACAATGCCTCTGGCCAGTTTGTTATAGCCGCGCTTCTCGTCCCAAACCCCCTCGTTGGCGATCCGATATGCGTAGCGTGGATCGCCAACGAGCCTGGGACTGGGATCGGGCAAGTGCAAGTACGCGATATACTCACCCGGTGCCATAGTGGAGGATAGTGGAATCACGGCGGAAAGCACGTGGGATGCCCCTGGCTTCCAAGTGCGCGGATCGACATCGACCACAAAGGCTTGGACCGCTCCGCTCTCTTCGTTTTCTAAGACGATCTCCACATCGCGCCTATTGTAAAGCGAGGCGAAACCGCGATTGTCTAGGTCGATTTCCACTGCGAGTTGCCCACCGGGGGTGGCAGTGGCCGCGATGCGGCTCTGAGTCAAGACAAACCGGGCCCCCAGCCTCCTTTTCACCTCGTCGTAACAACCCTGTGCGGCCCACTTGTCGAGTACCTCGGGGTGATAGCCGCTATTGAGATAGCTGCCTTTAAGGGTTTCCAGTTCGGTAATGGTCCGCTCGCAATCGTTGAGTACATGCGTTCGGCAGGTCTCCCCGCCGAACGCGGTGTAGAGGGTCTCGTTTGCAAGATAGGCCACTTCCTCCTCGCGCGTCATTTCTCCCCGCTCGTACGTGCCGACGTCGACCGGTGAGGAGAGGAAACAGTCGTTGTGATGGCCGACACGAGCGACATGCTCGCCGCTATAGGCATTATTGGCATCCACGGTGGCGAAACCGCCGCCAGATCTTTTGAAAATCTGCTGTTTCAGGTAAGGATAGCGGACCAAGACTAAGCGGTCGGTGGGAGTATGGTCGAGGATGTGGAACAGCATCTCCCGGCCCTGATCGTAGTCTTTTGCGATCGCTGTCGTGTGCCACTCGCCCCACGGGCCGATAAACCCTGCTTCGAAGAGGGCGATGACATCCTCGTTGGCGGCGAAAATGGGGGCCAGTTGCGCGATATGGTTTTTGATGTTCGGCTTTGGTGGGTCCTCGTACGATTTGTAGTCGCCGCCTGGACCTTTGAAACCGTAAGATCCCCGGACGATGACTTTCATTCCCTGGTCCCGGGCGATGGCGAACCCGTTTTCTACTGCGGCGAGGAACGACTCCGGCAAGAACGAGACCTCGCGATAGGCCTCCATGAAGATCCGTCCCCGGAGTAACGTATGCCCCTCGTCACGCCTCTTGCCAATCGCGGGATCGAGTTCGTGCAAGTTGGTATATATGTAAAATCCTCGTTCGGGGTTGGGAAAGATGCTTGCGTCGGGCTCGTAGTGAGTCGCGATAATATCGGCGCGAGTTACTCCCGTTTTCGCGTCGGCCATTTTTTCTTTCCCACAGGATAGTACACCTAGCACAATCGACGCGACACATACTGTCATAATTTTGAACATCCGGGCCTTGCGCTATTGCAAAAGTCGGACAATGGTCTGTGCTGCGAATCCTTTGGGCAGATCGTGCTTGCTCCTGTCGTCCTTTGCCATGCGAGTGACCTCCTCTTGAAGCTGCCTGCGCGCTACATCATGGACTAACCGTAGATCGCCTGAATCATGGCATTGATGTAGCCGAAGCAGTACGCATAGGACTGATAGTAGCCCATTGGATCGTCGTCGGTGCGCGGGACGTGGTCGGGATCAATGCCGTAACAGTAGCCTGTGTCCTTGAGGCCCTTTAATACCCGGTGGAAGTCCATATCACCTTCATCGGGCAGAGCCTCGCGGAAGCTGTAGAGTCCCCCGAGGAGGTTGCGATAGTGAACTAGGAAGATCGTATTGCGGCTGCCAAAGTATTCTATGATAGGGTAGATTTCACTGGCCGGATCTTCGAGCCCTTCAGCGATGGAGCCGACGCAGAAGTTCCAGCCGTGATACGGACTGCGCTGAATCTCGATGAAACGCTTCATGCCCTCAAAGTCATTGAGGACTTTGTCAACGCCCTTATAACCGGGGGGTGTGGCAGGATCTTCCTGAGAATTGCCCATTCGAACATTGAATTCTTCTGCGACCGGAATCATGCGTTCGAGCAGATACTCAATTCGCTCCCAGTGCATGTCTGCGGTGACGCGCCCAGCCTCCGTCAGCTTGGCCTGTTCTTCTGCCGGAATCTTGTCGAGGCGGAAGGCCGTATGGACGTAGCCGCCGCGACCTTCTTCTTCTTCGGTGCGGTCGATGGGCAGGATGCAAGTGTTATAGCGCAGAGAATCGATGCCAGCGCGCGAAGCGGTGCGGATCATTTCGCATACGAGGTCGATTTCCCGGTCGCGCTCTGGGCTTTTGCCAAAATAGATGATGTTGGGAAATTGCTGATATATGGGTAACAAGCTCATATCCAGTGTCAGCCCGAAGGCCTCGTGGTGCTCTCTTTCTTGGATCAACTCGTCGAGATCCCAGCCGCGGTCGGGGTGGAAAGGAAAGTCGGCGGCCTTGTGGCGCACGCCACAGCGCTGCAAAAAGCGCAACTCGGCATCGGTTGACCCAAAACTCTGGGTGCGCACATACATGCGCCCGCCGTTCGCCGATGTTTGCGATGCACCTCCGGCAGCAGAAGCCGCGGCCTCACCGGCTGCGAGGCCTTGTTCAAATGGATCGGATGTCTTCATGGTTGATTCCTTTCGTTGGTATGGGGTCGATGTGGCAAGACAGACGACGTACACTATTTTCTAAAGGGCATGAATTGGAAAAAAACGGCTTAATGTATTATCTAAGCCTGTTTCTACGTTAGTTTCGTACATAACACATATGTGATCTTTTTTGCTTGCACTAATATCTCCTAGCACAACTAACTCGCATGATGGGTCACATCTCACTATTTCTACCGCTTTTTCGATTTTTTTTAGGAGGTTAGAGTCATTTCCTGAATGTCCACAAGCTGAGATAGCAAATTCTTCCACTGGTGCTCTGTGTTTCTTGGGTTCTCCATCGATGTTTTTATCGCGTTCCAATGGAGACGATTTTAGATCATACGAATGCTCTGGATAACTGACTGTAAAGTATTCGTGTAGACGACCCTTTAATGCGTGCCGTATTTGATTGATACTTTCTTCAGTGCAACGACAACCAAAAAAGATACCTGTAACTGCAACTTCAGCGTAGTTATTTTTTCCAGACCTAGTAGTGACAATCCGCAGTTCGTTCTCATATTCCCATCGTTTAGACTTGTACCCTACAAGTTTTCGTAAGAGTTCCTTATGCCCATTTCCACTTAAGAGCTCAGAAAAATCGAGAACTGGGGGAGTCTTCGAATAAATGACATCAACTATATCCCAATTCGTACGTGCCTCAAAAATTAGTCGTTCAAGATCATACTCAATACAGAAACCTTCGTGACTTTCTCCATAGTGTGACCACATTAGTTCATCATATGGAGTGTGGCTTAATGAGTAGATGCCTACTGTTTTCCTCATTTCTACGGTTTCATTAAATAGCTCATGAACTTCCTCTCCTATAGCCTCGGTGAGGGAAGCTGCCAATTGGCTATTTAGAACAGTCTCTACTGGATCATTAAGCTGTTCTGCTGTCGGAGCGAAAAATTGATTCGAGACGAGTGTATTGAGGTCTCGGTCGAGAGTTGATATGCCTCGATATTTATAAACTTTCATTGATGCTTATTATCGCTTTTGCGAGAAGCAGCTACATAAATTGAATGAACCACCAGCTCTTTACTCATTCCGTTTAACATTCACGGTTTGCGAACCCGCGAAGCGGTTGCCGAAGGCCGAGACGCGATCAGCTCCGCAGAGCAAAACGCGCTGTTAGCAGAAGTTGAACTTTGTCAATCACTTTTCCTCACTTCTCGCACTTCAATTCTCCCGTCTTCAGGTCCAGGTTGACCCCAGTGTTTCAAGTAGAATTCCTCCTTGCTCAATCCGGACTTGGCGAGAAAATCATACACCTCATCACGGGTCCAATCCGGATCGAAAGGCCAAACCATGTCCTGCAAGCGGGCAACGCTCCCACCGACACCGTCGAAGACATCGAGAATACGCCGTTTGTGCCACCAAGCTAACGGCTCAGGGAGTTGCTCGGGGTCAAAGAACCCCAGGTCCAATACCTCGTTTTCTTGAGGATTCAACTCACCAGTTGTGGGGGTGGCGGCAAACAGGACAACATTGTCTCCGCCGTGGTGCCAACGTGGGGCTGAATAGATACCGACCAAACGGTCTAGCGTTGTTTGTAAGCCCGTTTCTTCCTGGACCTCTCGGACAGCAGCCTGGGAGACGGTCTCTCCAGGATCCACGTGGCCGCCAGGAAGGCACCAAACCTCAATGTCCCTGCGTTTGATGAGTAAGATCTCTCCAGAACGAATAACAGCCGAACTGGCTGAAAGATTTGGCATCAACCCCCGATTTCAATTTATGCTAACTGCTTGTACCCAAACAATTGGTTCGGGTCATGGTCGCCAAGTGTCATTTATTTGACTCGAAGGTAGGTATTTGTGTGGACAGTCGCAATCATACCGCGAGGGTGGGGTGTTTTACGTAACCCTTTGCAATAACTTGGGATAGCACAGTTCTTCTGAGGTCTGACGCGTCTAGCATGTATCCTTGCGGCATTTGAACATCCAACCCCTATCGTGTGGGCTCCAAATTGAGTAAAACGAGCAGCCAAGTGCGGTGCCAGTAGGCGCTGTTGACGTAGGGGTTTTCGGCCGTGGGCCAGTTTTTCCAATAGGTCTCGTTGTGGGGGATCCGGTGATACCACTGGATTAGCGGGATCGAAGGCAGCTCGCGGAACCAGATATCCATCGCCTGGCGGAAGAGCTCGACTAACTCGGGGTCGTCCGGCGCAACCTCGGCCATGCGATCGACGATGGCGTCGAATTCCTCATTTTTCCAACGCCAGAAGTACTCGGCCGCCGTTCCCGTCGGCTGCACGAAGCGACTGTGGTAGAGGCGCAAGGTGAAATAAGGATCTCGCACCGAAGCTGCGTGTCCTATCACAAAGGTTCGGGCTGTGCCTTGGGTCATGCGGGTATAGGCGTCGTTGGTGGCGCGGAAGCTGGCGTCAAAACCGGCTTGGCGCAATTGTTCGATCAGCACCGGCGTGAAGTCTTGGAAGAGGTTGGGGAAAACATCGACCACGATCTTGAAGCGCGTCCCGTCCCTGCTCCAGAACCCGTCTTCGTCCTTGTGCCATCCCTTGCGTTCCATGATCTCTGCCGTGCGGGCCGGGTCGTAGGTATTTAGCTGGTATTGCGCGAGGAGATCTTGGATCTGGTCGATATAGCGCATGAGCGGGGGAAATTCGGGATAGGGATAGAGCGTGAACGTGCCCGCTCCCTGCCAACCGACGTCCACTACTTGGGCGCGATTGATCGCGTAGTTGATGGCCCAGCGGATTTCCGGGTCGCTGAAGGGCTCTTCGAGATTGTTGAAACCGAGGGACAGCGGCCACCAATCCAGATAGCCGTAGGGTGATTCCCTGCCCGTCCAGGTGGAGATATTGGGGTTTTGCTCGAGAACGGTCTTGATATTGACGGGGCGCAAGTCGATGCTCGAATCGATCTCATTGGCCAAGAGCTGCTGGGACCACTTGGCTTCATTGCCGAAGGGCAGGTAGATGATGCGCTCCACTTTGGGTAGTTGCTGGAACCCCAATCCGACCGCCCACCAGTCAGGCCGCAGATCCCAAACGCGCTGTTCGGGAGCGGTAATCACTAGGCGGTAAGGTCCACTGACCACCGGCCAGCCTTTGGCTAAGTCGAGATTCTTAAAGGTCTTGGCGTCTTGGTCTTTCCAGATGTGCTCGGGGACGATGCGGACCCCATTGCCGAAACAATCGGTGAAGTACGAAAACAGAAATCTTGGATTGGATGCCTTCAGTGTGATGCGCGCCGTCAACTCGTCCACGGCCACCGCCTCGGCGACCCAGGTTTCCATGTCGGTAGAAAGCAGCAGTTCCGGCGCATGGGCCTTGAGCATATTGATGGTGAAGACCAAGTCGCGCGCCGTCCACGGCATGCCGTCGCTCCACTGGACTCCGTCGCGGATTTTGATGGTGACTTCGGTGTAATCCTCGTTGTATTGGTGGCTCTCCGCGATCCAGGGAATGAGATTGTTTTCTTCGCTGTAGGCATTGTAGTAATAGAGCGGCTCGAAGAGAAAATTGGATCCTGTCGAAGACACCATGCCGGGGATAAAGGGGTTGAAGGCGTCGTAGTCCAGCATCTGGGTCAACCCGAGGATCAGCGTCCGGTCGCGAGGAACTTGCCGCACACTAGGCTCTTGTCCCGCTTGGTCTTCGGCGCCACCGCACGCCAAGAGCAGAGCGCAACAAAGCCAAGAGTACCAAATCCGCGTTTGGTTTCCGTATTGCATGTGTAATTTATTCGGCATTTTAAATGGTCTCCGCAGGTACGGCTAAGTCGCGCAGTTTGCGTTGCCAGCCGTATTTATCCCCGCCGGTGAGCAAGGCGGCCCGTTCTGCGGGTAAGCCGGCGACGAATTCGGGATCGGGGTCGTAGCCGTTCCACGCTTGGAACATCGTCGGGGTGTAGCCGCCGAGAATTAAGACGCGGTCTTGTTGCGAGCGGATGATGCCGGAAGAGTGCATCAGCGATTCGTAAAAGAGCAGCGTCGATCCCGCCGGTGCTTCGACTTGGTGGACGAGCGCGGGGTCGGCTAAGGCCGCGTCGATGATCGCTTGGCGATCCACTTCTTGGGGAATTTTGTGCGTTCCGGGGATGACGGTGGTGCCGCCGTCATCGGGGCCGAGATCGGTGAGATTGGTGAGGGCCTTGACGAAGGAGAAGTGATAGAGGCCGTTGCCGGTGTGAGAATAGGCGGGGTTGATGCCCCGATGGAAGCCGTACTTTTGCTCTCCACTTGGACGCCGGATATGGGCGTCTGACTGCTCTAGTCGGACGGTGCCGCCGACTATTTCCTCGGCCATTCCCAGAATTCTAGGATGCGTCAGATATTCGTAGAAACACGGGGACAGATGGGGGAGATTGTCGATGCGGAAAAACTCTCGCGTCGAACTGGACAAATGGCAGTTTGCTCCGGGGAGTTGGCCCGTGCGCTGGAAGTCGGCTTCAATCTGGTAGATAACTTCTAGGAGCGCGGCGATTTCGGCCTCGGTCAGGAGCTTTTCGAGGATGACGTAGCCATAGATTTCGAGGTGCAGGCGTTGGGATGGGGTCAACGCGGGAAAGGGCGTATTATCTGTGGGCATGGTGGATTCCTCGTTGGGAACGGAGCGGACGAGCCGGGAGAAAGGTAGGAAAATTTGACACAGGGGAGAACATTGCTCATTTCTAGGGAAACGGAGGGAAACAGCTAATGCAATACAGCGACGAACACCACGCCCACTTTGAGGAGCACGGGTACGTGCGGCTCGGCAAGGTACTCGACGACGCGGGATTGGCCGAACTACAGCAGCGGATTGACGCGATCATGCTCGGCGAGATCCCCTATCCGGAGATGGAGTTTCAGCTCGATGGGGAGGACGCCGACTACGCGAAGATGCCCACCGTCTCTGCCGGCCACAAGGGCACCACGCTCCAGTACCGCAAGATCATGGGCTTGGAGCAGGATCCCGTCTATCTCGCCTACATGCAGCATCCGCTTTTCCGCCAGATCACCCGGCGCTATATCGGCGAGGATGTGTCGATCTTCCGGGCGATGTTTATGAACAAGCCGGCGGAAAACGGCACGATACTGCCCTGGCACCAAGACGTGGGTGTGGGTTGGGGGGTGGGTTACAATCCGACGACCACGGTGTGGACCGCAATCGATCCGGCGATGGTGGCAAATGGCTGTATGCAGGTGGTGCCCGGTAGCCACAAGCACGGGGTGATCACCGAAGGGCACTTTCCTTCGGCAGAGCAGTTGGCCGAATACGCGCCGCCGGGCGCGGAAATCGACCTTGAGGCCGAGGCGGGCGAGGCGATTTTGCTCAACAATCTGCTGCTGCACCGCTCGGGGATCAATCCGACGGGTCAGTCGCGTCGCGCCTTTAGCATTGCCTATATGGACGGGGCCTCGCGTTCGGTGAGTACGGGCGAAGGATATCCGATGATCTTTGGCGCAGAGGCGCTGATTCCGGCCTAGCCGGGCCAGTGCTGCGCGGAGACTACGTAGCGGGCGACGGCGTCCTCGTCTAGTTCCACGCCCAAACCCGGTCCGGTGGGCACGATGGCGTAGCCGTCTTGGACCAGCGGCTCTTTGAGCAGGCTGTGCTCGTGCGCGAAGTTGCCGCAGAGGTCGGAGCCAAAGGTGCAGTTGGGCGCGGCGGCTGAGGCGTGGAGGCGGAAGGCGTCGAAAATTCCCAGATCGACATTGGAGGCTTGCCACACGGGGATATCCGCGCTTGCGGCAATGCGCGCCATGTCGAGAAAATCCCAGTCCGAGGGGGCGACGTTGAAGGCGTCCACCGCTTCGAGGTGCACGGCGTCGATGATCTGGCGGGGGTTTTGGAAATGCGGGGCGACGAGGACGCTGGTCTCTTCCTTAAGGCGGCGATATTCGCTGAGATCGGTTTTGGGAAAGGGATCTTCGAAGACCACGTCGAGTCCGTCGAGGCGGCGGGCTAGGTCGAGGGCGTTTTCGAGATTGTAGAAGCGTTCGTTGGGGTCTAGGACTACCCGCAGGTGCGGCGCGACTTCGAGGGTGGCGCGGACCCGGTCCTCCATGTTGGCATCTTCCCACTTGCACTTCATCTTGATGCCGTGGAAACCCAGCTCGGCGGCGCGTTGGGCCGCGCGGGCGGAATCCGTGGCGCTCATCCGACTGATCCAGTAGTCAACCAGCACCTTGTCCTGTAGTTTGCCGCCGAAAATGCGGCACAGGGGCCAGCCGATCGTTTTGCCGATTAGGTCGAGGAGGGCGATGTTCCAGCCACCGCCGCGCAAGGTCCGTGGTTCAAAGGTGTTGGGATCTTTGCCGATTAGGTCGGGCGGTTGTTCGGCGCGGTCGCCGTAGTAGGGGCCGCTCATGCCGAGGCCGGTCAGTCCTTGGTCGGTGTGGATCCTGAGGACATCTTGACGCCGCGCCGAGAGCGGCTCGGGATAGCCGGGCGCGGGCTCGTCGTACTCGGGTGGGGGGAGGATGCCCGGGAGGAAGGGTACGCAACAGACGGTGCGTTCGAGGCGGGTAATCTGCACGGCGCGCTCAGTACAGAGCTTGGTAGAGTTTGCGCTGGTAGTCGGCTACCAGCGGATTGTCGCGGCCGAGTAGGTGGAAGACAGCGACCATGGCGTCCTTGGCGGCTTGGTCGCCGTTCGATTTTTTCCCCACGATGTGTAGCCATTCCTGCAACGCGGTTTCGTAGTCGCCCTCGGAGGCTGCACAACAGGCGAGTAGGTAGTGGGCCTCGTGGTCGTCTGGCTGGCTGAGCACGCGCTGGGCGCAAGCGGCACGGCCCCCAGCCTGCTGGCACTGGTGGGCAAACTCGATCTGGGTGAGCAGTGCTTGAGCCTGTGGGTACTCGGGGGTATCCGTTTCGACGAGATTGACCAGCTCTTGCACGGTCTCGAAGCGGTCCTGCTGTAGGTGAATTTTCGCCAAGCCGAGGAGGGCGGGGCCGTCGGTGGGATTTTCTTCAAGCACCTGCTCGTACTGGAGGGCGGCCTCGTCGAGGTCGCCGGTAGCCGCTAAGTCGTCAGCTTGGTCGATCACTTGGGCTTCGGGGATGGGGGCATCGGCGACCAAAGGGCGGAGAATGGCTTCGATTTGCTCTCTGGGCAGCGCGCCGGTGAATTCCTGGGCTAGCTGGCCGTTCTTGACGATTTTGACCGCGGGGATGCCTTGGACCCGAAAGGCCATGGCGAGCCGTTGGTTTTCATCGACGTTGACCTTGGCTAGGGCCACGCCGGGGCCAAGCGCTGTGACGACGTCTTCGAGGATGGGGCCTAAGGTCTTGCAAGGGCCACACCAAGGGGCCCAAAAATCGACGACGATGACGCGCTCCTGTGAGCCTTGGAGGACTAGCTCTTCAAAGTTTTGCTCATCGACGTCGAATATCTGCGGTTGGGGTTGGATTTCCATGGCGTCCTTCTGGAGTGGAAAAGGGGTATATGTCGGCTCTACTGGCCGCGGCCGCGGCCGGCTACTTGCCATTCTTCGACGACCTCGCCGTTGCGGAGGGCGAAGAGGCGGTCGTGGAGGTTGGTGGTCATCCCTCCGTGCAGGGGGATGAAAGAGAGGATATCGCCTACCTTGACCGGAGGGTCTGCGGCAGTGGTATCGACGTGGCCGTGCTCGACGGACATGCCTTTAAGAAAAAGCTCGGGCTGCTCGATGCAGTAGCCATACGGAGTTGGCGGGTAGCTGGTGAAGGCTTTCTGGCCGGCATCGACGATGGCTTGCCCCGGGCGGGAGGTGCTGACCACGGTGACGACCAAGCGCAGTGGACAGCGGGTGGGGTCGAGGTCGTCGCGCTTGCCCACGCGGGTCATGCCCTCATAGGCGTACGAGCCGATGCGGGTCTCGGTGCAGCCGAGAGATTTGGAGATGGCTTCGCTGCCAGTGCCCCCGCCGCTGATGATGTGCAGCGGCAGGCCGCTTTTGTGCGCCCCTTCGCGCACTTCGTCGAGGAAAGGACGGGCGCGTTCGCTGCTGGGATAGGTCATCACGCCGGTGAAGTCCAGCCCCGGTAGCTGGTCGATGTGCTGGGCCAGCGCGAGGGTGTCGGCGGGCGATTGGGTGCCGACGCGGCCGCCGCCGGTGTCCATTTCGACGATTGTGCGGATGCGGCAACCGGCTGCTGTGGCGGCCTGCGACAGTCCGTCAACAGTAGCTGCGGAGTCGGCGGCGACCGTCAGGGTGCTCTTGCCGCTTTGGATCAGGCGCGTCAGGCGAGCTAGCTTGGGCTGGCCGACGATATTGTAGGGAATCAGGATGTCTTGGATGCCGCCGTCGGCCATGGCCTCGGCCTCGCCTAACTTCTGGCTGACGATGCCAATGGCCCCTGCGGCAATTTGCATGCGCGCAATGGCCGGCGTCTTGTGGGTCTTGGTGTGGACGCGCAGGCTAATTTCGAGCTGGTCGCAGGCGTTTTGCAAGTCGCGGATGTTTTTTTCTAGTACGTCGAGATCGACGCAGAGGGCGGGGGTGTCGAGTTCGGTAAAGTGCATGGCGTTTAGATCCTTCCAGTAAATAGATCCATGTATTGGGCGGCGATTTTTTTCTGGGCGTATTCGCGTCGGACATAGGCGCGGCACTGGCGGCCTAGATCGGCGCGTTCCGTTGGACTGAGGGAGAAGAAGCGGTGGATCTGTTCGACGAAGGCCGGGTAGTCCTCGGGGTCAATGAGAAACCCGCCTTCGCGCACGCTCTCGGTTAGGGCATCGACGGCAAAGGCCACGGCTGGGGTGCCGGCGTACATACATTCGAGTTGGGTTTGGCCGAAGCCTTCGACATCGCCGGGTATGTGAATGTTGGGCATCAGGAAAAGATCGCAACTGGTGCGCAGCATGGCCAGCACGTCGTCGGGGATTGGCCCGAGCAAGACGACGCGGTCTTTTAGACCGGATTGACGGAGCGTCTTCAAGCGCGCGGTTTCGCTGCCGAGGGGGCCGCAGATCAAGAGGCGGATATCCGCGTCGAGTAGGGGCATCCCCTTTTCCAAGAATTCGACCATGCCCTTGCGGGGGACTTGGCGGCCGAAAAGCAGCAGGATGCGGTCTTGGCCAAAGCGCAGCCCGTGTTCTTCCTCGAAACGCGCTCTGACCGTCTCCAGCGCGTCTGGTGACAACTCCAGCGGCTCCACTCCTAAGTAGATGATCTCCAACTTGTCCTCGGGTACGCCGCTGGCAGCGGTAATGCGGCGGCTGTGTTCGCTGATGACGACGACTTTGTCGCAGGCGCGGACTCCCCAGTGCATCAGCGCGCGCGCGAGGGGATTTTTATAGGTCATTTCGAGGCCATAGACGGTGGTGATAAATCGCGCCGGACCCAAAGGGCGCAAGAGGGGAGCCAACGACGCGGAGACCCCGTCGGCGAAGTACACGGCATCGACGCGGCGGAAGAGTACGGCCCAAAAGGCGACCACAAAGCAATAGGGTAGGAACCAAGTCAGGTGCAAAAGCGACTGGCGGCCTAGTGCGACGAGGCGGACTTGGGCTTGTTGCACGAGATGGGCGTGGAGCGCGTGGCAATGGGTCTGGATACCGCCGATGGTGGGCGGGTAGCGGCGGGCGAGGAAGAGGATGCGGGGGCGAGGGTTTGGCACAGGTGCGGTTATGGCTCGACGAGGATGCGGCCGGGATTTTCTTTGGTTACCTCGCCGACGAGGGCGGCAGCATCTAGTTGGAGGGCGTGGAGGAGGGCTTTGGCCTCGGCTGCGGCTACGGCGATGAGTAGGCCGCCGGAGGTTTGGGCGTCGAAGAGGAGATTGGCGCGGGCCGGATCGACTCCGTCGGCGACGGTGACTTTGGGTTCTAAGAAAAGCTGGTTGTCGCGGGAGCCGCCTTCGAGGCCCTTGGCGGCTAGTGCTAGGCTGTGTGCTAAAGCTGGAACTTGGTCCGCGTAAAAAATTATTCCCACTTGGCTGCCCTCGGCCATTTCTGCGGCATGCCCCAAAAGGCCGAAGCCGGTGATGTCGGTGCAGGCGTGGACGGCGAAGTTAGGCAGGATTTCGGTGCCTTCTTTGTTGAGTGCGAGCATGGATTCTACGGCCTCGGCGAGGTCGGCTTCAGCGAGGTGACCGGCCTTGAAGGCGTTGGCGATTAGCCCGGTGCCCAGTTTCTTGGTGAGGATGAGGCGGTCGCCGGGCTGGGCACCGGCATTGGTGTAGATGAGGTCGGGGTGGACGAGTCCGGTGACGGCGAGGCCGTACTTGAGCTCTGGGTCTTGCACGGTGTGGCCGCCGACGAGCGTGCAGCCGGCTTCGGCCGCTTTGGCGTGGCCGCCGCGCAGAATCTCGTTGAACACTTCGGGATCGAGATCGTCGGCGGGAAAACCCGCGATGTTGAGCGCGGTGAGGGGCTTGCCGCCCATGGCGTACACGTCGCTGAGCGAGTTGGCCGCGGCGATGGCTCCGAAGGTGTAGGGATCGTCAACGATGGGGGTGAAGAAATCGACGGTTTGCACGAGGGCCTCGCGCTCGTTGAGGCGATAGACGCCGGCGTCGTCGGCGAGGTTGAAGCCGACGAGCAGGTTGGGATCACTGTTTGCTGGCAGACCTGCCAGGGCGCTCCGCAACTGGTCGGGGCGCAGCTTGGAAGCTCAGCCGCCGCAGGCGACCATTTGCGTCAGGCGCTTGGTCTTTTTATAGGTGAATATCTTTTGCCAACGGTTCATAAGCGTTTGGGAAAGATAGCACTATATTCTACGGCAAGCGAGGCAACAAAGCGATCTGTTCGCTAGAAAGGTGATACCGAATGCGCATTGCAACAGCAGGTTTTTCCCACGAGTCGAATTCGTTCTATTCGCAGCCGACGCAGTTGGAGGACTTCGGGGTCTGTGAAGGTGCGGATGTGATTAGCCAGTACGAGAGAACTTTCCACGAGATTGCCGGCTATATCGCCGGGGCTGAGGAGTTTGGCTATGAACTCTATCCGCTCTTGGCGACGTCGGCGATGCCGGGCGGCCCAGTGACTGCGGACACGTACGAGCACTTTGTCGGGCGCATCCTCAGCGGACTGGAGGCGGCCCCCAAGCTCGATGGGGTGCTGTTGGCACTGCACGGGGCCATGGTCGCCGAGGAGTTCCCTCAGGCTGATGGAGAGACCGTGCGTCGGGTGCGCGCGCTAGTGGGCGACTTGCCCATTGCCGTGACTCACGACTACCACGCCAACGTGCCCCCGGAGTTGGTGGCTGCGGCCGATTCCTTGATCATCTACAAGACCAACCCCCACATTGACCAGCGGGAACGGGGCTTGCAGGCTGCGTCTATTTTGACGCGGCAGATTCGCGGTGAGATCCAGCCCAAGATGGCGTTGGTCAAGCCGGAAGTGCTCTTCAACATCTACTTCCACAACACGAGCGTTGCGCCCATGCAGCCGCTGATGCAGGCGGCGATTGAGTTGGAGTCTCAAGCGGGGATTCTCGGGTGCAGTATCGCCGGAGGATACCAATACGCGGACGTGCCCTACATGGGGCCATCGGTGGTAGTGATTGCGGACGGAGATAAAGAAATGGCGCAGCGCGAGGCCGAGCGGTTGGGCGAGCAGATGTGGGCTAGCCGTGACCTGCTAAAGCACTCGGTGCCCGATCCAGCCGAGGCCGTGCGGTTGGCGTTGGCGAGCGAGGAGACGCCCGTGTGTTTGCTCGACATGGGCGACAACATTGGCGGCGGCTCGTCGGGGGACTCGACGTTTGTGTTGGAGCAGTTGCTCGCGCAGGGAGCCGACGGCTGGGTGGTGTCGGTCTGGGATGTCGAAAGCGCGCAGGCGTGCTTTGCCGCCGGCGTCGGCGGGCAGGTACAGCTCAGCGTGGGCGGCAAGACCGACGATATGCACGGGCCGACCTTGGAAATCGCCGGCCGGGTGCGGACGCTGCACGATGGCTCGTACGAAGAGCGCGAGCGTCGGCACGGAGGGGGCCGCTATTTCAATCAGGGGCCGACCGCGGTTGTGCAAGTTGAACAGGCCGGGAGCAAAGGGCTGCTCTTGCTCAACAGCGAGCGCGCCTGTCCCAACAGCATCCACCAGATTACCTGCGCGGGGATTCAGCCCGAGCATCAGCGCATCTTGGTGGCCAAGGGCGCGGTGGCACCTAGAGCCGCGTACGAGCCGGTGTGCCCACGTCTAATCGAAGTGGCCTCGGGTGGAGCGACGGCGATCGACCGGCCCGCCGATGATTACCAGCTAGCGCGTAAATCGCTTTATGAATGGCGTTGACAGGCGCGAGGGGGGCGGCTAGCTTAGGCCACCTTTAGGATGCGACCTAGGACGACAAACACACAGGAGGAAAACTGTTATGACGCTTCGCATCGGCCTAATCGGCGCGGGGGCCAATACCCGCCTACAGCACATCCCCGGTTTCCAAGGCATTGACGGGGTTGAGATAACCGGAGTCTGCAACCGCTCGCGCGAATCGGGCCAACGGACCGCCGACGAGTACGGCATCCCACAGGTCTTTGAGGACTGGCGGGCGCTGATCGCCAGCGATGACGTGGATGCGATCTGCATCGGCACGTGGCCCTATATGCACTGTCCGATGACGCTGGCCGGGATTGAAGCGGGCAAGCACGTGCTGACCGAGGCGCGGATGTGCATGAATTTGGCTGAGGCGCGGCAGATGTACGCGGCCTCGCAGCAGACGGACAAGGTGGCGATGATCGTGCCGGCGCCCTTCTATTTGTCGGCTGAGCCGCTCTTGCTCGACAAGCTGCACAACGGTTTTTTCGGCGACTTGTTGGAAATTCACTTCACTGGCCTTTCCGGCGGCTACGACCCGGACGCGCCATTGCACTGGCGGCAGCGCCGCGATCTGTCGGGCAACAACATCATGGCGATGGGCATTGGCAACGAGACCGTGCGGCGCTATGCCGGGCACGAAAAGGCCGTGATAGCCTATGGCAAGACGTTTACGACCGAGCGACTCGACGAGGAAACCGGGCAGAGAGCACCGGCCGATGTGCCGGAGAGTTTGGGCATTGTCGCCGAACTGGAAAGTGGCGCGACCGCGGTCTATCACTTGAGCAGCGTCGCGCTCTTGGGGCCTTCCTTTGGCTTTGCTTTCTACGGCACCAAAGGCTCGTTTAAGATGGACGAGAGTGGGATATGGATAGCTGGCGAGGGCGACGACGAGTACCAGTCCTTTGACATTCCCGAGCATCCGCGCGACGGCTGGCAGGTGGAAGAGGACTTTGTCGATGCCATCCGCGACGGCCGGGCCGTTACGCACACCAGTTTTGCCGATGGCGTCAAGTACATGGAGTTTACCGAGGCCGTGCAGATCAGCATGGCCGAAGGGCGGCGGGTGGAACTGCCGCTCGATTGATGGCGTAAAAAATGAATGAAGAGAAGCGGCTGGGGCTTTTGCCTCGGCCGCTTTTTTATTCGTCGAGCAACTCGCCGCAGTGCGGGCAGCGGCGCTCTGAGTCTTCTGACCGGTGAGCCGCTAGGGCGTCGACAAATCCCGCGCCAAGAAGGCCGGCCGGCAGCGCGAACATGCCGATCCCCAAGATGGCGATGACCGCGGCGATGGTCTGGCCGAGGGCGGTGATCGGATAGGTGTCGCCGTAGCCGACCGTGGTCAAGGTGACGATGCTCCACCACATGGTGGCCGGGATGCTGGTAAAGACCTCGGGTTGGTCCTCGTGCTCGACGAGATACATCAGCGACGAGGAGAGGGCCAATAGGATTAGGAGCACTAAGAAGATGCTAACAAGCTCTTCTTTGCGGTCGGCAATGACGTGGCCGAGCAAGCGCAGGGCGCGAAAGTAGCGCACCAGCTTGAGGACGCGGAAAATGCGGATCACGCGGATCACGCGGATAAAGCGCGCATCTACGGTCGGAGGCGGCAGGAACAAGGGGAGGATGGCGAGGAAGTCGATGATGGCCAAGGGGGTTAAGACAAAGCGGATGCGCCCGGTCACGGGATGCGAAAATCGCGGGTTGGCGGTGATGGCCCACAGGCGTACTAGGTATTCAATCGCGAACACGGTCAGCGAGAAATCCTCAAAAAGTTCAAAGGCGGCGCGATTGAGGTTGTAGATAGACTCTACGGTTTCGAGGATCAGGGCGACGATGTTGAGCAGGATCAGGACGATGATGGCTACATCGACGATACGCCCCGGCTCATGGTCTGGCTCGATAAAGTGATAGACGCGCTCTTTGAGGCTCATTGGCTTACTCCCACTCGGCGAAGACCTCCTCGGCCAACCCGAAAGCAGTGGTCATGCCGTTGCCGCCGATGCCGTTGACGATGGTTACGCCGCGCGCCGGCTCGGCGATGAAAGTGGCTTGCTCGGGGTGTTTGGCGTAGATGCCGTGCCAGCGCTGGGCGATGTGCAGGGCCGGAGCGGCGAGGAAGGTCTGGAGATAGTCGAGAATTAGCCGGTCGATTGCGGGGTTGTCAAACGGGTTGACGACCCAGTCGTACTCGTGCGAGTCGCCGATGGTGATCTCGCCGAGGCCGTTTTGCGAGGCCATGACGTGAATGCCCCAGCGGTCAAACTCGGGGCGCTCAGCGGCGATGCGCTGGGTGTAGGCGACCAGTGTTTGGCAGCACTCGAAGGCTGGGTAATGGCGCAGCGTAAGCCCGGCGGCGAGCATCGGCCCGAGACGCCAATTGCCGGGCTGGGGCGCGGTGCGCATCATCTGCAACTTGCAGCGGGTGAGTCCGCTGTTGGCAAATAGTTGGGGGTAGAGCGATTCAAAGTCCGCGCCGCTGCAGACGATGGCGCGGTCCACGGACCAAGTTTCCGCTGGTGTGTGGATCAGGGGCAGGTCGATGTGGTGGACCGGGGTGGAGAAGCGGAGGGTGATGCCGTACTCGCGAGCTAGGTAATCTGGCAGCGCGGCGATGGCCTCGCGGGGATCAACGCAGAGTTCGGTCGCGCTCCAGAGGCCGCCTTTGAGTCCAGCGGGCTGCACGGCGTGGCTGCGCGCTAGTACGGCGTCTCGGTCGAGCAACTCGACTGCGTAGCCGAGGGCCGGGGCGCGGTCGGCAAATTCCGCCAGCACGGCGCACTCGTCGTCGGCATAAGCTAGGTGCAAGGAGCCGGTCTGGGCGCTCCAGACGCCCGCTTTAGGGGCGAGGTCGAGCCATAGCTGGCGCGTGCGGAGGGCGCGTTGGTGAATGAGACCGGAAGCTTGGCCGATGGGCCAGATCATGCCGAAGTTGCGGATAGAGGCCCCTTGGGCTTGGGGCGTGCGCTCGAAGAGGACGACGCGGTGGCCGCGCTTGGCCGCAGCAAGGGCGTGGGCTAACCCGACGATGCCGGCACCGACTACGGCGATATCCGCTTTGAGGTCGGGCATGGCAGGTGCTGGCGGTGGTTGTGGGGATGCATCAGGCTAGGACTCCATTGCAAAGGAAGTCAAAAAGGTCCCAGTTGCGCGCTTGGCCCGAGGCCAATAATTCGGCGTATTGGTCGGTTAGCGGCCTATTGCAGATCATGGGTACCACGCCTTCGTGCAGACCGCCGTGTGAGCGCAGGCCCTCGGCGACGTCGGCGAGTTCGTGCCAGTCGGGAGTGCGGCCGAGGACGGTATCTTGGTCGGCGAGGACGACCAGTTCGCCGATGCGGTCGGGGGGGAGTTGATAGGTGGCGACCGCTTGCTCGCGGCTGAGTACCTGTTCGACGCCGGGGATGGCGCGGAGGATTGCGGTGGCTCGTGTGGTGTGCGCGTCGTCGAGATAGACGGTGGCATAGGAGCCCAGCGCTCCGTGGTGGACGACATAGGGGTCGGTGATGGGCAGGATGACCCGGGCTTCGGCGATGCCGGCGGCGACGAGTTGGGTCTCGATAAATTGCACCTTGGGGGCACCGTCGGCGTTGGTTTTGGCGTTCATGCCGTGATCGGCGGTAATGCCCAAGATAATGTCCTGGGAGTCGAGCGCACCGATAAAGCGGTCGAGGCGAGCGTAGAAGGCGTTGGCTTCCGGTTCGCCGGGTGCCCACTTGTGTTGGACGAAATCGGTCGTCGAAAGGTAGAGCAGGTCGAGATCGTAGCGTTCGAGTAGGCGTGCGCCAGCCTCGATGCAGTACACGCTGGCTTCGGGATCGTAAATGCCGGGGTTTGCCCGTCCGACTAGGCCGAGGACGTCGGCGATGCCGTGGGTGGATGGCGCGGCTTCGTGCGCTTTTTCGACGGAGAAATTGATGCCTTGCCAGCCGTGGGCCAAAAGCAGGCGCAACTTGTCTTTGGTGGTGATGGCGGCGACTTGTTGGCCAGCTTGATGGAAGGCGGCGAGGATCGAAGGGGCGCGCAGGAAGCGGGGGTCGTTCATCATCACTTCCTCTGCCGCGTTTAGGTCGTAGTAGAAATTGCCGGGAATGCCGTTTATGGCCGGCGGCGCACCCGTGATGATGGCGACGTTGTTGGGATTGGTGAAAGAGGGAATGACGGTGTGGACTTGGCCGTGGACGCCGCGCTCGATGATCGAGCGGAGGTTGGGCATCTGGGCGGCGGCTTCGTCGAGATAGGCTTGGGCGCAGCCGTCGAGGCAGATGCCGACGATGATTTTGTCGCGCGGGCGATAGCTGCGGTCATTGACTTGGATCATGCGTTGGGGTCAACAGCGACGCGGATGTGCTGGCGGGTTTCGGCCAAGGCGATGGCTTGCTCTAGCTCGGCGAGGGCAAAGGGGTCGCTGACCAGCGACGAGTATGGATAGCGGTCGACGGTGCGGGCGAGAAAGGCGAGCGCCTCGTCGAGATGGTGCGGGCTGTAGTTGTGGACGCCGCGGATCGTCAGGCACTTGCGGATGATCTGTTCGCCGGTCAGCTCTAGCCGGGTGTCGGGATGGACCATGCCGACGAAGACGTAGCTGCCGCCCGGGCGCAGGACCGCGGTCCCCGAGGGAATCACGTCCGAGTTGCCGGCGACTTCAAAAACAGCGTCGAGTCCTTCCGGTGGTGGATCGGTTACGGGTATAGCGCCGAATTCGCTGGACAGCGCTAGGCGGTCTGCGTCGATGTCGGTGCAGTAGATTTGCTCGATGCCGCGCTCGGCGAGCAGGGCGCACGTATAGAGGCCGAGCAGACCCGCGCCCTGGACCAGAACTCTGTGACAGGGAGTGGGCAGGACCTCGATGGCGTTGACCGCAGTGGCCAAGGCGCAGTTGGCCGGAGCCACTGCGGAGTCGGGCAAGCGGTCTGCTACTTTGGCGATGTGAGTGCCGGGTCTAATGAGCAGATGCGTGGCGTAACAGCCGTTGAGTCCGCTGCCGTCGGTGAGCGTGGCGTGGCCGTATTTAAAGAGCGCGTCGCATTTTTCCGGCAGGCGATGTTCCGTACAGGGCAAACAGGTACCGCAACTGTCGGCGATGGTCCAGCTTACGCGGTCGCCTAGTGCAGAGGTAGGGCGCTGCGAGGCGATGACGCGGCCGACGGCCTCGTGGCCGAGGATCAGGGGCGTAGGCTCCGTGCGCAGGCCGGACAGCGTGTGGAGGTCGGAGCCGCAGATCGTGGCTAGGCCGATCTCGACGAGCACTTCACCCGGCGCGAGGGAATCGGGTAGTGGCAGGCTTTCGCAGCGCAGCGGATGGCCTAGGCCGTCGAATACCTGTGCGGAGGCCGCGGGCATAGGCTAGCCCTGCGGCTTGCGCCAGTAGCCCTCTAACAGGTCTTGCGGCACCCAGCCCAGCAGGCGTCGGGCCTTGGCGTTGCTGTAGCGGCCGTGGGGCGTGTCCGTGGTGATGTGAAAGATCTCGCAGCGCGAGGGCAGGGATGCCAAGTCCACCTCTAGGCACTTTTGCAGGGCGCGAGCGGCGTCGGGAAAAGTGACGGAAAAGGGATTGGTGCCGCTGCCGAGTTGCTCGGCGGACGGCTCGGCGTCGCGAAAGCTCAAAAAGAGGGTGGTGAGTACGTGGATGGGGTGGTTGGCGGCGAATACGCGGCAAATCTCTTGGCCGAGCGATTTGCTGTGCGCGTAGAGGCCGACACCTGAATGCAGGGGGACTTCTTCGTTGATGTCGAAATCGTAGTGCTCGTACGAGGGGCCGGCTTGGGTGAAGTGGGGCCCGGTGTTGACGAAGCGGGTGTGGCCGTTTTCGACGGCGGCGCGGATGCCGTTGTACGTGCCGGTGGTACTGACGTCAAAGGCGATCTTGCGGTCGTGGCGCAGTACTGAGCAGTTGATGGTTACATCGGTGCCCTCGGTGGCGCGGCGCACTTGATCGAGGTCGGAGACATCGACCTGCATGGTCTCGTGCGGGCTGTCGATGGGTACGATGTCGGTGATGCGCAGTTCGTAGGTGTCCTGGAGTTGCTTAACCACGTGCGGGCCGAGAAAGCCATTGCCACCTAGGAGCAAAACTTTCATGGGTTGGCCTCAAAGTTGTATTGGGGGTCAAACGCTAGGTGGCTCTTGGCGCGCTCGACGGAGAAGCGGGCGCGTGCCCCAGCGGACTGGATGTGGATGGGGTTGTACTGGCCGGCTGGCCCCTTTTGCACAATCTGGGCCACGGCTTGGGCGGCGTCGCGCTCGTCGAGCCACATGGGATCGTAGGGCTGATCAGCGACCTCCTCGGCGCGTACGAGGTGGCCAAGGCGGGCAATGGTGATGTGAAGTTCGTGGCTGTGGGCAAATTCGCGGGCGGTAAACTCGGCTAGGTGAGCGCCGAGGACGGCTGGCGCGCAGGAGGGCAGTGGTTTCCAAGTCTCGTCAACGGTGAGGTCTTCTTCGTACGGGGCGAAAAGGTCGAGCGTGCTCACGAGGATGGTGTGTTCGACCTCCGCGGCGGCCGCGGCCAAGAGCAGGTTGTACGTGCCGCGCGTATTGCGGTCCAGCCAAGTGTTTTCGCCGTCGCCTGCACGCGGCTCGTAGGCGAGGTGGACGATGATGTCGATGTCTTTGACGAGTTCGTCGGTCTCTGAGCCGTGCCCCAGATCGCACTGAATCCCGAACCTAGGCTCGGGATCGGTCAAGCGCACTTGGTGTGCGTCGCCGAGGCTGTCAGCTAGGGCTTGGCCGAGCGAGGTTGCGGCGTTGGTAATGAGTACGCGCATAGCCCTAAAGGACCTGCTGGTCGGTCGGGGTGGGGACGATGTCGTGGATCTGGCTGTCCATCAGCGCGGTGGACGACTGCATTTCGAGCACGGCCTTTTCGTGCAACTCGTCGATGGTGCGGCAACCGGCCGTGGCGAGGGTGGAGCGCAGCATCTGGATGCGGATCGGCAATTTGTCGTGAATCGAGCCGATGTGGGGCACGTAGCCGGCGATGCCCTCCTCGAAGAAATTCTCTCGCGTCTGCGCATAGCGCCGCATGTTGTGGGCGCGCAGCGAACCTTCCATCCAGTACTCTTTGACGATGTCGCCGGCCGCGGTGCGCACGAGGTTGCCTTGGCTTTCGGTGTAGCCGGCGAAGAAGTGCCCCATCATCACGGCGTTGGCACCCAAGGCCATGGCCACGGCGATCTCGAGCGGGCCTGAAATGCCGCCATCGGCGATGATGGGCAAGTACGTGTTGCAATCCTGCTGCCACTGGTTGCGCGCTGCGTTGATTTCCATCAAGGCCGTGCCTTGGCCGCGGCCCGTGGCCCTAACTTCCTGAGTAGTGCAGCCCGAGCCGATCCCCATGCCGACTTTGATGGCGTCGGTACCGGCCTCGGCCAAAAAGCGAAACCCCTCGGCCGTGACGACATTGCCGCCGATGACCGGGGCGTCGGTGCGCTCCTTGAGGAATTGGATCATCTGCCGCTGGTATTCGGTGTGGCCGTCGGAGGCGTCGATGACCAGCACGTCCACTTCTTGCGCGATGAGGGCTTCAGCCCGCTCGCGGTCCTCCGGGTGGGTGGAGACAGCCGCGCCGACGAGCAGGCGCTTCTGTTCGTCGATGGATTCGTTGGGGTGCCGCAGGTGCTTGTCGAGGTCTTTTTTGAAGACTACCGCTTGTAGCACGCCTCCTTTGGACAGAATGGGCAGGAAGCCGCGGCCGTAGCGGATCATCAGCTCGTTGGCGGCCTTGAGGTCGCTTATTTCGCGGCCGGCCTGCACGTCGGTTTTCATGCGGGAGGCCACTTGGCAGTCGAGGTCGCGGCGCTCGTCGAAGTCCTTGTCGGTGAGGATGCCGAGGAGCTGGTCGTGGAACTGGCCGCTGGTGGTGACCGGGAAGGTCGTGTAGCCAGTGCGGTGAATGATCTCGACGACCTCGGCGATGGGCTGCTCGGGGGCCAAGGTGAGAATATCGGTCTGAAAGCCGGCCTTGAAGCGCTTGACTTGGCCAACCTTGGCGCACTGCTCGTCAATGGGCTGGCTGACGGGCAGGATGCCGATGCCGCCTAGCTGGGCCAAGGCAATGGCCATTTCGCCGCCGGTTACGGCCTGCATGGCGGCGCTGAGAAAGGGCACGTGCAGGTAGAGAAAGTCGTCCCCCTTGCGGCAGAGCCGGGTTTTGAGCGACGTGTTGGGCGCGTTGCCGTCGGAGGGCGTGTACCCAGGCAGAATGCGAAATTCTTTGAGGCTGTGCGAAGGGGTGCTCAGGACTTGGGCCATGGAAGTCCTCTCAGCGTTGGCGGGGGAAGGAGGAAGGATTTAGCCTTAGAGTATAAAAATAGCATTGGTTTTATTCAACACACTTTATTTTCTTTAATAGATAGCAATTACATCCATAAGCTAAAGGAGCTTTGTTATGTTCTACGAAAAAATCTATCCTAGGAACAACCATTCGACCGACGGCATGACGTGTCTCTTGGCCGGTTTTGTGGCTGGCGTCGCGGTCGGCGCAGCCGTGGGTGTGTTACTGGCCCCGAACAAGGGCGAGGACACCCGACGCTTGATCAAGGACCAAGCCGAAGAAACGCGCGATCAGGTGGTGAAGGCTGTGAACGGGGTGACGGCGCGGTTTGAAAAGAAGGCCCCACAGGAGGAAGAGGCGGCCTAAGAGCGGCCGTAGTTGAGGCGGTAGAGGCGCGCGTAGATGCCGTCTCGGAGCAGTAGTTCCTCGTGGCGGCCCCGCTCGCGCACCTCGCCGCGGTGCATCACCAAGATCTGGTCGGCGTTGCGGATGGTGGAGAGGCGGTGGGCGATGACGATGGAGGTGCGCTCGCTCATCAGCTTGGCGATGGCGTCTTGGATGAGCAATTCGGTCTCGGTGTCGATGCTGGAGGTGGCTTCGTCGAGGACGAGGATTTCCGGGTCGAAGGCTAAGGCGCGGGCAAAGGCCAACAACTGGCGCTGGCCGGCCGACAGGGTTGAGCCGCCTTCGGCCACGGCGTGGGCAAAGCCTTGGGGGAGGCGTTCGATAAAGGGCGCGGCGTTGACGTAGCGGGCCGCGCGCTCGACTTGGGCGTCGTCAATGGCGTCGTCGCCGAGGCGGATGTTGCCGCTGATATTCCCTGAAAATAAGAAGACCTCCTGCTGGACGATGCTGATGCGGCGGCGTAATTCGGCCGCTTGCCACTGGCGCACGTCGCGGCCATCGACGAGGATTTCCCCGCGCTGGATGTCGTAGAAACGGCAGAGGAGGCTGACGATGGTGGTCTTGCCCGAGCCGGTGGCTCCGACTATCGCCATACTCTGCCCGGCCTGTAGTTCAAATGAGACATCCTTGAGAATCCAGTCTTCGGCTGCTGGATCGTACTTGAAGAACACGTTGCGGAATTCAATCGCGCCGCCGCGGTTGGCCGCGGGCAGCTTGTGCCGCGGTCCGCCGACGGGTTCGCTGGGGACGGCCAACATCTCGAAGATGCGCTCGGACGCGGCCATGGCGCTCTGCAGCAGGGCATAGCGGTCGGAGATGTCCATGATCGGGCGGAAGAAGCGGCGGATGTATTGGAGAAAGGCCACCAACACCCCCAGCTCAATGCGGGAGTCGATCACGTCCGAGGCCCCGTACCACAGCACCAGCGCCATGCCGACCGTGCCGAGTAATTCGGTGAATGGGAAGAAGATGGCAAAGCAGTGGATTTCGCGGTCCGCGGCGCGGCGGTAGGGCAGGTGCTCGGCGTCGAAGTCGCGCAAATTGCGTTGCTGGCGGTTGAAAAGCTGCACCACCTCCATGCCGGTAATGTTCTCCTGCAAATAGGCATTGAGCCGCGCCAAGCGCGTGCGCAACTCGCGATAGGCGCGCATGGCGAGGCCCTGCAGGTAGAAGGTCGAGACGGCGATGATCGGGACCACTGTGCAGCAGATCAAGGCCAGCTCGAAGTCGATATAGGCCATGAAGCCGACGATGGCCAGCAAAGTAAAAAAATCCATAAAAACCGAGACGACGCCCTCGCTGAAAAACTCGTTGAGGGCGTCGATGTCGTTGGTGGCTCGGGTCATAATACGGCCCAGCGGCGTGCGGTCGAAGTAGCGCAGCGGCAGCTTTTGCAGGTGGGCAAACAGATCGCGGCGCATGTCGTACATGACGCGCTGACCGATCATGCCGGTGACCAAGGTCTGGGCGTATTGAGCGCCATACTGCACGGCGACGCTGCCAAAGAAGGCCGCGATCATCCACCGCAGCCCCGCCCAGTCGCCGACGGCGATGTGGTCGTCAACCGCTACCTGCGTGATATAGGGCCCGACCTGGCCGAAGCCGGCGGCGAGGGCAATGGTGCCAAAGGCGAGGATCACGTGCCCTCGGTGGGGTTTGAGATACCCCAACAGTTGCAGCGTCAGCCCCAAATTAAAGGCGCGCTGTTGGATTTCTTCTTCTTTGTTGAGTTCGGTGCTCACAGCGTTTCTAGCTCGGCGCTAAGCTGCTGGTGCTGGTACAACTCGGCGTAGAAGCCGCCGCTGTTGACCAACTCGGCGTGGGTGCCCAGTTCGGCGATGCGACCGTCTTCGAGCACGGCGATGCGGTCGGCGTGGCGTAGGGTCGAGATGCGGTGGGCGATGATGAGGGTGGTGCGGCCCTGCATGAGGGCGTGCAAATGGTCGAGGATCGCTTCTTCGGTGTGGGTATCTACCGCGGAGAGCGCATCGTCGAGGATGAGGATCTGCGGGCGGCGAATGAGCGCGCGGGCCAAGGTCGCGCGCTGCTTTTGGCCGCCGGACAGGGTGACGCCGCGTTCGCCGATGAGGGTGTCAAAGTCCTCGTCGAATTGGTCGATGTCCTTTTTGAGTTGGGCCTCTTCGGCCGCAGAGTGGATCTGTGCTTCGGCGGCCGAGTCTGCGCCGTAGGCGAGGTTGGCGCTGAGGGTATTGGAAAACAGAAAGGGATTTTGCGGGACGTAGCCGATGGCGTCGCGCAAAGTCGCTAGGGGCCATTCCTCGATTGGCACCCCGTCGATGAGGAGCTGGCTTGGCCCGGCTTGGATCAAGCGCGGCACGAGGCGCGCCAAGGTGGTCTTGCCCGAGCCGACGCGGCCGATGATGCCGAGGGTCGTGCCTTGGGGAATTTCGAGATCAATCTGATGCAGGACCTGCTCTTCGCCGTAGGAAAGGCTGAGCTTGCGGAAGGCGATGTGTCCGGCGATTGGGCGCGGATTGGCTGGGGGCAGGGCGTGGTCTTGGATCTCAGGCTCGACGGCGAGGATTTCGTTGATGCGCTGCATGGACACGAGGGCGCGCTGGGCGCGGTCGATGACCCAGCCGATGTACATGATCGGGCGGATGAGTTGGGTCAGGTAGGCGTTGAAGGCCACGAAAGCCCCCAAGCTGAGTTCGCCGTCGATGACCGCGCGCCCGCCCAGCCACAAATTTAGCCCCAAGCAGAGCGAGGCGATGACGTAGGACAGCGGTCGGTAGTTGGCGCGGGTGCGGATGTAGGCGCGGTTTTTTTCGAGGTACGCCAAGTTGAGCTGGTCGAACGCGGCGTTCTGCGCGGGCTCTTGGGTGTATGCCTTGACCACGCGGATACCGGAGAGGTTTTCTTGGATGAAGGTGCTGATGCGGCCGAAGTAATCTTGGATGGCCTTGTAGCGGGTGTTGATGACCGCGGCGATGCGGATCATCACGATGCTAAAAAGCGGCATGGGCAACAGCACCAGTAGAGCCAGCTTCCAGTCGAGCCAGCACATACAGGCGAGGGTGAAGGTCAGACCCAAGGCGGTATCGACGATGCCGCGAATGCCATAGATCCAAAAGAGATGCACCGAGTGCAGATCGTTGGTCGCCCGCGCCATGAGATCACCGGTGCGGCGTTGCTGGTAGTACGACAGCGGCAGCTTGAGTAGGTGGGCGAAATACGCGATGCGGATGTCGTATTCGATGCGATTGGCGGCGCGGCCTAAGAATATCCGCATGGCGTAGCCACACAGGGCCACGCCCAAGGCGTAGGCGAGGATGTAGAAGACGTAGGTTGCTATTTCCTTGGAGGCCGTGTCCGGCGCGGAGACCGCATCGACAGCGTCGCCCACCAGCAGTGGGATGCGCGCGGTCGCCGCTTGCCCCAGCCCAATGCAGAGCGCACCGAGCAGGATGTGACTTCGATAGGGACGGACGTATTGGGAAAACGGACCAAACATTAGTGGGCGAGGGCTAGCTCGGGAAAGGTGCTAGCGAGGAGCGGGCGCATGGCTGCCAGTGCTTCGGCGCGGTGACTGAGGCGGTTTTTTACCTGCGGGTCGAGCTGGGCTATGGTCTTGGCGTAGGCGGGGACCAAAAAGACTGGATCGTAACCAAAGCCGTTGGTGCCGGCAGGGGCTGGGGCGATCCGCCCTTCACACGTGCCTTCGGCGCGGCACTGGCGGCCATCGGGACTTACTGCGCAAAGGACGCAGCGGAACCTAGCACGGCGCTGCGCTGGCTCGGGATAGGGCGCGAGCTCGGTGAGTAAGAACTGGCAGCGGCCGGCGTCGTCGAGGTCAGGGCCGCCGTAGCGAGCCGAGTAAATCCCGGGCGCGCCGCCGAGGGCATCGACCTCGAGCCCAGAGTCGTCGGCAAGGGCGATCTGGCCGCTGGCTGCGGCATAGGCGCGGGCCTTGAGTTGGGCGTTGGCGGCAAAGGTCTGGCCGCTTTCCTCGACGTTGAGTTCAAGGCCCAACGCGGCCGGCGCGACGACTGCAATATCGGCGAGTAGGGCGCGGACTTCGCGCAGCTTGCCGGCGTTGTTCGAGGCCAGAAGCAGCGCCATTGCGGCTATTGGGGCTGCTCGTCAAGCTCTGCGAGTTTGCTCGCTGCGTAGTCTTTGAAGCGGCTGTCTTTGACTGCTTGGTTGTACCAGCGCCGCGCCTCCTGTCGTTGGCCGAGCTGAAAATGCGCGTCGCCCAGCAGCGTTTCGGCGGCTGGGTAGTCGTCTTGGCAACTGGTGGCGCGCCGCCCGAACTCAATGGCTTGGCGGAAATTGCCCATGCCGTAGTGAGCCTCGCTGAGCCGGTAGTACGTCTCGCAGTAGCCGTCGTCTAGATCGGCTGCCTTGTTCAGCGGGGCGATGGCCTCGTGGAAACGGCCGAGCTGGTTGAGCGCAATGCCGAGCAAGCGGTGTCCTTCGGCGTACGTGTCGTCGATCTTTAGGGCGTTTTGCAAAAGCGGCACGACGCTCTCTATCTCTTGGGTATCGAACTTCAACCGCGCCAAGTCGCCGTATGATTCCATGTACGTGGGGTCGGCCTCTATGGAACGCTGGTAGGTGACAATGGCTTTGCCGTAGTCGCGGCTGAGGCGCTGGATGTCGCCGAGGGCATTGTAGGGTCTGGCGTCGGTGGGATCGGCTGCGATGGACTCGGCAAAGGCCACTTTGGCTTTGTCTTTTTCGTGCAAGCCACTGTGGGCAAGGCCCATGACGTAGAGGGATTGGGCGCTTTGCGGGCCGTAGTCGCGCGCTTTGTTAAAATAGTCGATAACCTCGCGGTATTTCTTTTGGCGAAAGCTGTTGAGAGCAGCCTTTTGATAGAGTTGGCCCAGGGCCTTAGCGGACTGCTCTGGCTTGGTGCCGAGGGCATGGGATGCGGCAAAACTATTGATGGCTTTGTCGTACTCGTTGAGGGCCTTGTAGGAAATGCCGAGGACGTAGTGGGCATTGCCGTAGGAGGCATCGGCGGCCACGGCCTTTTCTAACTCGATGACGGCGTTGCGAAAGCTGCCCTTTTTGACCAAGTCGTAGCCCGCGCGAAAGTAGTCGAGGGCTTCGGGCGACTGGGCGAGGGCCGGGGCGCTCAAAAGCGCGAGGGCGAGACTGAGCAAGCGGCAGTACTTCAAAGCAAGATCTCCTCGTATGAAGAACCAAAGGCGTGACGGGCGTTTAACGGCGGGCGTCGATCAGGGCTTCGACTTCGCCGTGGTCGGGAAAGCGGCCTTCTTGCAGCTTGGAAAAGACCAGCTCACCATTGAGGCTGAGTTCAAACTTCCCTCGGTCTGAGGGCACTAGCGAGAAGACGGCGATGTCTTTCTTGTAGGCGACGAGTAGCTGTTCCGCCAAACTGGCGGCTCTGTTTTCGTAGCCTCAAGCAGAGCAGTAAATAAGTTCCAAGTTCACGGGAAACCTCCTGTGGAATAGGGTTAAAAAAGTATAAAAGTCACTAGGAGCGTTGTCAAAGACGGAGAATGGGTGCAGTGGACGGAGTTATAGACGGCCCTTATTTTCTTATCTTAACAATTAAATATGTTACCAATATGTTACCGAATATAATTGGATTAGAGAACAAAGTATGGCCGGTATTTTTTTAAAAAGTCGAAAATTTGGCCGCACGCGGCTAGCCTTGTGGGCCTTGCTGCTGGGTGCGGGCTTGGGCATCGCGTGTGGAGGCCCCTCGCCCGAAGAGTACATTTACCAGCTCAAAAGCTTGCAAAAAGCCGAGCGCACCAAAGCTGCCAACCAGCTCATCCGCTTCGACGCCGACGAAGTCGTCCCTCTGCTGATTGAGGAGGCCGACTCTGGCTATATCCGCGTGCGGTTTGAGGTGATGCACCTGTTGGGCCGGTTTGAGGACGAGCGCGCTATCCCGACCTTGATCGCGGGCCTAAAAGACAAGTCGCCGCGAGTGGCAGCCGCGGCTGCGTGGGCGCTGGGCCAGATCGGGTCGCCCACCGCGCTCGCCCCGCTGCTCAAGTACGTGCGCGACCCCACGGTAGAAGTGCGCCAATACGTACTCGGCGCACTCGGCCCGTGCCATTCGTACGAGGCTGAGCCGGCCTTGAGCGACTCGGCTTTCCGCGTGGTGCGCCGCGCCTTGCGCGCCCCCAAGCCCAAGTGGCGGGTCGCTGCCTTGCAGAGCCTACGCACTTACGGGTACCGCGACGCAGTGGAAGAAGTCATTCGCATGTCAGTGGACCCCTCAAACGAGGTGCGCTATGTCGCGATGCAGGCCCTCGGCCAGATCGGCAGCGCATCGCTCCGCCGGCCCGCCCGCAACGCCATCTACGAAGCCCTGCTGGTCGCCCTCGACGCCGACGAGTTGCAGAGCATCCGCAGCAAGGCCATGCACGCCCTCGCCGAGATGGGCGATAAGCGGGCCGTGCCGCACTTGCAGCAGCTAATGCGCGAGGGCACGGAAGAAGACCAAACTGCGGCGAGGCTAGCCCTGTACAAGCTAAGCCCCGAAGTAGTAGAAGCGATGAGACGAACTGAGTTAGGAGCGAGATGAAGGAATTGAAGATCGGCTTTCCGTCCGGGAGCTTGCAGGAGTCCACGTTCGACCTGTTTGTCCGCGCTGGCTATCGCGTGCGGCTCGCGCCGCGCTCGTACGTGCCCGACATCGACGATCCCCAGCTTGCGGGCCTGATGTTCCGAGCGCAGGAAATCGCCCAGTACGTGGCGCGGGGCGTCGTCGATGTGGGCCTGACGGGCCGAGACTGGATTCTCGAAAGCGCGGCCGAGGTGATCGAAATCGGCGAACTGACCTATAGCAAGAGCACGGCGCGGCCCTTGCGCTGGGTCATCGCCGTGCCCGAGGATTCTCCCATCCAATGCGTCGAAGACCTCGCGGGCTGCCGCATTGCCAGCGAGTTGATTGGCGTGACGCGCCGCTTTTTGCAGGATCGCGGCGTAAAGGCCGAGGTGGAGTTTTCGTGGGGCACGACCGAGGTCAAGGCCGGCATTCCCGGGCTAGTGGATGCGGTCGTCGAGGCGACCGAGACGGGCACATCGCTCAAGGCCAACCGGCTGCGCATCGTCGATACGGTCTGCGAATCGACCCCGCGCTTGATTGCGAACAAGGCCGCGTGGGCCAATGGCTGGAAGCGGGAGAAGGCCGAGAATTTGCTGATGCTGCTCAAGGGAGCACTCGAAGCCGAGCACAAAGTTGGCCTCAAGATGAACGTGCCGCGCGCCCAGCTCGACCGAGTCATCGCCCGGCTGCCAGCCCTGCACACGCCCACGGTCTCCAGCCAGATGGACGACGAATGGGTGGCGCTGGAAATTGTCGCTGACGAGCGCGTGGTGCGCGAGTTGATCCCCCAGCTCAAGCGGCTCGGGGCCGAAGGCATTATCGAATATCCGCTCAACAAGGTCGTGTATTGATGGTACCTATTGTGTCCTATCCCTCCGCCCCGCTCGCCGCCCCGCTCGCCGCCCTGTTGGCGCGCCGCCCCGAATCCGACCCTGAAGTTGAGGACACGGTGCGGGACATTCTGCGGCAGGTGCGGAAAGAAGGCGATGCCGCGCTGTGCGCGCTGACGCAGCGCTTCGATGGCGTAGAAGTGTGCCCTGGGCAGTTGAGGGTACCAGCGTCTGTGCTCGCCGAGGCCGAGGCTGCGCTCGACCCGAACCTGCGCGCTTCTATGGAGGCGGCAGTAGCCAACATTCGCGCCTTCCACGAGCGGCAAAAGCTCAACTCGTGGTTTGTCGAAGACGGCGACGGGGTGATGCTGGGCAAGAAAATTACGCCCATCGAGCGGGTGGGGCTATGCGTGCCGGCTGGCGAAGTGCCGCTGTTTTCGAGCTTGCTGATGACAGCCGTGCCCGCGCAGGTGGCTGGCGTGGACCGGCTCTGCGTGGTCACGCCGCCAGTAACGGCTGGCCGCCCGGCCCCGGTGATTGCGGCGGCCGCGCGTTTGTTGGGTATTGACGAAGTGTACGCCGTGGGTGGAGCGCAGGCCGTGGGGGCACTGGCGTATGGCACGGAGAGCATTCCGCCGGTGCACAAGATCGTCGGCCCGGGTTCCCCTTATACTGTGGCTGCGCAGCGGCAGGTTTTCGGCACAGTGGGCATCGCGCTGTTGCCTGGCCCGTCGGAAATTGTGGTACTCGCCGACGCGGGAGCTGACCCGCGCTTGGTGGCTGCGGATTTGCTTTCACAGGCTGAGCACGGCTGGGGAGTGGCGTGCGTTTGCATCACGGATTGCGCGGCCTTGGCGCGACGGGTGCAGGAGGAGCTTGAAGCGCAACGAGCGGCGCTCTCGCGCTATTCAATAATAGATAGTGCTTTAGAAGAATACGGCGCGATTGTCGTGGTGCCTAGCCTTGAAGTGGGGATTGAACTGCTCAACCGCCTAGCGCCGGAACACGCCGAATTGCAGGTGGCCGACCCGTGGCGCTGGGTGGACTCCATTCGCCACTGCGGCGCGCTGTTCCTCGGCGCGGCGGCCAGCGAGCCGGTCGGCGATTACTTCGCTGGCACCAACCACGTACTGCCGACGCAAGGCGCGGCTCGCTACGCCTCGTCGTTGGGGTGGGCCGATTTCGTCAAGACGACGAGCATCATCGCGTACACGCCCGAGCGCTTGGCCCACACGGCCGAGCACATCGTCCGCATGGCGCAGGCCGAGGGTTTGGAGGCTCACGCGCAAGCCGTCCGCATCCGCCAACAGGGGCCCACATCATGAGCGCAGATCAACGCACGGCGCAGATTGCGCGTCGGACGACTGAGACCGAGATCGAGTTGCGGTTGTGCCTCGACGGCAGCGGCCAGTGCCGCGCCGACACCGGCCTCGGCTTTTTCGATCACATGCTGCACGCTTTTGCTCGGCACGGCCTGTTCGACTTAGAGGTACAATGTCGCGGCGACTTGCACGTGGATGCTCACCACACGGTAGAAGACGTGGGTATCTGCCTCGGCCAAGCCATTGCCCAAGCCTTGGGCGACAAGGCCGGTATCCAGCGCTACGGCCACAGCTACGTGCCCATGGACGAAGCCTTGGCGCGGGCGGTGGTGGATTTGTCGGGCCGGGCCTATTTGGTTTTTGCCGCGGCCTTTAGCGAAGAGCGGGTCGGCGCGCTGGATGTGTCCTTGGTGCGCGAGTTTTTCTACGCGGTGGCCGACCAAGGCCGGATGAATCTCCACCTCGACCTTGTGCGCGGCCACAATGCCCATCACGGTATTGAGGCCCTGTTCAAGGCGTTCGCCCGCGCCCTGCTCATGGCCGCGCAGCAAAGCGAGCGGGTCCAGGGCATTCCTTCGACCAAGGGCGTGCTCTGAGGCGCGGGCTTGCCGCCCATGAAAATTTGCCATCTGATGTACGACGACATTGCCAACCCATGGTTGGGTGGCGGCGGTGCGGTGCGGGCGATGGAACTCTACCGCCGCTTGGCCAGCCGCCACGAGATCACCGTCGTCAGTGGCCTGTTTCCCGGAGCTGAGTTAGAAACCGAACGGCACGGCCTGCGCCTGTTGCGCGTTGGCTCGGCTCGCAGCTATGCCCTGAGCCGGGTGGGCTATTGTCGTGCGGCCGTAGCTCAGTTGCAGCGGCTAGAGTGGGATTTGTGGATCAATGAATTTTCGGCGTTTGCGCCTCTGCGCGTTCCGGCTTCGCTGCGGAGACAGGGGTTGCTTTTGTTTTATCACTTCATGGGATGGCACGCCCTTGCCAAGCATCCGCTAGTGGGGGGCGTGGCGTGGCTGTGCGAGCGGCGCGCCCTGCGGGCTTATGGTCGGGTTTTGACGATTGCTCCTAGCGTGCAAGCGCGCGTTCAGCGGCGGGCGTGCGACGCGGAGGTTGATCTGGTGTACAGTGGCGTTGATCGGCGCTTTTTTGCGCTGGTGCCCGAGGAAGCTCCGTACTTGCTCTACTTTGGGCGCATGGATATTCACACCAAGGGGATCGACCTGTTGATCGCTGCGTTTGCCGAGATTGCTGACGAGCACCCGGATATTCGACTCAAGCTGGCTGGGCGTGGGACTCCGAAGCAACTCACTAATGTGCGTGGCTTGGCGCGGAGGGCGGGTTTGGAGGATCGGGTGGAGATAATCGGGAATGTGGACGAGGAACGACAAGGCGAGCTCTTGCGCCGCGCGCTCATGGTCTGCGTTCCGTCGCGCTACGAGGGCTGGTGTATGGTGGCGGTGGAAGCTGCGGCTGTTGGGAAAGCTGTGTTGGGTACCGATATTGACGGTCTGCGTGATGCCGTGCGCCACGACGAGACTGGGGTGTTGGTGATGCCCGAGGATGTGGGGGCTTTGGCGGAGGGGATGCGGGCGTTGATTGCGGATGATTCCAAACGGCGAGCTTTGGGTGCGGCGGGTCGGGCGTGGGCCGGGCGGTTTAGCTGGGATCGGTTGGCCGAGGATTTGGAGAACGTATATTTGCGTACGGTTGAGGAAATGGGACGAGATTAGGCCGCTGGAAGGATTCTATGGTCAAAAAGAACAAACGCGCCAAAACCCAAGCCCCGGCAAAGGCCGATAGGCCGCCCTTGTGGAATCACCGACTTTTTCCGCTGGTCTTTTTTCTCGCCTTGAGTTTGCTGTACTTCTACGAGTTGCCGCTGTCGGACAAGATCGTCTTTGGCATGGACGTGGGGACGGATTACCACAAGGGCGCGGACTTGAGCTTCTGGGACAAGGTGCAGACTGTGGACCAGCCGATGTGGGATCCCAAGATGGGCGGCTTCCCCCAGTCTGAGGCGATTCGTCCCCAGTACTTCCCGGCCTACGTCCTGTACTTTTTTACGAGCTTTCAGCGGTATATTGGGTGGCGCTATATCCTGACGATGTTTGTCGCTGGTTTGGGGATGTACGCGTACTTGCGGCAGATTCACGTGGGGGGTCGCGCTGCGCTGTGGGGTGGGGTGGCGTTTATGTCTGCGCCGACCTTTTTGGCGTTTCCGTTGGCTGGGCACTATGCCAAGATGGGGGTCATCGCTCTGTTCCCGTGGATTATCTGGGCGTTGGAAAAGGCTCTGGCGCAGAGGCGGCTGATTTATTGGGCGGCGGTCGGGGTGCTGATAGGGGCGTGTATTTACTCGCATCCGCCGATGACGTACTTCGCGCTGTTGGGTCTCGGCGTCTATTTCCTATTTAAGTTGTACCAGATGCGCCGCGAGCGAGCCTTGGTTCGGCGCTTTATTCATTTTATAGGTGCGGTGGTGCTGGGGTTGGCGTTGGGGGCTGAGGGGGCTTTTCCGGTGATGATGTACACTCGCGCTGAGTCCAAGCGGGCTACGGGCGATGAGGTGGGGGGTAAGACTGCGGAGGAACAGCTCGCGTATGCGCGGAGCTGGTCGCTGCATCCGGAGGAAGTGGCGTCGCTGGTGGTGCCGGAGTTCGGGGGGTACGACGATGTGTTGGTGCAGGGCGGCTCGCGCTATTGGGGGCGCAATGCGTTTAAAATTAACTCCGAGTACTTTGGCGCGTTGGCCTTGCTGTTGGCGCTGTTGATGGTGCCGGAGAGTCGGCGACGACCGCAGGTGGCGCTATTGGGCGGCGTGTTTGTGCTGGCGTTGGCGTACGTGTTGGGTGAGCATACGCCCGTGCATTGGCTGGCGTTTCACTTGCTGCCTGGGGCGGATGTGCAGCGCGCGATTGGCATGGGTTCGTTTGTGTTTGCGTTTGCTGGGTGTGCGATGGCGGGGTTGGGGTTGCAGCGGGTGTTGGACGCGGACGCGGATGAGCGGGCGTTGTTGCGGAAACGCTTGGCGTATGTCGGCGGCGTCCTTGCGGCGCTCGCTTTGCTGGTGGCGCTTTTTCCGAAGGGGACGACTGAGGCTTGGATAAATTTGTTTTACGGAGACATTGCGCCGCAGAAGCGGGCGGTGTTGGCTGGGAGCTACGATTGGATTGCGCGCGGCGGTTGGTACGTGGTGGTGGCTTTGGGTTCGGGTTTGGCGTTGCTCTTTCTGCGGCTGGGGGGGCAGCTTTCGGCGACGGTGTTGGTGGGGGGATTGTGTGCGGTGACGCTGTTTGATACGTGGCGCGTCGATCGGGTTTATTTGCACTATCGGGATCCGGGGCACTATGCGGATATTCGCCGGGAGAATCCGCGCGCGGTGCAGTTTTTGCAAAGCGATGAGTCGCTTTTTCGCGTCTTGCCCTTGCCTAACTTCCGGGTGTTGGAGGAGCCGGGGTATCACTTGTACGGGGTTTGGTCCATTACGGGATTTCACGATTTGACGGTGGGGCGCTACGACCGGATGCTGAAGGAGTTTGAGCCGAGGGTGGAGCAGTTTCTGCGTTCGGGCGCGCCGTCGGCTGGATTTCAGTCGCTGTTGAATTTGCTCAATGGGAAGTATTTGGCTGTGCCTAAGCCTATAGAATTGAATATGGCGGCGTATCCGCTGCGCTTTGAGGGGGCGCGCTATCGGCTGTACGAAAATCCGCAGGCGTTGCCGTGGTTTTACTTGGTGCCGGAAGCGGAGGTGTTGGATAGCGGTGAGGCCGTGTTGACGCGGCTGTTGAGTGGGCGGGTGGACCCGCAGGGCGTGGCGTTGCTGGAGAAGGCACCGGCGGTGCGGCTCGATGGGGCGGGGGATCGGGCGGGGGATCGGGTGGAGCGGTTGGCGTATGATCCAAAGGAGGGGTTGATTCGCTTGCGGACGCAGAGTGCGGGGGCGCGCGTGTTGGTGGTGGCGGAGAATTACCAGTCGAATTGGTCGGTGTGGGTGGATGGGGAGGAGGCCGAGATGTTGCGCGTACATTATATATGGAAGGGCGTGGCGTTGCCGGCTGGGGAACACGAGGTGGAGTTGCGCTATTTTTCGCCAGTGTTGGCTTGGGCGCGGGGGATGGGGTTGGTGGGGTTGGTGGTGGTTGTGGGTGTGGTGGTGGCGGCGTGGCGGCAGCGGCGGCGGGATGGTTGACATACGGATGGTGGTGGGTGATATTTGCCGACAGTCTTGGAAGAGGCGTATGTTATGGATAGTGGCGCGATAGATTGGACTATTGTAAGCATCTGTATCGCGTTGGCGAGCGTCGGTATCGCTTTGGCGGGGTTAATACTGGCTACGACGCGGGGTATTCGCGCCGATATGCGGGATATTCGCGCCGATATGCGGGCACTTTCAGATCGGCTGGACAAGAGGATAGATGATCTTGCGGCACGTCAGGACAAGAGGATAGATGATTTTGCGGCGCGGATGGAAGATCGGCTGGGGCGGTTGGAGCAGGAGCAGGCGCGGATGAATGGGGTGCTGGAGACGATACGGGCGGGACTCTCGTATCGGGTGGAGCGGGCGGATGCGGGCGAGCGCGTGGCGGAAGATGCCGAATCGTACGAGCCAGAGGGGTGAACGGCGGGAGAACTTCAATGCAGAGTCAGATTCCCGAACGGAACCCAGACCCATTTGTTGCTGGCTGCCCTGCAACTCACGTAAGCGCTTCCGCTTGCCATTGGCCATCCTGCGCGCCTTTCCTAAATGAAGGCTTTACAGGGGGGATAGGGTTTTTTTCACTAAGTATTTTAATAGGTAATTTACACTTGACACTTCTATTTTTTCTCGGTATAATTAGCTCTATTGTAGAGGAGAACGCGTATGCGTTATGGACGAGAAAGCCGCGAAAGGGGGCATATGAAACACGCAAAAACGCAAATTCTTAGTGGGTTTGAAGTAAATCCATCTTTTCATATCACTTTCTTAATCAGGGACGCGATCCCTGGGGAGGTTTCATAATGATACACATGAAGTCGCTAATCCGGCGTTTGGATTGCGTCCCTTGGTTGCTGGCCGCTTGCGCCTTGGTATGGGCCGGAGAGGCCACGGCGCAAATTACTCTCTCGTTGGATAAGTACGAAATCAACGAGCGCCAGGGGAAGGACGGTGCGTCAGTTGACCTCGTGGTTACAGCCAAAGCTTCTGCAAAGGCGGCGGATTCAGACGCGTTTATAGAATTGAGTGTGACACCGGGTGATGATGGTGCTGACGCTAACGCCCGTATCTCCGTAGGTGCTTTGGATCGTCTAAAGATCGAGAAGGGTGCGGATTCGGGGACGTTAACGCTCAAGATCTTTCCCAATGACGACACAACCGATGACGCGGATATGAACGTTGTGATTGCCGGTGCCTTCGTGAGGGGAGGGGGCTTTAATGCTACTACCGGTGTTGTGACCCCGACTACATTTCGCCTCGGTGACGACGATGGAGCGAGCACGCGCATACGTCTCTCGGTTGACATGCAGGATTTAAAGGACGAAGGCGACGCCATGGACATCAAGGTTACAGCAACCTTGGATGGCATGAAAGTAACGTCAGCCGGAAACGCCACAGCGACTCCCCCTGTTGCCGCATCCGACAGGGAAGTGAAGTTTCAATTGGAGCCTGTTGAGTTGACTGCCGCAGGAGCCGCCGCCGTTTTTACTACGACGGAGACGGCATTTTTAGTCGGTGAATACGGTCAACTTTTCGCCGCTGACCCACCTGGATTCGCGAAGCGCGATCAGCACTTTGATGTGTTGGGTGGCTTTAAAACAGTAACCATTGCTAAGGGTAAGGTTTCCGGGGAGGCGACTCTTAAGATTGATCCGAGGGCCTTCGCCGACGACGAGGACGGACCTCTGTACATCATGATAGGGGCAAGAGAAGCAGATGCTGCCTCTTCGATAGCAAATGCAGGCAATATCGCAACGGCAGGACAGGTAGCTACAGATGCTACCAATCTTACAATTATGCCCGCCGTAATCAAGATAACCAAGGGCGATGTGGCTCAAGTGAAAAGTATTGTAGCCATTCCCAGTGGTCGCGATTCCGATATGCTCCGAGAGAGCGATCCAGAAACGACGATCCAGCTACTAGTTACCTTGGAGAATGCAGCCGGCGACGAGGGGCAGCCTGTGGCAGTCACGATCGCCGACTCGACCGACAATCGCGATACGGATTATCAGGCGAGGTTGGGGCCTTCTCTAAAAGTTGAGGCAGGTAAGACAACGGGAATAGTGGAGGTCATCGTCACGCCTGAGGACGACGACAATAAGGCCGATGCTAAGTTTGGAGTGGTAGCCTCGATTCCTGGCCGCTCTAGGGATGTAAAGGTGGAGACGATCACGATCGTAGACGAGGACAAGGATACCGGGAGCATATCCCTGACGGGAGTAGTGCAGGTGGATGGCCGTGACGACCTTGTGATATACGAGCAAGACGGTGCGGTTACTGTTGAGGTCACCGCGACCGTGAACGGCAAGCCCTTGAGCACGGATGCGGCAGTGGCCTTGACTCTGTCCGCAGCAGGCGACGCCAAAGGAGGATCGGCGATCCGCGATGTGGACTATGACTTAGATTCTCGTACCTTCGTGATACCGAAGGGTGAGTCCTCTGCGACGACAGAGGTCACTATTATACCAGAGGACGACGCGGACACGGACGACGAGACGATCATCTTGGGGGATCTGAATGCTAAAGCCGGACAGGGTGATGCTCCAGCAACAGATCTTGATCCTGCGATCGCAGTCGGGACCTTGACCATAACGCTGAAGGGTGGAGCTGACCCGGACGCTCCGACAGAAGACGCAGAGGAAGACGCAGAACCCGAACCTGCCCTTGCGTTGGTTGATGAGGAAACAGACGTAGCGGGCACAGTTGGTGAGGCGTTGTCGAAGGACCTGCCGGAAGTGAGTGGAACATCTGTGGACGAAGATTCCGAGGTGGAATATCTCCTCTCCGGTACTCTCCCTGCTGGCCTGTCGTTTGACGCGGAAGCACGGACGATTTCAGGTACGCCGACGGCGGTAGGAGAAGCCAAGGTTGAGTACATTGCATTGGTCAATGGTACCAACATTAGGAAAACCTACACCATCACTATCTCGGAAAAGCCGGCGCCTGAGATTAATCTCGAAGGCATCGCCTCGACTCATACTTCGGTTCGCGAAAACGGCGGTGAGGCTTCCATCACGCTGACCGTGACGTTGGAGAAGGCCGCTGGAGCTGGTGGCGAGGATGTCACTCTCTCCATTGTCACTCCTACCGAAGGCAAAGCGGCCCATCGCGATGTGGATTTCGACGCGACCTTGCAAGGAAGCGTCACTATTGCAGAAGGTGCGACCTCCGGGACGGCGACGCTGACCGTGACGCCCAAGGACAACACGACGGCGGATGGTCATAAGGCCTTCGGTGTGCAGGCTACTTCATCGAGCGGACACACGGCCATAGTCAATATCGGGATCTCCGATAACGAGTCGGCCAGTCAGGGCATCGCGCTGTCGGTGGATCCGGACGAGGTAAGCGAGGGTACTTCGACTGATGTCACAGTAACCGCGTCCTTGGACGGCAAGGCATCGGAAAGCGATGTAACGGTGTCCATCTCCATTGATGCTGCCTCTTCGTCAGCGACCCGCGATGTAGATTACAGCGCGGTGTTCGACGGCGGATCTGAGGTTACGATTGCAGCCGGAGATATATCTGGTTCGGCGACCGTGACCATCTCCGCAGTATCCGACGATGACGGCGACGAGACCATCGTCCTGGTGGGTTCAGCCGACGGCTTAGGTATGGGATCGGCAGCCATCACGCTGGTAGAAGGCATGATGGATGACGACGACATGGCCGGTGATGACGGCATGGCCGGTGATGACGACATGGCCGGTGATGACGACATGGCCGGTGATGACGACATGATGGCGGGCCTCCATTTCGCCGAAACGGTTGACGCCCAGGCGTACACCGCTGGTGCGGCGATCACTCCTTTGGTGGTGCCGGAAGCTACGGGCGGTGAAGGCGATGTATCGTATCGCGCCTTCGACTTGCCTGCTGGCTTGACGTTTGACGAGGCCACGCGGACGATTTCGGGCACGCCCGAAGCCGCGGGGACCGCTGAAGCCACCGTCTTGGCGCAGGACAGCGCAGGTGCCGCCGCCACGTTGACCATCTCCATCACGGTCAACCCGGCGCTGAGCTTCGGCGACTTGTTCGGCGCTGGTAAGATCATTCCGACGGATGGTGGTTTGACTGAAATCCGCGAATTCGTCGTTGGCCAGCGCGTGGAGGGCCTCACGCTGCCGGAGGGCGCAGGCGGCACGGCACCGTTGACGTACACCCTCTCGCCGGCCCTGCCAGCGGGCCTGACGTTTGACGCGGTCACGCGGACGATTGCGGGCACGCCGACGGCGGCGAGCGAGAGCGTGACCCTATATACGTACACGGTCACGGACGCCAACGGCGCGAGCGTATCGATGTCGTTGCAGACGCTGCCAGCCGCATTCTCCTTGGCGAACAACTTTCCGAACCCGTTCAACCCAGCGACGACGATTCAGTATGCGTTGCCGCAGGCGGCGGACGTGGAGTTGACCGTGTATAATGTCCTCGGTCAGCCGGTTCGGACGTTGGTAGCCGAGCATCAGAATGCGGGTCGCTACGTCGTGGAGTGGGACGCGACGAACGACAGTGGTCACAGCTTGTCTTCGGGGATGTATTTCTACCGCTTGCAGGCGGGCGGTGAGTTCCACGAAGTCAAGAAGATGCTACTGCTCAAGTAAGCACCCACACTGCACAGCGAGTTAGTGAAATGGGACCTCAAACCTCAGATTGGGGTCCCATTTCACTATATAAAATAGAAGGAGAAGCAACTATGCAGAACAGCGTGCGCAAGACATTTCCTCTTGCCATCGCCCTGTTGCTCGCACTCTGTGGTGCTGCTGTCGCCGGGGATAACGCGAATGTCGTCATTTCGCTGGATGGGGAACATGCTGCCGCCGGTGCTGGTGAGCCAGTACAGGTGGCAGTGTCGGCCGCTGGAATGGTCGGGGTAAATCAGTTTGAAGTTACCCTGACGGTATTGCCCGCGGATGCCTTTGATCTAGCGGCGACGACCTTTACCCCTGCTTTTGGTTTTTCGCCCGGCGTGGAAGAGTTAGGGGATGGGCAGGTCAAAAGTGGTGCGGCTGCTCTCGGCGAATCGATAAATGGCGATGGTGCTTTGGGTGTTTTTACCCTCACGACGTCAAGTAGTTTTAGCAGGAATTCCCCGGCCGAGGTTGTGGTGAGCAGCGTGTCCATTGGGTCGTCATCTGTGGACCGGGATGTCCTTGGTGCCGAGGGATTGTTTATCGTCAACTGGGCCGTGCCCCCGCCGAATATGTCGGCGACCTCATCGGTTTCCCTTAACCCGGCCTATTCCTCGGTCGGCACAGGTGCGGCCGCGGATGGCAGCCCCGGCGAGATCGAGTTCTCGGTCAATTTTACTGATGATGGTCTCCCCGCCAAGGGCCAGACCATTGCTTGGGACATCACTAATACCGGCTCGCGGTCGGTCTATCTGCTCGGTGTCGGCGAGGTTCCCTCTGGCGTGTATGTATGCCTGCGGAATGTGACCGATGAGGCTGGCGATGCCGCGGTACAGTTCGATGCCGAAGGCAACCTAAAGGCCGCGGCGACTTCGCTCGACGTTCGGGCGCGCACGACTGCTGTAAATCCGGCCGGTGACACCATTGATTTGGCCGTTGATTTCGACGTCACATGGGCGGTGCCAGATCCGGATCAGTTGATGTTCGTCTCGCAGGTTTCCCTGAATGATGATGACAATGCCCGCAACGAGCTAGTCGCGGGTCCGGGTACGAAAATCCCAGTCGTGCTGTCCGCGGCCGGGCTAGCCGGCGTGAAGCAGGTTGAGGCCATCGTGACAGTGTCGCCCGCCGATGCCTTTGATCTGGAGGCCACCACGTTTTCGGGTTCCTCTGCGTTTATCTTGTCGGCACCGGGCGTGGAAGTCTCCGGCAATCAGGTGCGGGGCGGCGCAGTCGTTCTCAGTAATGCCGTAGATGGCGATGCCGATCTGGGAACTTTCACCCTCGTCACGTCGGACAGCTTTACCGAGGATATGGAAGCGGATATTGTGGTTCACAGCGTGTCCCTCGGCCCGTCGTCTGGCGTGCGCGATTACTTGGACACCGAGTTGTTGAGCCGCAGCATGCATCTCAACCGGCCGGATCCGCTGCTGGTGGCTACCGCGTCGCAGGATGGCAACAAGGTGATTTCTAAGGTCAATTTCACCAATCTCTGGGGCGATCCGGGCGAAGGTCAGCTCATCAAGTGGGACGTGTATAACCGGAGCGCGCTGTGGGTGTCCGTGCTCGGTATTGGCACGATTCCCCCTCATGGTAGCGCGTTCGTGCGCAATACGACCGATGCCGACGGCAATTCGTCGATTGAGGTTGATACCGAGATCATGTCTTTCCTCAGTGTTACGGCGAGTACCGCCACGGAGAATGCGGCCGGCAAGGCCCTCGACTTGGCGATTGACTTCAGCGCGATTTGGGCTGCTGCCAAGCCACTAGCCGCCCTGCCGTTGGCTAGCTCGCTGAGTCAGAACTATCCCAACCCTTTCAATCCGGAAACCACGATTCCCTACGCTCTGAGCAGCGATGCGATCGTCTCCCTGACGATTTACAACATCGCGGGTCAGGTCGTGCGCAGGCTGGTTGACGGCGAGGCGCTGGCCGCAGGTCAGTACCAAGCCGTGTGGGATGGCCGGAGCGAAAGTGGCGCTAGCGTCGCCAGTGGCATGTATTTTTACTTGCTCCACGCCGACGACTACGTAGCTAAGCGCAAGATGGTGCTGCTAAGGTAGTTTTCTCAGCGGGACAACAGCAGCAATCAGTGAGTGAAATGGGGCCTCAATGAGGGGTCCCATTTCCTTTTTTGGCCGTGGCTCGTTGCGTAAGGCTGCGGCGTTATTTGCGCTTGGCTATGAAAATCAAGGTTTTATTTTTTGCTTCCTGCCGCGATGCCGTAGGCCTCAGAAGCTGTGAGTGGGAGATCGCCGAAGGCTATCGGGTCGCGGACTTGCAGCGCGAACTCGTGGCCGCATATCCGCAACTGGCCGCGGTGCAGCAGGTGTTGTCGATTGCGGTCAATTCCGAGTACGCGGGGAGCCATACCGCGTTAAAAGCCGGCGACGAGGTAGCCCTTATTCCACCTGTAAGTGGGGGCTGACGTGTTCAAAATTACCGAAGACCCAATTGAACCCAGCGATTTGTTTGCCGACGTGGTGCGCGATGAAAATGGCGCGGTGGCCACGTTTGCCGGCGTGGTGCGCAATCACTCCGGGGACAAGCAAACCGAGTACTTGGTGTACGAAGCGTATCCGGCTATGGCCGAGAGGAAGATGGCGGAGATTGGCAAAGAACTGAAGGCGCGGTGGGGCGTCGTGGACATCGGGATGATTCACCGCGTAGGAAAGCTCGAAATCGGGGAGATCAGTGTGTTAATTGCCGTCGCTAGCCCTCATCGAGCCGAGGCGCTGGCTGCGTGTCAGTACGCCATTGATCGACTCAAGCAGATCGTGCCGATATGGAAGAAGGAAGTAGGGGTTGAGGGTGAAAGCTGGGTTGAAGGACCACAGGCAGCCTATGAAGGCCGCTAAGTATGGTGTTCAACTTTGGTTGGCTATTAGAGGGCCGGTTGGCAGGTGCCGGGCAGATTGGTGGTTGGGGGGAGGACGAGCGGCTGGAGGACGATCTCGATTTGCTGGCGGCGCAGGGCGTAAAGGCGATTGTGTCGCTAACCGCGAATGCCCTGCCAGCGGGCGAGGTGGCGGCGCGCAATATGGTGTACTTGCACTTGCCCATACAGGATATGCAGTCGCCTTCGCTGAGGGATATACGAGCGTTTGTCCAATTCGTTGACGAGGCAGTCGAGCAAGGCCGGCCGGTGATGGTCCATTGCAGTGCGGGATTGGGGCGCACGGGCACGATGTTGGCGAGTTATTTGGTAAGAATGGGCAGCAGTGCGGCAGATGCCCTAGCACAGGTGCGGAACCTGCGTCCTGGCTCGGTGGAAACAGCCGCCCAAGAACGGGCCGTATATGAATACGCCGTGCATCTTGGGCAATTGACACAGTGGGGCGGCACCAGTACATTGAAATAATAGTGTAGCCCCGAGTGGCTACACGCTAAAACCGGAGGAGAGGGTCGGATGGAAAAGGCTGATTTTCCTGAGTGTTTGAAGTGCAAGGAAGGTGTTTTGATTCCGCTTTCCGACTATGGAAGAGACGGCGCAGCCATTCACTACAAAGCGTGGGCCTGCACTAATCCAAGTTGCGGATACCATATAAGAATTGATAACGGCGAGTTGAGTATCGGCGAGGAACTCAAGAAATCGTTTAAGTGAGCGGTCCCGTCTTCGCCTTTGGCACGCGGTAAAAGTAGTAGATTACGAGAAGAGGCCCCTTTTTGCGGAGCCTCTTCTTCTTGTCAACACTGACGGCTAAAGCGCGTCAGCTTATCCCTAGCCGTTACCCCGCCGCTGCGGAGTAGGCTGAAACTATAGGCGCGTTGACAAGCGCCCTTGCCCGGATATTCCGGGCGGCGTTGCAATCGGCGTGAGCCTGATGTCCACACTGCTTGCAACAAAACCGAGCTTGTGAGGAGCGATTACCGCGTTCGACATGCCCACACTGGGAACACCTCTGAGAGGTGTATTGGGGATCGACGATCTTGAGCAGCACGCCAGCGGCTTCAGCCTTGTAGCTGATAAACTGGCGAAGCTGGTCGAACCCCCAACTTCCCATGCGGTTGCGTTGCGGCTTGCGAAACCGTATCCGTTCACGGATGCCCTTGAGGTCTTCAAGGGCAATACCGCGCCCGGTGTCTTTGGCCTTCGCAACGAGTCGCTTAGAAATACAGTGATTGGTATTGCGACGAAAGCGTGCTTCGCGGTCCGCAATGCGCTTGAGCCTCCTACGGATGCGCTTACGTCGTCGATGATTGGCAGCCAGATCAGCCGCCGATTGAAGAGCTTGTTTGTGTGTCTGGACTTTAACGCGGACGGCCTCCACATCTTCGCCGGTGTGGAGTTCCCCATCGGAGTCGGTGGCAAGGTTCTCTACGCCAAGATCAACGCCGAGGAAGTCGTCTCTTTCGCACGGCGGTTCCGGCTCATGCTCGACACAAGCCATGATAAACCACTTGCCATCTTTGCGACGTACCAGTTCAGCAAATTGCTTGACTTGGTCAAACTGCTCGGCTTGGTAGTCACCCAGCACCATCGAGATGTCGTGCCGGACGCCATCGGCCGTCTTGATATTGACGGTCGTCAGGCTCTTGTAGCGGAATGCACCCTTGCGGTAAGGAATCGCTGCCAAGGGACGAAACGACACCCGCTTGGACTTATCGCGCTTGTAGGCCGCCGCTACTTGGGCAAATGTCAGAATCGCAATATCAGCCGGAAGGGCAAACGTCTCACGCACTTCGTAATAATACAGCTTATGCAGGGCATACGAGTTGGCCAACTGACGTGCAAAGGCTTTCTCAGCTACCCAATTACACGCGGCATTAAAGCGACGCATCGTTTCTTCAAGCGCGTCTGCTTGCTCTGCCGAAGGAAGGAGCTTGATTTGGATAATCCGTTTCATAGGAGTAATTATAGCCATAGGGCGATACGCTGTCAAACTATATCGTCCTTCACTCAGGGAGCCTTCGGCCCCGTCGTTCAGGCCGCTCTCTTTTCCCCTGCCAGCTAAAGCAGGCAGTACCCAAGGGAGATTTTTATAGGGTCTATTGTTGGCCAACATCAGTGTAAGCAGTTGGGGAATCAGGGCAGGTGCCTTGGTCTTATCTTTTGCGCTGTGGCTTCACGCAGTTACAGAGAAGTACTACGATAAAGAAGTTGCAGTGCGCCTCTGGATCGAAGTCCCTACGCCGGGCGAGGGTGTGAATGGGGATATGGTGCTGGCCAGTGAAGTGCCTTCCACGGTTCGCGTCTTGGTCACTGGCGGGGGCAAGGATCTGCTGTTTGACTTGGACGACGATTCCTTTGTCTTGAAGTTGCGGGCCGAAGGCAAGAATCGGATCCACCGCTTGACTCCTTCCCAAATCACCAAGCGGGCGGCCGACTTGGATGTCGAAGTCAAGGAAATTCTCGAACCAAAAGAAATTGCAATTGCCCTAGCGCCAAGGATGGAACGGGATGTGCCCGTGCGGGTGCAAGCGAGTATAGAAGTGGCTGCTGCCCACGTACAGGTGACGCCGGTGCAAGCCGATCCCGCGCTCGTCCGGGTGATCGGCCCGCAGCAGCAGGTCGCAGCATTGCGTTATGTGGATACGGATTCGCTGGTTTTGCAGGATATCCGGGAAGATGTGGATGTGAAGTGGTCTTTGCGACATCCCGAGCACACGCAACTCGCGTTCGTACCGGAGGCTGTAAGCGTGCGCGCCACCGTGCAGATGTTAGCCGAGGACGATTTAATCGGAGTGCCGATTACCGTGCGTCATGCCGGTGAGGCGCGCCTGCGGCCCGAGCCGGCCACCGCCCAAGTCAAGGTGCGCGGCGGGGTTGGCGTGATCACCCAACTCGACCCGGCCCGCGACATAGAGCTGTACGTAGATTACGCCGAATATCAAGGGAATGCGCTGCCAGTACACAGCGCCGAGACATCGCTTTTTGAGGTGCGCCAGATCGCGCCGGCATACGTCGATTTGGTGAGCTACTAGGAATGTTAGTACTGGGACTAGAGACCTCCTGCGATGAGACGGCCGCGGCAGTCGTCGATGAGTCGTACGCCGTGCATTCCAATATCATCTTCTCGCAACAAGATCACGCTCCATACGGGGGCGTAGTGCCCGAGCTGGCTTCGCGCGCCCATATGCGTGCTTTGGTGCCAGTCGTGCGACAGGCCCTAGCGACCGCCGGCGTTGGGTGGGAAGAAGTGGATGGGGTGGCAGCGACGCGAGGCCCTGGCTTAGTCGGGTCGTTGATCGTGGGACTATCACTGGCCAAGGGGTTGGTGTTGGCGCGCAACAAGCCGCTGGTGGGCGTCCATCACCTAGAGGCCCACGTGTTTTCCAACTTGGTCGCCGCACAGGTCGAGGTCCCCTTCCTGACGTTGCTGGTGTCGGGCGGACACACCGAGTTGATCTTGGTGCGCGAACTCGGCTCATACGAAGTGCTGGGCCGCACGCGCGACGACGCGGCTGGCGAGGCATTTGACAAGGTCGCCAAGCTGCTGGGCCTACTGCCTGGGGAAGGGGTGGTGGCCGGTGGTCGGCTCATCGCCGAGTTGGCCGAGGATGGCGATCCCGAGGCCATTGACTTCCCTCGCGCCCTCGTGGACGAGATAGACTTCAGCTTCAGTGGCCTCAAGACCTCGGTGTTACACTACGTCCGCTCTCTTACCCCGCAAGAGCGCACGGCCCAGCTCGCCCATATTGCCGCTAGCTTCCAAGAAGCCGTAGTAGATGCCTTGGTCGCTAAGACCCTGCTGGCCTTGGAGCGAGCAGACGTGGCGACTGTATGCCTTGCGGGCGGCGTTGCCGCCAACCAGCGGCTGCGCCAGCGGCTGCGCGTCGCGGTCGAGCACCGCGGCCTAGCCTTCCATTGTCCGGCGTACGATTTGTGTACAGATAACGCCGCTATGGTAGGGGCTGTTGGGGCCTTCTACCTCAGTCGCGGCGTCTGCGACAGTCTCAATGTGGACGCCGCTCCCCGCTTGGGCTGGCGTGTCTGAGTGGTCGGATAGCCACCTCCAGCTAGCGGGACCACGCGTATTTCTCGTCCTGCTGCCCTTCCTACTCGCATTCGTTTATTGGGTATATCAGCGGACGTATCCGCAGGTTGATCCCAAGCGCCGCATGGTGCTCGTGGCGTTGCGCGCCGCGGCTGTGGCCTTGCTAACTATGGTATTGTGCGAGCCAGTTTTGACGTGGTGGCACCAGCAGGTCATCCGACCGCTGGTGTTGGTGTTGGTCGATACGAGCCCGAGCATGAGGGTAGCCGACGGGCCTGTCACGCGACTACAACAGGCGGTGGCCGTGCTGGGCGACGAGCGTTGGTCAGCGCGCTTGCAGCAGGCCGAAGTCCGCGCTTGGGGATTTGCCGAGTCGGCGTATCCGCTCGCGCTTGATACGGTCGCGACCGCAAGTACTCGCGGTCAGGCGACCAATATAGGCCGCGCTCTCGCCGCTAGCTTGGAGGTGGTCACCGAGCGGGAGCGCGTGCAAGGCGTGGTCCTATTCTCCGACGGAGGCCACAACTTGGGCCGCGACCCCGTGCAACTGGGAGCGGAATTGGGCGTGCCCGTATACGCGCTTGGTGTGGGGGGCGCAGAGGTACCCGTCGATGTCCAGCTAGTGGACGTGCGCACGGCCGAAACCGGATACATCGGTCAGAGCCAGCCAATTGACGCCGAGGTGCGGAGTTGGGGATACGAAGGACAGCGCGTGGAAGTCCAGCTCTACGAGGGAGAGCGATTGCTCCAGAGACAATTGCTGCTGTTGGCCGGCGATGGACAGGTGCAGCGCGTTTCCTTTGCAGTGACGCCCCAGCAGGCTGGGCCGCGCATTTTTCGCGTGGCCATTGCGTCCGTGCCCGGGGAATTTGCGACCGCAGACAACGAGGCCCTTGCGTTTACCCACATTCTCGCCGGGCGCACGCGGGTGCTGTTGCTAGCCGGAGGCCCCAGCGAGGATTTGGCCTTTTTGCGTCGCAGTTTAAGCGCAGATTCGAGTTGGGTAGTAGAGGCTATGATTCAGCGAGAGCCGGACGCGTTCTACGGTGGCGCGTGGAGTCCGGCTGTTTTGCAGGGTCGGGATGTGGTGCTGGTGAATCCGGGCGAGTGGCTGCTCAACGGCCCACCTGCCACTGCATTGGTCCAGCATGTGTACGCCGGTGCCGGTTTGCTCGTCGTTGGGGGCCCCAAGATGGCGCGGGCTTGGCGGGCCGACTCACCGCTGGCTGCGCTCATGCCGCTTCAGGTAGCTGGTCCTGTGCCCTTTGTGCCGGGCGAGGTCTTGTTGCGACTCAGCGCGGGCGGGCGGCACCATCCGGTCGTGCGCCAGCCCGCGGGGGTGGACGATCCGTGGCTTCGGTTGCCACCGCTGCCGGGCTACTTTCGCACGGCGCAGCAGCGGCCGGGTACCACCGTGCTGGTCGAGAGCGCAGGCGGCGAGCCTGTCGTAGTTGTGAGCGCGTATGGCGCGGGCAAGGTCATAGCGGCTCTATCCGCGTCTTTTTGGCGGCTCGACCTGATGAGCAGCGGCGTCGATGGCCAGCCGCAGACCATTCGCACGTTCTGGCGCGACGCCGCCAAGTGGCTCGCGCTCGACACTCCAGGCGGGCGGGTCCGTGCCTCAACGGAGCGACCCGTGTTCCGGGCGGGAGAGGAAGTGGTTTTCGCGGTGCAGGTTTTCGACGAACTGCTGAAGCCGCAGCCGGGGGCGACGGTACAGGTCGCGCTAGCCGGGCGAGAAGCATTCGACCTGCAATCACAAGGAGCCGGGCACTACCGAGGCGTCGCTAGTGGACTGGCCCCCGGCACGTATGAATACGAGGTCTGGGCCGCAGTGGACCAAGCCGCTATAGGTACGGCTACGGGTCGCTTTGTCGTCGAAGAGTACAGCATTGAGCTTGGGGATTTGCGCGCCGACCCACTGCTCTTGGGCGAGCTGGCCCGCGCCAGTGGCGGTCGCGCCTATTCGCTTGCGGACTGGGAGGACATGCTGGAACAGCTTGCGCCGCGCAAGCGTTGGGTCGAAAAGGCCGGGGTTTTGCCGCTGTGGGGGCCGCTGTGGCCCGCTCTTTTGGCGATTGCCCTGTTGGCTGTCGAGTGGTTTGGACGCAAGCGCAGCGGTATGATCTGACGCGCCGCAAGATGCAAAAAGCCGCGTTTTTGTTTATTTTTTGTTAATCCCCTTTCCAATCCGATTGCTTCCCAGCCTAGTACTAGCGGAGTCTGCGGCTCTATGTCCGAGTTTTTGCATACGCCCAAAGGAGAGAAGAGACCCCAAGCGCTGGGGGTGCTCCTCCTCGGTCTCGGCGCGTTTTTGCTTGTCTGCTTGATATCCCATTCGCCGCTGGATCCTCCTAATTCGAGCCGCTCGGTGGCGGAGAGTTTGAATTGGGGGGGGTGGATCGGTGCGTATGCGTCGTATGGGGCCTTTGCGGGCATGGGATTGGCCGCGTATGTCTGGCCCGCGCTCTTGTTGTTGTGGGGCTGGAATAGGGTGCGCTGCCAGCCGGTGGCTCTTGCGGTGCAGCGCAGTGTGGGCCTTTTGCTCATGGCCGTCTTCATCAGCATCGCTACTGGTCTGCCCGACTATTCGCCGCACACGGCCTACGCGCTGGGCGGTGTGCTGGGAACCCAGATTAGTTTGGATCTCCTCATACCGTACCTAGGGAGGCTAGGGGCGGCGGTTTTGCTGGGCTCGTTCTTTGTGGTTGCGGTGATTTTGACCCCCGGACTGAACTGGCGGCTGTTGGCGTGGTTTGGCGGTGGTTTGGCGGTGGTTTGGCGGTGGCTCGGGCGTTTGCGGAGACTGCTCCCCACTATGCATAAGAGCAAAGCCGCAAAACGGAAACGGGGCGAAGCCGCCATGGTGCGAGAAATGCGACCCGAGATTGGCGCGGAGTCTCGGGTCGAGGATGCGGCCCCTTGGAAGCCAATGGTTGAAGAGGTTGCTGTAGTGGAGCCTCGGGTGCAGGAACCAGCGCGCGTTGAGCGGCGAGAGCGCAAAAAGAAGAAGGAATCGGCGGTTGAAGATGCAGTTGTGCCAGAGCCGGTACGCCAACAAGAGAAGGCAGAGCCAGCCCGCAAGCAAGCCAGTGGTCGCTACGAAATCCCGAGCACCCAGTTGCTAGACGAAGTGCCAGCTAGCCAAAGTGACGTCTCTAAGGAGGTCTTGCTGGAAAACGCCAAGCTGCTGGAGAATGCGCTGGGTAATTTCGACGTGGCCTGTCAGGTCGTGGAGGTGAGTCCCGGGCCAGTGGTGACGCGCTACGAGGTGGAGCCAGCCCCAGGGGTCAAGGTCAATCGCATTGCCGCGCTTTCGGACGATCTCGCGCGCGTGATGAGTGCCAAAGGCATTCGCATTCAAGCGCCGGTGCCAGGCAAATCCGTGGTGGGGGTGGAGATTGCCAATCAGGAGCGAGAGACCGTTTACTTGCGCGAGATCATCGAAGACGAGGTGTTCAGCCGGTCGGATTCCAAGCTGGTCATGGCCTTGGGCAAGACTATTTCGGGCGAGCCGTGCGCCGCGGATTTGGCCAAAATGCCTCATCTATTGGTCGCCGGTGCCACTGGGGCTGGCAAGAGCGTGTGCCTGAACAGCCTAATTTGCAGTATCCTCCTCAAGGCCACGCCGGACGAAGTGCGCTTTATCATGGTCGATCCCAAGGTCGTCGAATTGACGATGTACAACGATATACCACACTTGCTGGTGCCGGTTATCACCGAGCCGAAAAAGGCCGCCGAGGCCCTGAAGTGGGCGGTAGCCGAAATGGAAGCTCGTTACCAGAAGTTGGCCCAACTGGGGGTGCGCAATCTGTCCGACTACAACGCCAAGCTGGCGAGCGTCCAAGCCGAGGCTGCAGAAGACGGCGTTGAGCTTGGGAAGCCGCTGGCGTACATCGTGATAGTAATCGACGAATTTGCCGACTTGATGATGACGGCCCCCGCTGAGGTGGAGACCTCGCTGATGGGTTTGGCGCAGAAGTCGCGCGCTGTGGGCATTCACATCATTTTGGCGACCCAGCGGCCTTCGGTGAACGTGATTACCGGGGTAATCAAGGCCAACTTCCCTTCGCGTATTGCTTTCCAAGTGGCGTCGAAGACGGACTCGCGCACGATCCTCGATCTCAATGGGGCCGAGCGGCTCTTGGGGATGGGCGATATGCTCTTTCTGCCGAGCGGCCAAGGCGAGCCAATCCGCGTCCACGGGGCCTTTATTTCTGGTGAGGAAACCGAGCGCTTGGTCGAAGCATTGAAAGAGAGCCAGTACGAGGCCGAGGAAGTTGCGGTGTTTTCCGAGCAGCCGGATATTAACGCGGCTGCCGATGTGCGCGACGACCTTTTCGACGATGCCGTGCGCTTAGTCTGCGAACATCAGCAGGCCTCCACATCGTTTTTGCAGCGGCGCTTAAAAGTGGGTTATTCCCGCGCCGCGCGATTGATGGACGAGCTGGAGGCCGCCGGTATCGTCGGGCCGATCGTCGGGGCAAAGCCGCGCGAGATTCTCGTCGAGAGTGCGGAAGAGGAGGATGCGGAAAAATGAGACTGTCGTTGTGGACCATTTCTTGTATGTGCTTGGCGGCAAGCACGGCTTTTGGACAAAGCGGCGAAGAAATCATCGCTAGGGTGCAAAAGCGCCTCGCTAGCTACAAGACGTTTTCAGCCCGCTTTGAAAAGCAGTTCTACTGGGCCGTGCTGGATAAGTACCGCAGCCGCGAGGGCCAGATCTATTTGCGCCGCCCGAATCGCTTTCGCATCGAACTGGAAGGCGGCGATGTAGTGGTGGCCGATGGCAAGGCCGTCTGGTCGTATGTCGTGCACAACGGCCAAGTGGTGATCAGTCCCTACGAAGCGGAAATAAAGACCCCGTGGGAAGTATTTTTCGACTATACCGAGCGCTATGTGCCCATTGCGGTGGAGGAAAGCGCGTTGGGGGGACGGCCTTGCTATTTGCTGATCATGGCACCGGAAAACGAAGCCTCTGTGGTCGAACAGATGCGGGTTTGGGTGGATCCTAGGGGATGGATTCTACTGCAAGTTGAGCAGCGCGAGGCCAATGGCAATCGCACTGCGTACGTCCTGAGGGATCACCGCGCCAACAGGAGGATAGCCGACGAGGTCTTTTCTTTTAAGGTGCCAGAAGGGGTGGAGGTGCTGGACACGAGGGAATCTCCTGTTGAGTAAGGGGGTGCGGTGGTGGTGCGGGGCTCTGCTGGTACACGTGGGGGCCTTGGCGGTTGCAGCGGATCAGAGTATCTGGATTCTGTTGCGCGACAAAACGGATGCCGAGGGACGGCGCATCGCTTGGGTGGATTTGGGGGCTGGTCATACGGACGCGGAACTGAATCTGCCCGTCAGCCAACGCTATATCGAACGGCTGCGGAAGATGGGGGTGGTGGTGCGCTTCTCCTCGCGTTGGCTCAACGCAGTCAGCGCGCGGGTTTCGTCCGAGGTACAGCTCCGAGTGCAGACTGCGGATTTTGTCGTTGCAACGCGGCCCGTGCAGCGCTTGCAGAGGCCTAGTCCACCGCCGCCCGGACTGTTTGCTAGCCCTAAATTGCTGCAAAGCCGTTATGGCCTAGCCTTTGAGCAGTTGGCCCAAATCGCCGTTCCTCCCCTACACGACCAAGGTCTGACGGGTGCTGGGGTGCGCGTGGCCTTGCTCGACAACGGTTTCCACTACGCCGAACACGCGGCCTTCACCTTCATTCGCGTGGTGGCCCAGCGCGACTTTGTCAATGACGACGAGATTGTCAGCGATGAAGCCGATCAACCCATCACGGGCGACGAAAGGAGCGGCAGCCAAAACTTGCACGGTGCGCAAGTACTTTCCCTGCTGGCAGGCTATCAGCCCGATCACTTTGTCGGCGTGGCACCCGACGCTGAGTACATCTTGGCCAAGACCGAACTAGACGACAACTTGCCCGAAATGCCCTCGGAGGAGGATCGCTGGATCGCCGGTTTGGAATGGGCAGATAGCTTGGGAGCGCAGGTGGTCAACAGTTCGTTGGGCTACAATCGGTGGGACGACGGCACGGGTTACTCGCCAGCGGATCTGGACGGGGAAACAGCGCTGACGAGCGTGGCAGCGGCGCTGGCGGTGCGGCGCGGCATCGTGGTGGTGGTGGCCGCGGGCAATGAGGCCAACCGAGATTGGCACTACATAACGATACCGGCGGACGCCGATGGCGCGATTGCGGTGGGGGCGGTAGATGTGCCCGGCAGCGGCGAGCGCATGCCGCAGATTGCCTCCTTTAGCTCGCGGGGGCCAACGGCTGATGGCCGCATTAAGCCGGATGTAGTCGCGCCCGGCAGCGGCGTGGTGGTCGCGGATCTGCGGCGCGGAGGCTATGTGCGCAAGGGCGGCACTTCCTTTGCGGCACCCTTGGTGAGCGGGATTTGCGCCCTATTGTTGCAAAAAAATCCCGAATGGACGCCGGCCCAAGTACTGGAGGCTTTGCGCTCGACCGCGCTGGACTTGGGAGTCGCCGGTCCCGACACGGTGTATGGCTGGGGTCAGATAAACGCGCTGGCGGCCAGTGGCCTCGACGAGGTGCCGCCGGAGGAGGATCGCCTGTTGGCACCCTTTCCCAATCCAGCGCGGGATGGGGTGGTGTATTTTCCCGTGCAGCTAGCCGAGCGCGGCCTCGTCGAGTTGAGCGTTTTTGACATAGTGGGTCGATTGGTGTTCACCGAGCGCTGGGATCTGTGGCCGGGGAGCCACGACCGGCCGGGCCGCGCCCCGCGCTGGACGCCGGGCCGGGCCGTAGCCAACGGGATGTACTTCTATCAACTGCGGTTGCCTAGCCGCAGCCGCTTGGGCAAAATTGCCCTTGTGCGCGCCCCTTGAGGAAGCCATGGTAATCAGAGCGAGCGAGCGCAAAAAGCAGTTGAACAAACGCCTGCGGATGCTCAATCGCGTCGTCTTGGGCGGCGTGACCCTCTTTGTGCCGATCTACATTGGGGTGAGCTTGACAGGCGGATCGGCAGACAAGCTGGAAAATTTGACCAACCTGTTCGCCAACATCAACAACCAAGTTGCCCTGACGGTACCCGTGGACGGGGTGCGCTACATGCACTTTTTTCACGGTCCGCCTGACGAGGGACACAAGTTCGTGCTCGTCGACGTGCGGTTGCAGGTGAATTTGCAGCTTGCTTGGGTGATTGTACCGAAGTGTTTTCAGCTAGTTGACGATGGTGGGCGGCGCTATTATCCGCTGTCGCGATCGCCGTTTTTCATTGCACACACCGACCAACTCAAGGGGACGAAGGGCGAGGTGTACGAGGGGCAGCTACTTTTTGAAATACCCTCTGAACGCAAGCACGAAAGCCTCCTTTTTGATCGCTACTACGAAACCAAGGAAGATGACAATGGCCACGATTGAGGAACAGTTGACAAGCGGGCGGCAGCAGCTAGAGCGGCTGCGAGGGTATCTTTGACATAAGTGGTAAGAAGGAAGAGTTGGCTGCGCTAGAAAAGCGCATGGCGGCCGCGGATTTTTGGAGTGATCGGCGGCAAGCCGAATCCGTCGGCAAGACAGTGCGCATCCTCAAGGACATCATCGCTGATTGGGAGACCTTGGACGCGCAGTTGGAGGACTTGGATCAACTGCGGCAGATGGCGGTCGAAGAGGGCGATACAGAGGCGCTGGCCGAGGTCGAGGCCGAGGTCGAAAGCGCCATGCAGGGCATTGGCGAATTGGAGTTTCGCACGATGCTCAACGACGAGGCCGATCCCAAAAACGCAATTCTCGTCATTCACTCGGGAGCAGGGGGCACGGATGCCGCCGAATGGGCGTCGATGTTGATGCGCCTGTACACGCGCTGGACCGAGCGCCACGGCATGGAATGCACGGTCGTGGATCTGCAGCAGGCCGAGGAAGCTGGCATCAAGGGCGCAACCATTGAGGTTAGAGGGGATTATGCGTATGGCTACCTCAAGGCCGAGGCCGGCGTCCATCGCTTGGTGCGGCTCTCGCCGTTTGATACGAGTCGCCGCCGGCACACTTCGTTTGCGTCGGTCTTTGTCTATCCAGAAGTCGAAGACGATATCGAGGTGGATATCAACGACGAGGACGTGAAGGTCGAAACCTACCGCTCCGGAGGCGCGGGCGGCCAACACGTGAACAAGACCGCCTCAGCCGTGCGGCTCACGCATCTGCCCACTGGCATTGTCGTCCAGTGCCAAAACGAGCGCTCGCAGTTTAAGAACAAAGCCACTGCGTTTAAGGTGCTCAAGGCGCGCCTGTACCAGCACCTCAAGGACGAACAGAAGCAGAAACAGCTCGCGGTGGAGAGCACCAAGAAGAGCATTGACTTCGGCTCGCAGATCCGCTCCTACGTGCTCCATCCATACACCATAGTCAAAGACCACCGCACCGCTTGCGAAACGGCCAATGTCCAAGCGGTAATGGACGGCGACATCGACCGCTTCATCCGCGCCTATTTGACCGAGGGACAAACGTGAGCATTGCTTTGTTTGTCGCCGGCCGCTACCTGCGCTCCAAGCAACGCGAAGGCTTCTTTTCCGTCATCGCCTATATGGCCGTCGGTGGGGTGATCTTGGGGGTAGCGGCTTTGGTGATCATTCTCTCGGTGACTAATGGTTTTGCCGGCGAAGTCAAAAATCGGCTGATCGGCATGAACGCTCATGTCAACATTCGCCGCTTTGACGCCGGCCCCATCGCGGGTTGGGAGGGGCTGTTGCAGCAGGTGAAAGGCGCTGCCGGGATCGTGGGCGCGGCTCCGGTCGTGGATTCTAAGGTCATTATTGCCTCGCAGCTCGATTTGGGCCGGGTCGATGGCATCCCCGTGTGGGGCATTGATCCGGCGACCTTTCCAGAGGTCTCCGATCTGACCCAACACCTGCGCTACGCCAGTCCAGAGGGTCAGCTACGCCTCGGCTTGCTCGCAGAGTTAGATAAACGGGGGATTGTTCTCGGCGAGTACTTGGCGCGGCGCTTGCACGTGGGGCCGGGTTCTGAGGTGTTGCTGATGACAGTGCAAAATCTCGATGTGGAAGCAGCCGTGATGGATGGTTTCTCGCCGCGTCCCTGGTCCTTTTTCGTGACCGATCACTTTGAAAGCGGCATGTACCAGTACGATGACAACTATGCTTTTATTCACCTAGAAGACGCCCAGCGCATGCTCGAATTGGGCGATGCGATTACCGATATCCACATCCACGTCGCAGACATCTACCAAGCGCCTGAGATCCGCGACCGCCTAGCCGAGGAGTTGGGCTATCCCTATCAAGTACGCGATTGGACCCAGCTTTTTCCCGAGTTCTTCCGCTGGATCGAGTTGGAAAAATGGGCGATCTTCCTCGCGCTGAGTCTCATCGTGCTGGTCGCTGCTTTTAACATCATGTCGATCCTAGTTATGTCGGTGCTGATCAAGACGCCCGAGATCGGCATCTTGCGGACGATCGGTTGCACCGTGGGCGAGATTTACCGCATCTTCATCTATCAGGGCTTGGTCATTGGCGGCATCGGCACCGTCTTGGGCTGCTTGATCGGCTTTGCGCTCTGTTTAGCCCAACAGCGCTTTGCGCTGATTTCCATTCCTGGAGACATGTACTTCATCAGTTCGTTGCCCGTGGATATGAGTGTCGTGGACTTTGTAATGGTGGCGGCTATTAGCATGGTCATCTGCTTGGCGACGTCGATTTATCCGGCGCGCAAGGCCGCGGGATTGATGCCCGTAGAAGCCATTCGGTATATAATGTAAGATGGTGGAACGGGCCGACATCATCCTCGAAGCGCGCGGTTTGCGCAAGGTGTTCAACACCGGCAGCGCGGGCTTGGAAGTGCTCAAAGGCGTTGACTTAGCAGTGCGGGCGGGTGAGTTGATCGCGGTCATGGGTGAGTCCGGTGTTGGGAAAAGCACTTTGCTGCACCTGTTGGGTACGCTCGACCTGCCGACGGCTGGCCAACTGCGGATCGCCGGCATTGATGTGCTTAACCTCGAAGATCAGGCACTGTCGCGCTTTCGCAATCGGCACATTGGTTTCGTATTCCAATTTCACTACCTGCTGCCGGAATTCACTGCGCTGGAAAACGTCTTGCTGCCGGCGCAGGTTGCTGGCGTCGATCGCCGCAAGGAGGCCCTTGAGCTGATGGATTCTGTCGGACTAGCGGACCGCTTGCACCACCGGCCTGGGGCGCTGTCGGGCGGCGAATGCCAGCGGGTGGCCATGGTGCGAGCGCTGGTCAACGAGCCATTGGTCGTGCTGGCCGACGAGCCATCGGGCAATCTCGACGAGACGGCTAGCGAGTCCCTGCACCAACTGCTCGCCGGGTTGGCCCGAGAGCGCGGACAGGCTTTTGTGGTGATGACCCACGACCGCAAATTGGCCCAGAGCATGGATCGCCAGGGGCGCATAGAAGCGGGTGTGTTGCAGATGGAAGACGATGCGACATGAAAAAATGCGGAGTATGCAACAAGCGCGAGGCCGTAGTGGCCTATAACCATATCGTTGACGACGTAAAACAGACGCTCTTGCTCTGCCATCAGTGCGCTAGCGAAAAAAACATCAAGGTGCTGGTCGTCCCGGCTGCACAGGCCAAAGAAGCACCCGTGCTGGTGAAGGAAATCAAGATAGAGTTGGCCAAGTTGGCCGGGGCCGAAGGCGACGGGGAGGTGCGCTGTCCGACTTGCGCGATGAGCTACGAGGAGTTTAAGAAAATAGGTCGCCTCGGTTGTCCCCATTGCTACGATGCCTTTGCCTCACAGCTAGAACGCCTGCTCAAACGCATCCACGGCGACAACAGGCATCGGGGCAAAGGGCCGCTGGAAGCGGCACAAAGTACTGGCGCGGGCGACGAGCTGGAGCGATTGCGCGAAGAGCTGGCCCAAGCGGTAGCGGAAGAGGCCTTTGAAGAGGCCGCTCAGCTCAGGGACCGCATCCGCGTCCTCGAAGGAAAATAGCCGTGAATATTGAGGATCTCGTTTACAATGCGGCTAGCTGGCTCAGCGGAGAAGGGGATGGCGACGGCATGGTCGTTAGTTGTCGCGCCCGCTTGGCCCGCAATCTTGCAGGGTGGGCTTTTGCGCCGAAGACCACGCTTGAAGATCAAAAAAAAATCATTGAACAGGTCCTAGGTGCCGCCCAACAGTGCCGCCCTATGTGCGATGCGGCCTTTTTCCACATGAACGCCCTACAGGCCAACCAGCGCCAGTTGCTGGTGGAACGCCACCTGATTAGTCCGGCTCTGGCCAAAAGCAAGGGCCAGCGCGGCGTGCTCTTTAATGCAGATGAGTCGCTTAGCGTGATGATTAACGAGGAGGATCACCTCCGTTTGCAGGCCATTCTCCCGGGTTTGCAAACGCACGCGGCATGGCAGCGGGTTGATGCGCTCGACGATGCGCTTAGGAGTGAGTTGGACTGGGCGCAATCGGAGCGCTGGGGCTTCTTGACGGCCTGCCCGACCAATACAGGGACGGGCTTGCGGATATCGGTGCTCATCCATCTGCCGGCTTTGGTCCTGACCGAGGATATGGAACGGGTGATGCGCGGGTTGACTAGCATGGCTTTTGCGGTGCGCGGGTTTTACGGAGAAGGTACCAATGTGGTCGGCAACCTATTTCAGATATCCAACCAAGCCACCTTGGGCGTAACTGAAGGGGAGATCGTCGAGAAGCTCTCGGAGATAACCCAACAGATCATGGGCCATGAAAAAGAGGCGCAGGCTACCCTGCTGGCAGACGCATCGGCCCAAGTGGAGGACAAGGTTTGGCGGGCGTATGGGATTTTGCAACACGCGCGGGTGTTGAGCGGGCAGGATTTTATGAACTTGCTATCGGCCGTGCGTTTAGGATGTAGCTTGGGGCTTATTGACGGCTTACCCCTCGGCTTTATCAACCAGTTAATGATCGTTACTCAGTCCTCGCATTTGCAAGCCGAAGCCAGAGCGAATCTCTCGTCGGCAGACCGCGATGTGCGCCGCGCCGAACTAGTGAGACGGCGCTGGACCGAACAGAGGGGATTATCTTGACAACAATCGGCCCATTTGGTAGGTTCAAAATCGAGCTTTATCCAGCAAAGTTTGCAATGCTCGATATTCAATTCGCGCTCTCCGAATTGTCGAGAATCAAGATTCCTTACTTACATAGACCATAGGCGGATTGTGGAGGATAACTAGATGAACAACATGTTCACCGAAAACGTAAAACAGGTAATGAAGCTAGCGCGCGAGGAGTCGGCGCGCTTAGGTCACAATTACATCGGCACCGAGCATTTGCTGTTGGGCATTATCAAGGACGGCAAGGGCAAGGCCGTGGCCGTGTTGACGAACTTGGGGTTGAGTTTGGAGACGGTCAAACAGTCGGTGGAAGACTACGTGACGACCTCGGGCGGCACCATGACCATCGGCGAGGTGCCCTATACTCCCCGCGCTAAACAGATCCTCGAAGTGGCAGCCAACGAGGCCAAGGAGATGAAGACGCAGTTCATTGATGTCGAACATCTGCTCTTGGCACTGCTCAAGGACAAGGAAGGGGTCGCCGCACAGATTCTGGCCGCCTTTGGCGTCGATTACAAAACGGCTATGGAAGAGACCTTGGCCGTGCTTGAAGGCAAGACTACCGGACGCAAGGAAAAGGGCAAGAAGAGCAAGACGCCCTTCCTCGACCACTTTGGCCGCGACCTGACCCAGTTGGCGCGAGAGGGCAAGCTAGACCCGGTGATCGGTCGCCAGAAGGAGATTGAGCGCGTCACGCAAGTGCTCAGCCGCCGCAAGAAGAACAATCCCATCCTCATCGGCGACCCGGGCGTCGGCAAGACGGCCATCGTCGAAGGGCTGGCCCAGCGCATCATTGAAAAGCGCGTGCCGCAAATCCTCCTCGACAAGCGCTTGGTCACCCTCGACATGGGCGGCGTGGTCGCTGGCACCAAGTACCGGGGCCAGTTTGAAGAGCGCATCAAGGCGGTGATGAACGAACTGCAGCAAAACTCCGAAGTCATCATTTTCATCGACGAACTGCACACCATTGTCGGGGCTGGCAGTGCTGAGGGCACGTTGGATGCTTCTAATATGTTCAAGCCCGCTTTGGCGCGCGGCGAGTTGCAGTGCATCGGGGCGACCACTCTCGACGAGTACCGCAAACACATCGAAAAGGATGGGGCCCTTGAGCGGCGTTTTCAGAGCATTATGGTCGATCCACCCTCGGTCGAGGACACCATTGAGATCGTCAAGGGGCTGCGCTCCAGCTACGAGAGCCACCATCACGTGGAGTTTGCCGACGATGTCGTTGCCTATGCGGTGCGCCAGTCCGATCGCTATATAAGCGATCGCTACTTGCCCGACAAGGCCATTGATGTGATTGACGAGACGGGTTCGCGCGTGCATCTGGCGCGGCTCAGTCCGCCGGAAGAGATCGGCCGCATTGAGGCCGAGATACAGGAAATCAATCGCCAAAAAAACGAAGCGTCCGAGCGCCAAGACTTTGAGGACGCCGCCGTGCTGCGCGACAAGGCGCTCCAGTTGAATGAACAGCTACAAAACAAACGCCAAGCGTGGGAGGAAGCGGTCCGCGACGAAGTGGTCGAAGTGACCACAGACGACATCGCCGAGGTTATCGCCGGTATGACCGGCATCCCGATCTCGCGGCTGGCCAAGACCGAAACCGAGCGCCTGCTGGCCATGGAAGACGCGCTTACAAAGAACATCGTTGGTCAGCAACAGGCGGTTACTGCGATTGCGCGGGCCATCCGCCGCAGTCGCGCGGGCCTCCAGGATCCCAAGCGGCCCATCGGCTCGTTTATCTTTCTCGGCCCGACAGGCGTGGGCAAGACCGAGTTGGCCAAGCGGCTAGCCGAATTCCTCTTCGACGATGCCGATGCGTTGATTTCGGTCGATATGTCTGAGTACATGGAGAAATTCGCAGTGTCGCGCCTGATTGGCGCACCTCCGGGCTACGTGGGGTTTGACGAGGGGGGGCAGCTTACCGAGCGAGTCCGCCGCCGTCCCTATTCAGTGGTTTTGCTAGACGAAGTCGAGAAAGCCCATCCCGATGTTTTCAACATCTTGTTGCAGATTCTCGACGAGGGACGGCTCACCGACAGCACGGGCCGCAAAGTAGATTTTTGCAACACCGTGCTGATTATGACCTCTAACGCGGGCAGTCGGGATGTGGGCACAGGGGGTGTATTGGGCTTCCAAAAGTCCGATTCCGAATCGATGTACGCGCTGATGGAGGGCAAAATTAACGACGCCTTGAAAAAGACCTTCAATCCCGAATTCCTCAATCGCGTTGACGACATCATCATTTTCCACGCGCTCGACAAAGAGCACATCGCCGCGATAATAGATATTCGCTTGGAGGAATTCAAAGCGCGGTTAGCATTGCAGGATATCCAAGTGCGGGTTACGCCTGGAGCGAAATCCTTGCTTGCCGACAAGGGTTTTGATCAGGCGTATGGTGCGCGCTATTTGGAGCGATCTATACAGAAGATGCTCGAAGATCCGTTGGCCGAGGAGATTCTCCAAGGACGCTTTGGCGAGGGCAGTCGCATCCGCGTCACCAAAAGGGGTGAGGAACTAGTTTTTGACGAGGAGCGTCGAGTGGATACGAGCCAAGGGGTGAAGAAGAAACGCGAGACCGCGAGCTGATATGAAGAAGAATTTCCGCACCATACTTTTTTCTATCGTCTCTGTGGGGTTGATGGGGAACGCGGTCGAGGCCCAAAAGGTTGTCTCGATTGAGGTGCAAGGTAAGCTGCGCAAGGTGGCCAAGTCGCTGATCCTGACCACGGTGGGCTTGGAACCTGGAGTTGAGCTATCGCAAGAGAACGTGCAGCAGGCAGTGCGTGATCTCCAAGGACTCAACGTCTTTGAGGATATCCAGATATGGGGCGACCCCGTCTCTGAGGGAATCAACCTGATCATCATGGTTGAAGAATACCCGGCTTTAGAGGGTTTGCAGTTTAAGGGGCAGAAAAACCTCAAGGAGAAAGACCTCAAGGAAGCGCTGGGTTTGGTCACCGGTCAGGTTATCGCGCCGAGGGATGTGGTGCGGGGCGAGCAGAAAATCCTCGACCTCTATCGCGAGAAGGGCTATCTGCGCGCCGAGGTCAAAGGCCAGACCTTTGCCGGCGCGGAAGAGGGCGAAGTATTCCTCCAATACGACATCGACGAGGGATCCAAGGTGCAGATCAAGCAGATTCGCTTGATCCAACACCGCGCCGACGGCACGGTGATCGACAGCCGAGAGTTACCGGCGCGTAGCCCCCGGCGTCCGCAAAAGTGGGACGGTCAAGGTCCGGAGCCGCGCCGATTGGTGTCGTTGATGGAGACCGAGGAAAAGCGCTGGTGGCGCAAGGGCGAGTTCAACGGCGATACGTACGAGGAGGACAAGCAGAAGCTGCTGGCGTACTATCGCAGCTTGGGTTTTCAGCAGGCAGTCATAGTGCGAGACAGCGTCTATTACGACTCGACGCGACGGCACTTGTTCATCGACGTGGAAATCGACGAAGGGCTACAGTACCGGTTAGGCGAAGTCGCTTGGGAAGGCAACGAGCTCTTTGGCTCCGACGAGTTGGTGGAGAAGCTGGAGTTGCAGGAGGGGATGGTATACGGGCGCTCGGGGCCAGAGCTAGCCGATTTGGCGCGCTTTGTCTATTACGAGAAGGGCTACTTGGATACGCGCGTGGTACCGCAGGAGACGATTCGCAACGACTCGATTGACGTGTCGTTTCAGGTATTTGAAGGGCAGCCGTGGACGATTCGCAAGGTCGAGATTGCCGGTAATACCAAGACGCGGGAGAAGGTGATCCGGCGCGAGATCGAATTGCGTCCGGGCGATATTTATCAGCAAAATCTTGTTCAAGAAAGTCAGCGGCGCATAATGCTGTTGAACTTCTTCAAAGATGTGCAAATCCAGCCCCAATACAGCACCGGCGAGGGCGAGCGGCTGGTGGATATGGTGTTTAACGTCGATGAGCGGCAGACTGGGCAAGCGTCTATGGGGGCGGGGTATTCGGACCGCGACAAGATGGTAGGCCAAATCGGCTTGCAGATTCCCAACTTCCGCGGCATGGGCCAGAGCTTGGACTTTAACTGGGAGTTCGGCACCCGGCGCGAGCAGTTCCTCGTCGGTTTTACCGAGCCGTGGCTTTTTGACACCCCGACTAGTTTGTCGGCGCGCGCTTATACGCAAAACCTCCATTACTACGACTACCGGTCAGGCAGGTACGATTCGATCCTCTGGAAATCCAATCGCAAGTCGATCAATGTGCGCGTGGGTCGGCGATTGAAAAAACCGGCTAATTCCAGCCTTTCGTTGGGCTATCGCCTTTATAGCCAAGGCTATTCTGACTTTGCAGACGGCAACGCTCCATTGGCAAGCGATCCCAGATACCAAGATCGGCTTACGAGCCGCTTTGAGTTGATCTATACGCGCGATACGCGCGACCGGGCCGAGTTTCCGACCAAGGGGACGGTTTTTAGCTACACTCCATCGGTCGCGACTTCGATCGTGGCTGGCGATGTGGACTTCCACAACCACGAAGTGAATTTCAACTATTACCGGCCGAGTTGGTGGAAGTTCGTCTGGAGTTTGGAGACCAAAGTCGCGGTCATAGATGGTTTTTCCGACGAGGACGACGGTCTCATTTCGTACTATGATCTGTTTACTCCAGGCGGTATTGATTACTGGGATGGACAGGTCCGGGGCTATCCAGATTACTCTTTGGGCCCGAGGGACAAGGCCAGCGGGATTCCCCTCGGCGGTCGCTCTATGATGGTGTTGAACCTAGAGTACCGCTTTCCGATAGCCGAGCAGCAAGTGTACGGCATCCTCTTCGCGGACGCGGGCAATGCTTGGGCGACGATTCCCGAGCTCGATCCCTTGGATCTCAGGCGCTCGCTGGGCTTTGGTTTTCGCGTCCAGACGCCGATGCTGGGGATGATCGGCTTCGACTTCGGCTATGGTTTTGACCGCGAGAAGGTCGATGGTGCGCCGGCTGGTTGGAAGACCCACTTCCAGTTTGGGCCGCAGTTTTACTAGGCCTGATCGCAGGGGCAAAAGACGAAGCCCAAGATGTCGCCTGGCATCTTGGGCCTTCTTGTGTCCGCTGTTTCACAAAATTCTGCCAAGTTGTATCTTATACAATTTAGCTTGGGGCAAGAGAAAACAGCGGATTATACAGAGGAAGGGATCGACGCAGGATTTGTTATGGCCAAACAGTTGATCTGCATACTTGTCTTGATCGTTCTGATTTCGCTTGCTGGGTGTATCCCTGGCGACGGGAAACACACTGAAGCGAATCCCGCCGGATTTTTTTGGGGAATCTGGCACGGTTGGATTGCACCCATATCGCTCATCTGGGGCCTGTTTGACTCAGCCATCCGCCTCTATGAACCGCACAACACAGGCTGGTGGTACGATGCTGGGTTTTACATTGCCGTTATCAGCGGCTTCGGTGGTATCTCCTTGTCGCGGCGCAAGCGATCCAAGATCAAGATGCAGATCAAATAGTCGTCTGACATCCGTTGCAGCGAGAGTAGCGCAGTTGAATTAAAAAATGAACGTCACTTCAATCCCATTGATTTTCGTCTATAAAGAGGAGTACATATGAGACGCATCCTATTGTTCGCCCTCGTCGTGGCCTGTTACGCCACGAGTGCCTCGGCTCAGCTAAAAATAGGCTACATCGATTCAGAAGTGCTCAAAGAGCGCCTGCCCGAATTCAGGGATGCGCAGCGCACGTTGGATCAGCTACGTCAGGACTACGAGAACCAAGCCAAGGACCGCGAGGCCCAATTGCTCAAGTACGAGGAGGACTTTCGGCGGCAAGAATTGCTAATGAGCGAGGCCCGCAAGGCGGAAATGCGGGCCGAGTTCGAGACGAAAGTTCAGCAATTGCAGCAGTTTACCCAGGAGAAATTTGGTCCCGAAGGCGAGCTGATGCGCAAGAATATCGAGCTTTCCGAGCCGATTTTCAAAAAAATCAACGATGCCATTCAGAGCATGGCCGAGGAAGAGGGCTACGATTTTATTTTCGATGCCGCCGCGCCTTCAAGCGGGCTGGTTTTCGCCAAGGAGGAATACGATCTGACCGAGTCGCTGCTGGAACTGATGGAGAAGGAAAAAGAAGAGGCGCAGGAGTGAATTTAACAGAAATTATCGAGCTGTTGCCGCACCGCTATCCGCTGCTGCTCATTGACCGCATCCTCGAATTGGAACCTGGAGAACGCGTCGTGGCCTTGAAGAATGTGACGGCCAACGAATCGTTTTTTCAAGGTCATTTTCCCGGTTATCCGGTCATGCCTGGGGTGCTGATCGTCGAGGCACTGGCGCAAGCGGGTTGCGCAATGATGCTGAGCGGCGTGGAAAATCCCGAATCCAAGGTGCCCTTTTTCGCCGGAATTGATCGCTGCAAATTTCGCCGCCCGGTCGTGCCGGGGGACCAGTTGCGACTGGAGTTAACGGTACTTAGGAAGCGGGGCGGGTCCTGTAAGTTACAAGGGCGAGCACTCGTGGGAGAGGAAGTGGCAGCACAGGCGGAGATTATGGCGGTCTTGGGAGAGCGGGAAGGCCGTTGAGGAGCATTTGATGGATCGCCTTTATCACGTTCTCGAAGCGCAGCAATTCGATATAGACTTGATAGACGATATTTTCTCCACGGCCCAAGAGATGGAGCAAGTAGTTCAGCACTACGGGTCCAATATCCTCAATCGCCGGGTTATGGCGACGCTGTTCTACGAGCCTAGTACGCGCACGCGGCTGTCCTTTGAATCGGCGATGACGCGGTTGGGCGGGGCCGTCATTACGACCGAGAGCGCCCAGGAATTCTCTTCGGCGGCCAAGGGAGAGACCCTTGAGGATACCATTCGCGTCGTCGCCGGGTACTCGGACGTGATCGTATTGCGCCACTACGAAAGCGGGGCTAGCAATCGAGCTGCTGCTGTCGCCGGCGTCCCGGTGATCAACGCCGGTGACGGAGCCGGACAGCACCCGACCCAAGCCTTGTTGGACCTCTTTACTATCCAGCGCGAGATAGGACGCCTCAAAAAAATTACAATTGCTTTGGTGGGAGATCTGGCCAATGGACGGACAGTGCGTTCGCTGTGCTATCTGTTGGCCAAATACGAGGGTGTTAAGATGTACTTCGTCGCGCCTGAGATAGTGAGGATGAAGGACGACATAAAGGAGTATTTGCAGCGGCACCAGGTCCTTTTCGAGGAAGTGGACGACCTACATGAAGTGGCGAGGCAGGCTGATGTCGTCTATCAGACGCGCATCCAAAAGGAGCGCTTTGGCGACCGCACTGGAGAATACGAGCAGGCGCGGGGCAAGTACATTGTCGATCGCTCGGTGATGAACTGTATGCAGGAACATGCTGTGGTCATGCATCCGCTGCCGCGCGTCGATGAGATTGACCCGGAAGTGGACGCGGATCCGCGAGCGGCCTATTTTCGCCAAGCCCACAACGGGTTGTACGTGCGCATGGCCCTTTTGCGGATGATCCTCGCTTGACCTTGGTGGTATCGCCGAATATATTGCCGGCAACTGCTTCTTATGCTTAGGAGGATACACAGATGGGTTCGAGTAAAGGCAGAATGAGAGATAAGGAATTGAGGAGTCGGCGGCAGCGGCGCAAAAAGCGCTTGAAGCAACGCGCTCAGGAGGCCAAGCTGGCACCGCGAAAAAAGTAATAGTTAAAGCTAAAGGCCACTAGCTTTAGGAGAGCCGACAGATGGGCTGTCGGCTCTTTTTGTATTGGAGGAGAAATGGAAAGGGCCCTGCGCGTCGCCATCGCCGGTGCCAGCGGCATCGGCAAGCATCACGCCAAGTGGTTCCACCGCGCCGGTGCGCAAGTCGTTGGCTTTTTGGGCCGCAGTCGGGAAAGTGCCGCTGCTACAGAAGGTGTTCTACGCGATATTTTTCCCTTTTCGGGCCAAGGCTATTGGGACTTGGACCGATTGCTCATCGAAGAAGTTCCCAATGTGGTCGACGTCTGTCTGCCGAACGAAGCCCATTTCGAATGTGTCAAATGCGCTCTTGAACGGGGTTGTCACGTCCTCTGCGAAAAGCCCTTAGTCTGGCATTCGGATGAGGCGGAGCAGACGTTGATGCAAGCGCGAGCCTTGGTTGATTTGGCTAGGCAAACCAATCTGCACTTAGGAATTTGTACTCAATACGCTGCCGCGTTGCCCTACTACCGGCAGCTATACGAAGAGGCCCGTGGGGTGCTCGCTACCGTAGAGTCCTTTTACGCGGAAATGGAGACCTTGGCGCGAGGGCGTCGCCGCAGCGCCGCGGAGGTGTGGATCGATATGGCACCTCATCCTTTGAGTATGCTCTTGGCTTGGATGCCCGACGGAGTCATTGAGCCTGCTTCGCTACAAGTGGTGTCTGGGAGCGGGGAAGTGCGGGCCTGTTTCAGTTTTGCCGACGCGGCGGGAAGTTGTCGTTGCGAAATCATCGTCCGCGATCTGCACGAGGGCCAACCCCTGCGGCGATTCGGCGTCAATGGCTTTTTGGTCGATTGCACGGGGCGGTCTGCGCCCGATGGGGCCTATTGTTCGGTACTCAGCACGGGGGAATCAGAGCTAATCGGCGATGATTTTATGTCGCTGCTCATCGCCCGGTTTGCCGAGGCGGCAATACAGCCCAAACTAACGCCACTCGTGTCCGGTGAAGTCGGGTTGCGCAACCTCGAACTCCAACTACAAGTTCTGCAGAACGCCTAAGAGTGAGTACGGGAGTAGGCCCCAGCGGTTGCGTGTAACTACTGTCCCGATGTACCCGATTTGACCTACTAAAATTTAGGAGAGGTAGAATGGGAATTCCACAGCACAGTATAGAGGCCCAATTCGCAGCTTTAGCCGAAATGCTCTCAGGCCAAGGTATCGAAGTCGAAGAAGTCAAAGCCAAGCTCAAAGCTCAAGAGATCGAGACGCCTTCTTGGGGATATGGCAATTCTGGGACGCGCTTTGGCGTTTTCAAACAGCCCGGTGCCGCTCGCGATGTTCACGAGCGGCTTTCCGATGCGGCCCAGGTGCACAAGGTGACGGGTATCTGTCCCGGCGTGGCTTTGCACATCCCGTGGGATAAAGTGGATGACTACGACGCCTTGCAGCAGGAAGCGACGGAATTGGGTGTATGTATCGGAGCAATCAATCCCAATGTCTTCCAAGAGCCTGAGTATAAATTGGGCAGTTTCGGCCATAGGGACCCGGCCGTGCGTCGCAAAGCACTCGATCACATGCACGAGTGCGTGGATATCATGCAGAAGATAGGGTCTACAGTGCTAAGCCTTTGGTTTGCCGACGGTACGAACTATCCGGGCCAAGACGATATCATCGCACGCAAGCGGCGCTTTGAAGAATGTCTGAGTGAGACGCACGCAATATTGCCCGAAGGGGCACGGATGCTCATTGAATACAAATTCTTCGAGCCGGCTTTTTACCATACTGACATTGCCGACTGGGGTATGGCGCTAAATTTCGCCATTAAGGCCGGGCCGCAGGCCGAAGTGCTGGTTGATCTAGGGCACCATCCTCTTTCCACCAACATTGAGCACATCGTGGCCTTGCTTCTCGACGAGGGGCGGATGGGTGGTTTTCACTTCAACAACCGCAAATACGCCGATGATGATGTGACCACCGGGTCGGTCAACCTCTATGAGATTTTTCTGATTTACCACGAGATCCTCAACGCTGAGCGGCGCGGTGTCGCAGCGGCGAATATCGCCTACATGATCGACCAAAGCCATATTATCAAGCCCAAAGTCGAGGCGATGATCCAGTCGGTACTCAATATCCAGACGGCCTATGCCCGCGCCTTGCTGGTCGACCGCCCGGCACTAGCTGAGGCCCAAGCAGAGGATGACTCAGTGGCATGCGAAGAGATCTTGCGCAATGCCTATGACACAGATGTGCGGCCCTTGTTGGCGATTGTACGCCAGGAGCTAGGAGCCGAAGCCGATCCCCTAGGTGCTTATCGCCGCAGCGGCTACTTCGAGCGCATTGCCGTAGAAAGGCAGGGTGAATTGAAAGGAGCCGCTAGCTGGGGTTGATGTAGGAGTATTGAGTAAGTTCTGTCTTTGGAGCCGCTATTTTATTCCCTCGCTCTTGACAGAGCGGTAGTCGAATCTTATCTTCCAATGTTACGCTCGATACCTGAGCGATGTTGATCTTTGAAAATCGAATAACGTACATGAGGGTCCAGCGTCGAAGAGCTTGGA
>JAPPEG010000141.1 GCA_028875345.1 Gemmatimonadota bacterium
CGCAGCTACGACGCGGGGCGGCAACGCGCCGACGAAGTGTCTTGGGAGCGGCTGCGCGACTATGTTCCGCTGGAGCGCGCGGTGGCCCGACGCATGGAGTGGCGGGAGGGCACTTGGGTGCTTTTCGAAGGCCGTCGCTTTCGCTTTGCCGCGGGCGAAGCTGTGGCGACTTCTTCCTTCGATACCCTATCTCTGCCGAGCTTGTCGTTGCTACCCAGCGACTTTGCTCGCCAGCAAAAGGACCCCGAGGAAATGAACTACGCCGAGTTGGCCGACTACATCGCCCGCGCCACGCTCAACGGGGAGGACGCTACGCGCCAGCGCGTCGATTTGCACCTGAAAATATCCTTTCCTCTGACCAGCTTCATCATCATCGCCCTCGGTGCAACCCTCGGTGCCAATGCCCGCCGCGCCGGTTTGGCCAACAGCTTTGGCTTGGGCGTCCTGATCTGTTTTGTCTATTACAGTTGCGTCAAAGCCGGCCAAGCCCTCGGTTGGAATCAGTTGCTCGCGCCTTGGTTGGGCGCGTGGATAGCCAACCTGTTGTTTGCCGTCTTGGCCTTGGTCTTGCTGTGGCGCGTGCACAAATAAAAAGGCCGTTCGCCCGTCGACGAACGGCCCTTGGGGAGACTCGTATTGGAACAAATGCTCAGCGGATGCCTTGCTCTAAGTGATAGATCTTGAGTTTGAGCGAAGCCGAGCGAGATTTCCAATTTTCTAGCAAGGCGGCCGCTTGCTGCCCTGCTTGGCCTTCGAGTCTCCCACTTAATCCGACTAATAGCTGTGCTAGGCGAGCGACCTTGTCCTCAGAGGCACCAGAGGTGAGCCGCTCAAAGTGGCCGATTAAATCGGCATCCGACGAGGTGTCGGCGCGTTGGGCGATTCGGTGCAGAAAGCGGGCGTGATTGCGGGCGAAAGCCGCGTCCTCGCCGCACTTGCTGAGCAGGTGGCGCAGCAGCTTGGCCGATGGGGCCTCCTGGAGGATTTCAGCGGCTATCCGCGCTGCCCGTTGCCAGACGCGGGTGGCCGAAGTCATAGTTTGCGGCAGCCCGGCCTCGATAAAGAGCGCGAAGAGCGGTATCTGCGGCAAGTGCGCCAAGAACGCATGCAAGAGGCGCTCATTGGGACCGCACTTGAGGAGGCAATCGACTGCATAGGGCACCATAGATGGATGAGTGCGGCAAATTTTGTCGAGCAATACGGCCGCGATGTCGGCTGGAAGGCCCGCCGCTAGTGCCTCAGTGATCGGCGCGAGGGTCTGGCGGCTGATCGGCACGCCTCGTGCTGCTTCGCGGGCGACCGCGCGCTCTTTGCTGGTTAGAAATTGGGCGACTTCGTCGCATTGGCGCAGTGCTTGCACCAAGGCCGCGGCTGGTCGGGAATCGAGTTCCTTGTGCGCCAACCGCACGATCCGGCGCAGCAGTCGCAGCGAAGATAGCCAAGAGCGGTGCTGGCTCAAGATGTCGATGGCCGCTAGCCGTCGGCTGTCGCCCGAGTCTTCGGCGATGGTCAAGAGTTGCTCCAAATCGTCCGCACTAAGCACCAGCCCATGTAGTTGGGCCTGTTCTCCGTGGAGTAATTGGTCTAGCGATGTTTCGGCGACTGGCTCAACCTGTGGGCGCAAGTCGCGGATGTCCAACACCATAGGTTTTTGATCCTCATAGCTATGCCAAAACGAGCGGCACAACTACTAGACTATCAGGAATTGCTCTATGAAATTATGTAAGGGGAAAGTGCTGAAATTCATCGTGGGGTTATCAAACGTAAAACCCACCCCGCGATAAAGCAAGCGAAAATATTGCGCTCTCTTTGCAGCCTATGGAGACGCGCTGGCTACCTCTAGGCTGAAGGGGTCGGACTCGTCCGCCAAGCGCACATTTAACACCCAATCACCGTCAATCGAGACCCGGACCTTGCGCCGCACCCGAATCCCGTCAGCCGTGCGCGGCACGAGTACCAAGTCGAATTCCACTTCTAGACCGGCTGGCAGCACTCCGCCCGAAACCTCCGCGCGCTGGCCGGCCGGCACGTGGGTGCGCACAATCCGCGGCGCGTCCGCACCGGTCTCGTTGAGATACGCCACTTCGAGATCGTAGGCGGTGTGGTTGGCGACTGCGACGGTGCCGGCCCGGCCGGTGGGTTCGGAGGGCGCAGGCGCAGGTGCAAGCGGTGCGGTGGGATCTTTGCCGCCGCAGCCGCTGAGCAGCCAAGCGACTAGCAACAGCCCAGTTCTTACTGCGCGGTAACGTGCAACAATGCTTGGGCGATCCATTCTACCTCGTCGTCGTGCACGGTGCGCATGTCGAGCAAGAGCCGCTCGCGGGCGATGCGACCAACTACGCCCTGCCGCCTAAGTTGGCGACCTAGCTGCTCAACCTGGACCGCGCTTGGCTGGAGGGCTACGGCCCGGCTGGGGATCTCAGCTAGGGGCAGGGACCCGCTGCCGGCTTGCGCTAGCGATGCGACCACTTTGAGGCGCAGGGCGCGGCAGACTTCCTCGGGCAAAAGGGACAACAGCCTCTGGGCGCGCTCTTCCAGCGTCTCAATCGTCGCCCGCAGCATGGCCAGCGCTGGCAGGGCCTGCGTTAGCTTGTCCGGCGGTAGGCGATAGAGCGACAACACCGCTTCGAGCGCGGCGTAGATCAGCTTGTCGCAGCGTAGGGCGCGCATGAGCGGATTTTGGCGCACCTGCTCTACATATAGGCGCTGGCCGGCGATGATACCGGCTTGCGGCCCGCCCAGCACTTTGTCGCCGCTAAAGCTGACCGCGGCCGCTCCGGTCTTGAGACTGGCGGAGACTACCGGCTCGGGCGGTAGCCCCCACTGCTCCAGATCGACCAATGCACCACTCCCTAAGTCGTGGACCAGCGGCACTTCTGCGCGCTGACTCAGGGCGGCTAAGTCCTTTAGGTCCACCTCAGCGGTAAAGCCCTGCACCCTGTAATTGCTCGGATGTACCACTAAAATAGCGCCGGTTTCCGGGCCAACAGCGCGCTCGTAGTCGCGCAAGTGCGTGCGGTTCGTCGTGCCAACCTCGCGCAGTTTGGCTCCGCTGGCCGCGATGATTTCGGGCAGGCGGAATGAGCCGCCGATCTCGACCTGTTGCCCCCGCGAGACCACCACTTCCCGTCCCCGTGTCAAGGTGTCGAGCAGCAAGAGCACGGCGGCGGCGTTGTTGTTGACCACGGCGGCAGCCTCCGCAGCGGTCGCCGAGCATATAAGGGCCTCGACGTGCGCGACGCGCTCGCCGCGTTTGCCCGACTCTAGTTCGAATTCGAGGTTGCAATAGCCGGTGCTCACCCGCGCAACGGCCTCTTGGGCCGCCTGGGGCAGCGGTGCTCGGCCCAAGCCGGTGTGCAGCACCACGCCGGTGGCATTGACGACGCGGTGCAGCCGAGGCGCGGCCTCTTGTTCGATACAGCGACGTACGGCTCGCTCGATTCGCACATCCAAGGCCGTTTGCTCCTCATCTAAAGTGCCTGCTCGCACTTGGCGACGCACGTCCGCGATACAGCGGCGCACCTGCTCGACGACATAGACGCGGTCGTACTCTTGCAAGAGGTCGGCGACCTGCTTGAGCATCTGATCTACTGAGGGCAGCTTAGCCTCATTCATGGAGGCGAAGTATAGGCTGCCCCTCTGTGGTCAGCAAGTAGTCTTTGCGCAATAGCCTTAATAACCTTATACTTGCAAGACCCCTTCCCCTGTTGTCCAATTCCAAATATTAGTCTATGTTGCGCCCGGTCTATATCCTGGTGGCGCTGCTCTTGTGTGCTTTTGCACTGGACGCCGCCGAGCGCAGGAGTCCTATCGTCCACGTGGTCAAACGAGGGGATACTCTGTCTGAGATTGCTGTGCGCTACCGAATTTCACAGAAGCAAATCCAGCGCTGGAACAAGCTCCGCAGCAATAGGATATATGCTGGTCAGAGTCTCAAAGTTGGTCCGCCAGTGCGAAGTGGCGATTGGTATCGCGTCCGGCGCGGCGACACGCTCTCGAAAATAGCGCGGCAGTTTGCCGTCCCGGTCTATAAGCTCAAGGCGCTCAACCGCATCAATGGGAACGTCATCCACGTCGGGCAGAAGCTCCATTTGCAGAAGACAGCCGCGCCTGCGCGGAGGGCTGCGGCCAACGACCAAGACGAAGAGCCGCACGAATACACGGTTCGCCGGGGCGACACGCTCTCGAAAATCGCCCTGCGATTTGATGTGGGCTTGGGTTTTTTGCGCCAGATCAACAAGCTCAAAAGCGACCTCATTCGGCCCGGGCAAAAGCTCCGCCTGCGCGCTTCGCGGTTAGAGGAAGCCGTCCACGTGGTGAAGGAGGGTGAAACCCTGACTGAGATTGCCCGGCGCTACCGAGTCTCGGTCAGCCAATTGCAGAGCCTCAACGCCCTTGTTGGCGATCGGATTCTCATCGGCCAGAAGCTCCGCCTCAAGGATGCGGCGAGCACGGTACACATCGTGGAGCGCGGGGACGCGCTGTGGGAGATTGCCCGCGCGTACGGCATCAGCGTCTATCGCCTCAAGATACTCAACGGCCTCCGGTCAAACCGCATCTACCCCGGCCAGGAGCTCAAGCTCTACTCCGACCGGAAACTCGAACCGAGTGCCGCGCCTGCGAGCGGCCCGCGGCTGGCCACGTACGTGGTGAAGCGGGGCGATTACCTCGGGCAGATCGCCCGCCTGCACCAGATGAGCGTGGCTGAAATCACTCGCATCAACAAATTGAAGAAAAACGCCGTCATCCACCCGGGCGACCGGCTCAAAGTGCGGCCAATGCGCTGGGTAGAATTGTCTGAGATCAATTGGGACGACCTGCAGATCCGCCGCTCTGACACGCCGAAAATTGCATCCGACAATGGCCCGTACTACTTCTCTCGACCCCGCAATAAGCGCCAGCCGAGCAAGAAATATTACGAAGGACATCCAAGCTCGCCGCGTCAGACGTATCGCCAAGCAGCGCGTCTGTGGCGAGAATTCGAGCGCAAGGTCGGGAGCATGGGGCGCTTGAGCTCTCGGTTGGAAGGCTGGCACATCGTCCTCGACCCGGGCCACGGCGGGCTGGACCCGGGCGCATTAGTTTCTGCTCGCGACGGCAAAGGCAATAGACTCTATGTAGTAGAGGACGAGTACGTCTTCGACATCGCGCTGAGGGTCTATGTTTTGGCGCGCTTGCACGGGGCCCAAGTCACCATGACCCTACTCAGCCCCAACCACCTAATTCGCCAAAGCGATCCGCCGACCCAGACCTTTGTCAATGAAAAGAACGAAGTGTACAACTGGGCCGCTTACAATCAAACCAATAAGCTCAGTGCTTGGCCTCGCGGTAGCAATCTCGAGACTCGCGTGCGCATTGCCCGCCGGGCCTTTGCCAAAGCCCCAAAGGGACGGCGGATATTTCTCTCTTTCCACGCCGATGTTGAACCGAAGGCTCCAGAAGCACCACTGGTTCTATACTACAAAAGTAGCAGGAGCGGGCGCGTAGATCGCGTCTCACGCCAATTTGCTCGCTCCCTGCTCCCTGCATTAGGGGCCGGTGCCCGCATCCGCGGGCAGGGCCTAGGCGTCTTGCGCGAGAATCCCGCTGACGTCAAGGTCCTCATCGAACTGCGCAACATGGCGTACCGGGACCACGTTTGGGCCTTGCGCTTTGAGGATCTACGCCACCGCGATGCCGAAAAAGTGGTGCGCGGCCTCCTCGACCACGCCGCGAGTTCCACGCTCCGCGCTGGCTACTAAAAACAAAAAAGCTCCGGGAGTATTCATCCCAGAGCTTTTTTGTCGGTTTGTGCTGTGCGGTGCTAAAAGGGTCGTTCCTCTATCAGCCGTTTAGCGGCCTTGCGCACGACTTCGGGTTCGAGGCCAGCCAACTCGCACCAAGGATCAATCCTAGAGCTCTCGACAAAGGCCATCTCCGGGGTGCCATCTGGGGCTACCACGACCTCATCCATCTTGGATATTTCGCGTAAAGTACTGAGAATCATAGCGTTAGCAAGGCGTCGATAAGCCATCGCAATGCGTTCCACTTGGGCAATATCCTGATCTGTTCTCATAGCACTTCCTGCGGGGTTAAGGGTATATGATATGCGACAAATAAAGAATCGAGGTGCTTAACTTCGTCTAAAAGCGTTCCTTCCTTTCTATAGACAAAAGAGTAGTGTTTACCGTCTAGCTATCTATAATGGTAAGAAATTTTCGCGCAAAATTTTCAAAAAAATAACGCGCGCGACAAAAAAATAACCGCAGTACCTAATGGCGCGGCGGCTATACTATTCGTAACTCGTTTTTTTCTACATGTTTAGAGATTCTTCCCGCCGCACAGAGCGCTTTTCGGCAGCAGCCCGGTAGAAGCGGTAAATCCACTCCATAGTCTCCAAAGCCTCCCGTCCAAGCGAATAAGGGGTGCCCGCTCCGGCTAGGCCGCGCAAAAAATCGGCCCACTCCAGTTCCCACGAGCGATCCTCGTCTGAGTAGTCAAAGCGCTCGCTGTCCGGCGCGCCGCCTTGGGGATTGCGCCGCCCTACTACGGCGCGTTCCGGCCCATAAGCTCCCCCCAAGCCTTCGGCGCAGACGTAGCCATCGCGTCCGAAGACCTCGACGCTGAAGAGGTTTTTCCACTGCGTCCAACTCGCGTGCAGCGAGGCGATCTGCCCGGTGGCCGTGCGAAAGAGTCCGTAGGCGTTGTCCTCCACGGGCGCGTCCCAGAAGTGGGTCTCGGCATAGCCTGTGACTTCGGCAAAGTCCCCCAAGAGCCACTTGGCCAAGTCGATCAGATGCGCTCCTTGGTCCAAAAGCTCGCCGCCGCCCGCCTGCTCGGGATTGGTGCGCCACTCTCGCTCGTAACCGGGCCGCCCGCCGTGGCCATAGCGCGCCCGGATGCTCAGCAGCGGGCCGATCTCGCCCGCCGTGCAAACCTCGTGCAGCTTTTGGATGGCGGGATGATAGCGGTGGTTGTAGCCGACCTTGAGCACGCGCCCGCTTTGCTCGGCCGCGGCGACGGCCTGCCGGGCTTCCTGGAGGTTGCGCCCCAGCGGCTTTTCGCACAAGACGTGTTTGCCGGCCAAGAGGGCGGTGGTGCTGATGGGGGCTAATGCGTCGTGCGTAGTCGCGACCACCGCGATGTCGAGATCAGCCGCGATTAGCTCCTCCTGCGAAGCCGCCACTGCGGCCCCGCATTCGGCGGCCAATTCGGCCGCGGCGGCCGCGTGCTCGTCGTAGATCAGGGTTACTGCGGACGCGGGATGGGCGTGGGCCGTGGCCGCCCGCCGCCGCCCCATGCGACCCGCTCCGACGATCCCCACTTTGTACACTCAGTCCTCCTGCTGTTGGACGCGCCGCACTGCAAAGGCCTCCGTGGCCATAATCGCCTCGACATCAAAGGTTTCCCACGGATCCCAAACCGCTGACAGCAGCCGCCCCGTCAGCCCATCTGAGCGCGCCGAGGCCAGATAGACTACCAGTTCAGCCGCTCGCTCGCCCGTAGAGTCGCCCTCGCGCAGCAGGCGCTGATCCTGTTCCCGTTCCTGGACACTCACGGCCGCGCCGGCCGCTAGCCGTTGGTCTAGCATCCGCGTGTTGACCGCTCCGGGGGCAATGGCGTTGACGTCAATGCCGTGCCCAGCCACTTCTCCAGCCAAGTTTTCGCTAAAGCGCACGACTCCGGCCTTGGAGGCGCTATAAGCGCTAAAGAAGGGCCGCGGCCCCACCGCGCCGCCGCCCGAGAGGTTGATGATTTTGCCGTAGTGCTGGGCTATCATGGCCGGCAAGACCTGGCGGGTGCAATAGAAACAGCCGCCGAGGTTGACCTGCACCACCTGCATCCAAGCCTCTGGATCGACCTCTTCCACCCTCCCTATAGGCCCCTGAATTCCCGCGTTGTTGACCAGCACATCGATCCCTCCCCAAGCTGCGAGCACATGCTCAATGGCCGCATCTACTTCCTCGCGCCGCCCCACATCCGCCCGTAGTTTCAACGCTGTTTGGCCTTGTTCTGCCAAAAGCGCGGCTGTCTCGTCTAGCTCTGATCCAGTGCGGGCCAAAATCGCCACGTGTGCCCCTTCCCGCGCCAAGGCCAAGGCAATAGCCCGGCCAATGCCGCGCCCGCCGCCGGTCACTAGACAACGCCTGCCTATCAGCTCCATATCGCGCTCCTTCGTCGCCCGAGCAAATATGCGGTGCGGGCTCAATCTTGCCAAAAGGCCAACAGGCCCGTCGTTGACCTAGCGTACCATTCATCCTAAATTAATGGGCATACATCTTAGCGAGCCTATTCGATGTCCCTGCCCAGTACTGCACCCGACCTCAAAGCGCTCTGCCTCCACATCAATGCCCATTGTCCCGCCGGTGGCCTTTTTGAAGGCGACCGCACCCATTTACACCCGGACAGCAATCTGCCGTGGCGCATTGCCCCAGAGCCGTTCTATCTTTCGCCGGCGCAACACCGCTACCTAGACCAACTCGGCGGCGTCCTCCATCAGTTTTACAAGGCCTCCAACCAGCTCTACCACCAGAGCGTCAAAGGCGTCGAGCCGCCTTGGATTCACGAGTACTTGGACTTGGGCAAACCCAGTACCGTGCGCGAAATGGGCCTCTGGAACCGCATCAAGTCCCAGTTGCCCTTGGTCATCCGTCCGGATCTCCTGCTCACCGAGGACGGCTTCAAGCTGGTCGAGCTAGACGCCATCCCCGGCGGCATGGGCTTCACCGCCCAAGTTTCGGAGGTATATGCCGATCTCGGCTACGACATCATCGGCGGTGCCCGCGGCCTGATCGACCCATTCTACGAAGCCATTGCCGCTGCCGCCAAGGTGGATGAGCCGCATTTCGCCCTCTTCGTCTCGGACGAGTCCGAGGCCTATCGCCGAGAAATGGAATGGCTGGTCGAGCGCTTGCAGGCGGCTGGCAAGCCAGCCCGCAGTGCCCATCCGCGCGAGGCCCGCTTTGACGAAAATGGCCTCTTTCTCCAAGGCGCTGACGAGTCGGCCCCTTGGCGCATTGACGCGGCCTATCGCTTCTTCGAGCTGTTCGACCTCAAAAACATCCCCAAGGCCGAGCTTTTTACCTATTTCACCAAGAAAAACGCCCTGTGCTTGACTCCGCCGCCGAAGGCATACCTTGAAGAAAAGCTCTGGCTGGCGTTCTACCACCACCCTGCGCTCAAATCCTATTGGCGTCGCGCCTTGGGCAAGGAGCCTTTTGCCGCCTTGGACAGCTTGATTCCGCGCTCGTGGAT
>JAPPEG010000394.1 GCA_028875345.1 Gemmatimonadota bacterium
GGAACGCGAGCATCACGAAGAAAAGACGGCTGAGTTGACGAGTGTGGGGCGGAAGCTGGCGGGGGTGGATCCTTGGGATTGAGGAGCGCGAAACGTCTCCTGATCCGCAAAGACCTTTCGACGTTATTGTATCCTACCTTTACCGGGAAATTAAAAGAATTCCGACGTTAGCTCTTTTCGGCATCTAAACGCAGGTGTGCTCGATGAAGCGGGCGTAGAGATCGACGCCTGCGTGCAGTTGGTCGGTTTTGATCCATTCGTTGGCGGTGTGGGCTTGCGCAATGTCGCCTGGGCCAAGGACGATCATTTGTTTCATCTTCTCGACAAAAGCCATGCCGTCGGTGCCGTAGGCCACTGTGGTGGGTTTGCGACGGCCCGTTAGCTTGAGCGCCGTGCGGACCAGCGGGGTGTCCACTGCTGTGTAGAGTGGCTCGCCGCGATGCTTGAGCTCGAAGTTGAGGCCGTGTTTTTGCGCGCTTTTGCGGGTTCTGTCGATGATATCATCGACGTCAATGCCGGGCATGGGGCGGTAGTTGAGGGTGCAGATGCTCTGGGCGGGAGAGATGTTGGTGGCGCGGTTGTGGTCATTGATGCCGATGCACCACTCGGAATGCGGCGGCGCGAATTCTTCGTTGCGGTAGCGGCGTGCGCTGAGTACTCGCTCGTTGAATCGCTTCATCTCCGCGAGAAAGGGGATCATCTTGAGGTTGGCGTTGGTGCCCTTCAAGGTGCTGGTGTGCGCAGGACGCCCTTTGGCCGTGACTTGCATGGCGAGCGAGCCTTTGTGGGCGTGGACCACGCGGAGGCTAGTGGGTTCGCAGATGATGCCGCAGCCGGTGCTGGCCTCGGCAAAGAGCTTGGAATGGGCCGTGACCTTTTGCGCGCCGACGCAGAGGACCTCTTCGTCGGCCGTGACGACGATATAGAGCGGGGCGTTGAGATCGGCAGCCTTGAAACGGGCCGCCGCGCAAATCGAAGCGGCAAGGGGGCCTTTCATGTCGCAGGAGCCGCGGCCGTAGAGCTTGCCGTTGGCCTCGTATGAGTCGTAGGGATCGCGAAGCCAACCGTCGGCGGGATTGGCGGGGACGACATCGTCGTGGCTCATCAGGGCCAGCCCGCCCTCTCCGGTGCCCAGCTTGCCGACGATGGAGAGCTTGTCCACGCCCGCTTCATCTGTGTAGGGCACCTCTTCTATTTGGAAACCAAGCTGGTCTAAGACCCCGGCTACGTGTTGGGTGACTTCGACGTTGCTGGTTTGGCTTTCCGAGGGATAGGCGACTAATGCCTTGGTCAGTTTGACGACATCGAGTTTCATTGCAGATTCGCTTTCGCAGAGGTTGAGTGGCACAAGGTACAAACTTAGTAGGGGGCTATCAAGGGCGTTGACAGCCCGGCCAAAAGGCGGTATGAATAGGCGACCGGGAAGCAATAAAGCAGCCCGCCTCCAACGAGAGGAAGCGGGCCGGCAGACGAGTGGGACGACGTCCTTTTAGCTCAGGGCGTTGTGCAGTTCAGTCCAGTCGTCGAGGTTGTTGAGATTGACGGCGTCGAGAATGCTGCCGTCGTCGCCGAGGCCAGCGGCACCGAGGATGTCGGTACGGGTCTCGTCATCGTGATTATAGCCGCGGATGGCGGCGTTGGAAGCGTCGATTTCGCTCTGTGGAATAGAGCCGCCGCGCTGGGCCTTGACCCAGTTTTCAAATTCGATGTAGCTGGCCTTGTTGTCCTTGACGTAAGCCACGGCCGCGTCGCGGTCGATGCTGAGACCGTCGAGGACCATCTGATCGAAGCCCGCGCCGCATTCTGGGTAATCCGCAGGCAATTCGCCAGCCGCGCTCAAGCGCAGCTTAGACCACAGGCGGGGCAAGTGAATCGCGCCGAGCGGCCCGGCGATATCCGAACTAATGTTAGGTATGATGGCCATGAGGTTCCTCCTACTGGGGAATGGGTTGAAAAAATGGCCTACAACAGTACGGTTGTTGAGGCCGGTTGTCAAACAGATATAGAAATGGACAAAATACGCGTTGGCGTCATTGGGGCTGCTGGTCGCGGAAGCGGCTTTATCTCCACCTTGCTGGCCCATCCGGCCACGGATCTCACCGCGCTGTGCGACATCCGTCGGGAAGAGGTTGAGCGCCACGCGGCCGAATTGGGTGTTGAACAGGTCTTTACGGACGCCGGTGAAATGCTCGACTCTGGGAGGGTGGCCGCGATCGTCGTGGGCTCGCCCATGCCGTGGCACGTGCCTCAGTCCATCGCGGCCTTGGAGCGCGACATCCACGTGCTCAGCGAGGTGACGGCTGGAGTGTCGGTCGAGGAGTGCCGCGATTTGACACGGGCGGCGCGGCGGAGCAAAGCTGTCTATATGATGGCCGAGAATTACGTGTACACCAAGCCCAACACACTGGTAAAAGCGTTGGTCGAGCGCGGCTTTTTTGGCGAGCTGTACTACGCCGAAGGGGCTTATATCCACGAACTGAAACAGCTCAACGAGATCACGCCTTGGCGGCGGCGTTGGCAAACGGGCGTCAATGGCTGCACCTATGGCACGCATAGCTTGGGGCCGGTGCTGACGTGGTTTGCCGAGCAACGAGTGGTGGCTGTGTGTGCCGTGGGCACCGGGAATCACTACCGAGATCCGCGCGGCGATTTGTACGAAATGGAGGACTCGGTGACCATGATGTGTCGGCTCTCGGGCGGCGGGCTGGCCCATATCCGGGTCGATATGCTCTCGGATCGGCCGCACCACATGGTGCATTATGCGTTACAGGGAACTGATGGCGCGTACGAGTCAGCCGACGGCTTTGAGGCCGTGGCCAAAATCTGGTTGCGCAATCGCAGTGAGCAGCCGCGCTGGGAGCCATTGGAGGCGCTGGAGGAATTTTTGCCTGATCATTGGCGGCATCCTCCGGCAGAAGCCCTCGCCGCCGGGCACGGTGGTGGTGACTATTGGGAGGTGCAGGACTTTGTCGCGGCCATCCGCGGGGAAAAGGAGCCTGCCATTGGCATTGACTTGGCGATGGACATGACCTTGCCCGGCCTCGTCAGCCAACAGTCGGTCGCCCAAGGGTCGGCTTGGGTGGCTGTGCCCGATTCGCGCAACTGGACCTAAAGGAGCGAGACTATGTCCAAACCCAAAATCATGTTTTACCACGACGGTCGGCACCCGCTGATTTACATGTACGAGCCGCCGATCCAAAAGGAGGAGTACGAGCAGGGGGTGGACGAGTTGTTGGGCACGCCGGTCGAAGCCATCATGTTTTGCCTCGGCGATGGCCGCACGGTGCTGCACGACACCGAGGTCGGGGAGCTGTGGGGTCACAATATGAAGCGGTGGCCGCATTTGATCTTTCGCCGCGCCCACCAAAATGCCCGCGATCTAATCCGCAAGGGGCACGATCCCCTGCGCCTGATTTGCGACCGCGCCCACCAGTACGGCAAGCAGGTGTATCCGACGCTGTTGATACAGCAGGGTCGGGGGCCGCGAGAAGAGGACGTGCGCTGCTCGGACTTCCGCTTTGACAACGCCCATCTCGAAATCGGCGCGCAAGACGGTGTGCCCGACGACTATCCCGGCTACACCTGCCTCGACTTTAAGCATAAGGAAGTTCGCGACGAGCGCTTTGCCCTGATTGCCGAGACGTTAAAAAAATATCCGGTCGATGGCTTTGAGCTGCAGATGAACTACCAGCCCTACTACTTCCACCCAGACGAGGTCGATGCTGGCCGCGAGATTATGACCGAGTGGGTGCGCAAGGTGTATCGCGCTGTCAAGCGGAGCGGCAAGCAACGCGAATTGGCCATCCGCATCCCCTATAGTATCGAGGGGTGCTATGCCGTCGGCATGGACGTCGAGGCGTGGCTGCGCGAAGGGTTGGTCGATGTGCTGATCGGCCAGGCGTTTTCCGGCCCGGAATTGCTGGACTCGACCGTTGATTTCCGTCCCTTGGTTGCAGCGGCCGAAGGCACGGGTTGTCGGGTGCATGCAGCCTTGCAAAGCCACGTGGACTCGGATCGCTTGGGGGAGGCGACCATTGAGATGGTGCGCGGAGCCGCCTGCAACTACTGGGCGCAGGGCGTCGATGGCCTGTACCTGGCGCACTGGTTTGGGAACTGGCCGTACCAGGCTTCTTTTTACGAGAAGTTGCGGGAAGTGCCCTATCCAGAGGTCATGGCCGTGCGCGACAAAATTTATTATGTACCGACCGTGACCGGGCGCTACCCCAATCCCACCACCGAGCCGGGGACGACCATGCAGTTACCAGCCTATTTGCAAAAGGGTCACAAGGCTGCCATCACCCTGTCGGTCAGCGACGATCTGCGGCGCTGGGCCAAGGTCGGTCGGGTACACGAAGTATTGCTGCGGGTGAGGGTGATGGGCCACACCGAGCGCGACCAGCTAAAGTTCTATCTCAATGGCCGGGAGTTACCCGCCAGTCTGTTGCGCAAGATCAACGAAATGTACCGGATGTCGGCTCCGCGCTATCGCACGGGATCGGGGTATTGGTACGCGTTTAAGCTAGACGCCAAACACTGGCCGAAAAAGGGGAACAACACGCTCGAAGTCGAATTGGTGCGGCGGGACGCCCAAGCGCTGCCGGAGATTTTTGTGCGCGATGTGGAGTTGGATATCAAATACCTGATGGGGCGCAACTATCACCGCGGCCAAGACATAGATCTGGGGCCGAGCGAACCTTCGGGAATATGAGTTGATGGACGACAGAGGATGATATTGAACAGGCGCTATAGGATTCTGCTAGCGGCGTGTGTTGCTGGCTGGTGCAGTGCGGGGCTGACGGAGGCCGGCTACATCCCGGATGTGCCCTATTTTCATCAACACAGCAATCGCATCAATCCTTCCGGCTCCTGCCAAAATACCAGCGTCGCGATTGTGCTCAAATACTACGGGGCCGACGACATTACTCCCGATATGATCTCCGCCAAATGGGGTACGCATGTCGCCCAGACTACCGGAGGTCTCGAAAAGGTTTTTAACGAGGAAGCTGCGCTGCGCGGTTTGAGCGTCCGCGACCAAGCGACTGAAACAGGGCTCTTGCGGGAATTGCACGCGCTGTTGGACGCTGGTCGGCCAGTAATCGTCCACGGCGGCTTTTCCACGGTCGGGCACCTAATGGTGCTGGTTGGATATGACGAGCGCTTTTACTACGCGATGGATCCGGCGAGCCAGTGGACCGAGCGGCTCAATGGGGGATTTACCAACACCAACGATCCGCACATAGGCCGCTACACGCGCTACGGCCGCGACGCGGTAGAAAACGCCATCGTCTCCCGGGGGTTCATCCGCATGCACCAGATTTATTTTGCCCCAGGGCCGTTGGCCGCCGAGTGGGAGGGGAGCTTCTCCGATTCGGTTGTCGTGGGTGCGGCGGTGGAGTTTGCTGGCGGTATTCGCATCCGCGATGTGATGACTGATGGCGAGGCCCTGCATGTGTCTGTGGACTTGAGCGCGTTGGGCGGTCGGTCGGACCAAGTGCTGACCGAAGCCTCGCCGGGGTTTTATCCTTTCGCGGAGACCCTAGCCGCCAGTGGGAGCGCGGGACGCAAGACCGTCGTCTTTCACATCCGCCAGGGCGAGGCCGCTGTCGAGGTCAAGCGGACCGTGGTGCTGATGCCAGCCGAGAACCAAGTTGTCTTTGACGGAGGGTTGGATGCTGGTTGGCACGTGGGCTTTACTACTGGTGCGGAGCTTGCGGTGTCAGCGGGGGCACCGCTAACTGTGAAGACCCGCGGCTTCACGTTAGAATTGATTCCCTCCGCGCCTATAGAACCAGTCGGCTATCGCGCTCTGCGCTTTTCCTTTCACCCCGGCGACGCGACGGTCGGTTCGAGGGGGGCGTTCTCAGTGCAGCTCAACAAAAATCCGCGCAAGGTTGAACCGCTAATCGATGGTTTTTTCCGTGGGATCGACATGGAGCGGGCCGAGTGGCAGACCGTGGAAGTGCCGCTGTGGGCTTTTGCGCCGTTGGAAGAGCCGATCGAATCCATTCGCTTCTTCGGCAACCTGCGCGGCACGTTCCTTCTCGACGATATAGAACTGGTCAGTGCCCTGTTTCCGCCTCCACGCTTAGTGGCCAATTGGCAGAGTGCGTTGCCGGACTCCGCGCTAGCTGGAGCCGAGTTGGTCCTGCGCGAGCGTCTGCACGTCACCAGTCCGCTCCCCGACGGTCCTGTGCCCGAGGTCTTTGCCGACCTGAGTGCGCTGGGGGGTGCCTCCGAGGTAGAGCTAGAGCGGGTCGGCGCGGCGCTGTATCAACTAACGGGGACGCTGTCTGCCGATGTGTCCAATGGTCTAAAATCTGTGCGGATCCACCTGCGCCAGGAGACTCCAGACGGGCCGCTGGAGACGACCATAGTGAGGGAGTTGGTGGTGCTACCCGTGGCAGATCAGGTCATTTTTGCCGACCAGTACGGCGAGAATTGGACCCAAGGGTTTACCTCCAATGTCGAAGTGGATGAACAGGTCTTTGCCGGCACTTGGGCGCAGGCGCTCGTCGCCGAGGCGTTTACCCTCGAATACAAGCCGCTCACACCAGTAGATCCGGTGGGGTACCGCGCTCTGCGGCTGGCCTTTCATCCCGGCGATGCTAAAGGCGGTGCCCGGCCTGTTTTTAACGTCGTGGTCAATGGGGATACGCCGTCGCTGGTTGCGCTGTTCGAAGGAGCTGGCTTGGAGCTGACGCGGCAAGAATGGCAGGTGATAGAGATTCCGCTGGAGCGCTTCTTTCGGCTCGAGGGGCCGGTTGAATCCATTCGTCTGTTCGGCAACTTGCGCGGCACGTTTTATTTGGACGATGTGCGCTTGGTCGCCGCTAGGACTTCTGCGCCCACGGCGGTGCTGCAACAGCAGCATGGAGTGGTGCCGGAGGCGTTCTCCCTAGCGCAGAACTTCCCCAATCCATTTAACAGTACCACTGCGATTGGCTTTGCCCTGCCGCGAGCAGGGACGATCCAGCTCGCAGTTTTCAACTTACTCGGCCAGCAGGTCGCCGTCTTAGCCGAGGGAACCTATCCGGCCGGATCATACACCTTGCGCTGGGATGGAGTAAACCACGGCGGGCGCGCTTTGGCTGCGGGCCTATATTTCTATCGGTTGCAAACCCCTTGGGGCGAGCAAACGCGCAAACTACTTTTGTTAAAATGAAAGTATAGTGGTCGGCGATCAGCGCCCGTTGTCGCTTGGCCGCTATCAAACCGAAAGGAACCCCATGCCTAGAGGCATTCGCAACTTCGCCATTTTTGCCATCGCCCTGCTCTCGTCTTGGATCATAGGTGTCAATGTGGCACCGACGTGGACAGTTGAGCGGATTGAGTTGGATGTAAAAACAGACGACGAGGGCAAGCTGTATTACGTCTATCGCGAAAAGCCCGCCTATTTCGAGGCCGTGCCCATGGCGCAAGCTCAGCTCGATCCGGCTAAAATTGAGGGGTCGAGGACGGCACCGCCGATCACGGAAGAATTTGTCTCCGTGGCGGAGACCGGCCGCTACTACAAACTGGTGGCCAAGCGCCACTGGAGCTATTGGTCGCTGCTGCCGGCGGTGGTGGCCGTGCTGTTGTGTTGGCTGACCAAAGAACCCGTCACCTCGCTGTTGGGCGGCATCATCGCCGGCGCTCTGCTGATGGGCCGCTACGACTTCACCGGCGAAGTACTAATTCCCTCATTGGCGACCGAAAGCGCGGCCGGAATCCTGCTGCTCTACTTGTGGTTACTGGGCGGGCTGATGGGGATATGGTCCCGCACGGGGGCGGCCCAGGCCTTTGCCGAGTTTATGACCGAGCGCTTTGTACGCGGCCCCAGAAGCGCCAAGCTAGTCGCTTGGCTGCTCGGGGTCATCTTCTTCCAGGGCGGCACCGTCAGCACGGTGCTGGTCGGCACTACGGTCAAGCCGATTGCCGACAATGAAAAGATCAGCCACGAGGAGCTAGCCTACGTAGTTGATTCAACGGCCTCACCGATTGCGTCTCAGCTCGCGTTCAATGCTTGGCCCGGCTACGTGCAGGCGTTCATCTTTGTCTCTGGCGTCAGTTTCTTGGCGACTGAAGCCGATCGCATTGCCTTCTTTTTTCAAAGCGTACCCTTTTGTTTTTACGCCATTTTTGCCGTATTAGGCACGTTCTTGCTCAGCATTGAAAAACCGCTCTTTTTGGGTTCGCAACTGAGGGCAGCGATGGAGCGCTCGCGCGCAACTGGCCAGCTCGACGCCCCCGGTGCCGATCCGCTGAGCGCTAAGGAACTGCAAGGGAGCAACGTCCCCGAAGGCTATACTCCGCATGTCCTCGAATTCTTTTTGCCGCTGGGCACGCTCATCGCCATTGCCGTTGGTACCTTTATCGTTGGCGGATCGCCCAATGTGCAGTGGGCTTTTGGCATTGCGCTCTTGTTGGCTGCGGGCATGGCCTTGGCCAAGGGCATGGCGCTGAAAGACCTCATCGCTGGCTTTCACGATGGTATTAAGGGCGTGGTGCTTGGTTCGGTTATTTTGTTGCTGGCGATCACCATTGGCGGCATTAGCAAGGAGACGGGCGGCAGCATCTTTTTGGTCGAACAGCTTGGCGAGGCCATTCCGTATTTTCTCCTGCCGGTGTTGCTGCAGATTCTCACGATGGTCATTGCCTTTTCCACTGGTACTAGCTGGGGCACGTATGCGGTGGCGTTTCCGCTGGCCATGCCGCTGGCTTGGGCGGTGGCTGGTGCCAATGGGCTAGCGCATCCAGAGCTTTTTATGACGTTGTGCTTTGCTGCGGTCATGGACGGCAGCGTGTACGGCGACCAGTGCTCGCCGATCTCGGATACTACCGTGCTTAGCTCCATGTGTACGGGTTGCGACCTGATGGACCACGTCAAGACACAAATCCCGCAGGCGACGCTTGCGGCGGGCGCAGCGGCTTTGTGCTGGACGGCCGTGGCGTTCTTTACCGCCTAGGTTTCCTAACTAAACCCGGATTCACGTTAGGTATTAAGAAACACCTATCGACGTTAGCATTCTTCTCTATTTTGGGAGTCTTTGTTATGCCGACCTTTATCGACTCAACCCCTATCATTGACGACCCACCCGCGCTCCGTGGTCGCATGCAGCGCGACGGTCATCTCTTTGTCAGCGGCCTGCTGCCCGCCGAGGAACTCGAAGCGCTCAGGCTGCGCTTTTTGACCATTGCTCGCGACGCTGGCTGGGTTAAGGCCGACGCGCCGCTCGAAGACGCCAT
>JAPPEG010000088.1 GCA_028875345.1 Gemmatimonadota bacterium
CGCCGGCTACATCCCCGGAACCCTCGCCCAAAGCCGCGCAGCTTTTGGCTGAGGGGAGCTATGTGGAGGCACATCTGATGCGCCGCTTTGCCGAGGGGCGCTTGTTAGTGCGGTTGCCGGACAGGACCGTCTGGATGCTCGACCCCAAAGAGCATTGTTCTTGGTGTTGGATCTACGTCGGTAAGAGGGTATGGGTCAAGCTGGGAGAGCGCTCCGCCACGCTCCTCAACCCCAAGGGTGAGACCGCCGAGTGCTGGAACGGCGGGCAGATGAGCGAGTACTAATCAGGCCCTGAACTTCAGATAGCGGCCCGGCCAAGTCGGCCCCAAATCTTCGACCGCGCATCCGTTGCGGACGATGGGAACCCCGTTGACGAGGACGTGCTCGACGCCGACCGAGTACTGGTGAGGGTCGGCGTAGGTGGCGCGATCCGCAACAGTGGCCGCGTCAAAGACGACTAAGTCTGCGTAGAAATCTTCGACAATTTGACCCCGTTGTGTTAGTCCAAATCGCGATGCTGGGTGGGCACTTAGCTTGTACACGGCGTCTTCGAGCGAGAAGAGCTGGTGGTCGCGCACGCAAGGCCCCAACAGGCGCGCCGCCGATCCGTATAAACGCGGGTGCACTGCGCCGTCGGGGAAGTAAATCCCATCGCTGCCCAGCATGTATTTTTCGTGCGACAGGAAGGGATGCACCAAGGCGTCGTCGCCGTGGTGGAAGACGAGGAGGACTGCCAAGTTTTCCTCGATCAGCAGGTCGCAGAGCGCGTCGGTCGGAGGGGCACCGGCTTGTTGGACGTATTCGTCTAAGGTGCGACCGATAAAGTGGGCGTTGTCCCGCCCGGGCAGCCAGGCAATGGTCATCCGGTCAAGGGGGTTGGCGTAGCGGTCGAGGACGCGGGCAAAGCGGCGGCGGATCGCGGGATCGTTGAGTTTGGGCAAGACACCCAATGGGCCGTCCTCCCATACTTCATAGGGCAACATGAAGTTGAGCATGGTCGAGCCAGGCAGGTACGGGTACACATCGAAGCTAAAGTCCACCTCGTTGACTGCGACTTGATCCACGTACGACAGCAGTTCGTCGATTTGCTGGGGAGAGGTGCCCTTGAAGTGGGAAATGTGGACTGGGACGCCGGCGCGGCGGCCGATCTCGACGGCCTCCTGCACCCCGGCTAGAGTGCCCTTTTTGTAGCGCACATGGGTGGCGTAGAGGCCCTGTTGGGCCGCCATGGCGGTGCAGGCTTCGACGAGTTCGTCGGTGGTGGCAAAGCATTCGGCGATGTAATCGAGGCCGGTTGACATGCCGACTGCGCCTTCGGCCATGCCGCGCTCGACCCCGGCGATAATTTCCTCCATCTGCACATCGTCGGGGACGCGGCGGTCCCAGCCGCAGGCCATGGCCCGTAGATGGGCATAAGGGAGGTGGGTGATGGTGTTTTGCGCGGTGCGGCCGTCGAGTAGCTGCATGTAATCGGCGAGGCTCTCCCAGCCTGAGTAGTGGCTTTGCATCAGGCCGTTGAGGGCGCGCATGTAGTAGAGCCAGTGGGCGCGAGTGGCGGCGTCAACCGGGGCGTAGGAGATGCCGTCGGCCATGAGGACTTCAGTGGTAAAGCCTTGGAGGGTCTTGGGGAGGAAGTTGGGCTTTTGCAGGAGCCAGCCGTCGGAGTGATTGTGGACATCGACAAAGCCCGGGGCGACGATTTTGCCTTGGGCGTCGATGCTGTGCTGTGATTCGGTGTCGCCGAGATCGCCGATAGCTGCGATGCGGTCGGCGCGCAGGCCAATATCTGCGGGATAGCGGTCGGCGCGGGTGCCGTCGATGATGGTGCCATTGCGAATGATCAAGTCGAACAAGACAGGTCTCCTGTGGGCCGCAGGGTGAAAAAAGGTGCCGGTCAATCTAGGCGGGTGGACGCGGCCTCGCAAGCGGCGGCGTGCTGGACGCGGGCAGGCCTTTTTTGCATGTTATCGCGCCGACACTTCTCAGAAAGGATGCTCAATGCGCATTATCGACCCTCATGTCCACGTATGGATCAACGATCCGGCCTTTCCGTGGCCGGCGGAAAACCCCAACCCGCCCGCCGAAGACCACACCGCGGAAGAACTACTGGCACTGATGGATGCCAACGGCGTGGAAAAGACCGTGCTGGTGCAGGTCATCCACTACCGCTGGGACAACAGCTATGTCGCCCACGTCATCAAGCAATATCCCGACCGCTTCATGGCGGTGGGGCGCATCAATCCCGAGGACCCGGCCTCGCCCGACCACATGTCGATGTGGACCGAGGAACACGGCCTGCACGGAATGCGGCTATCGCCGTCGCGGGATGAGAGCGGCGATTGGTTCAAGGGGCCGGGGATGGACCCGATTTTCGCCCGCGCCCAGGATTTGGGGATCCCGATGTTGATCCTGACCGGAGCGAGCCGGATGCCGGATCTGGCGCGGATCCTCGACCGCTACCCAGATGTGGATTGCTGCATTGACCACATGGCCAGCGCCCATCCCGACAACCCGGAGGAGCGGCAATTGCTGATGGATATGGCCCGTTATCCTCGCGTGTACGTCAAGATCAGCCACACTTGGTCCCTCTCCAATCAGGGCTATCCCTGGGCCGATACGCACGGGATGGTCGAGGAAGTGTATCAGACCTTTGGGCCGCAGCGCATTATGTGGGGTACGGATTGGCCAGTGTGCCTGTCGCTGGCCGAATACCCCCAGCCCTTGGCGGTGGTGCGAGACGAGATGAAATTCATCGCGCCGGAGGATCTGGAATGGGTGCTGGGCAAGACGGTGTTGAAGTTGTGGAATTTCGGGGAGGCATAAGGTGCTGAACATCGGCATCGTCGGGGCGGAAAACAGCCACACGGCAGCTATCGCCAAGGTGCTCAACGTCGAAAAAAGGGTGCGGGGAGTGCGGGTGACCCACGTGTGGGGCGAGACTGACCAATACGCGCAAGCTGCTGCTACCGCCGGTCAAATCCCGCACATCGTTCGCACGCCTGAAGAGTTGATCGGCCAAGTCGATGCGGCGGTGGTCGATCACCGCCACGGCAAGGAGCACCTGCCAGCCGCTCGGTCGTTGCTGGAGGCCAAGATCCCGCTTTTTATCGACAAGCCGTTTTGTTACCGCCAAGCCGAGGGAAAGCGCTTTTTGGCTCGGGCTGCGGAGTTGGGCGTGCCGGTCTGTTCTTTTTCCACGTTGCCCAAACAGGCTTCGTACCGGGCCTTTGCCAAAAAGATGCGCCAATTCGGCTCCATTCAGGCTGTGGTCTCCACAGGTTCCTGCGACATCAAGTCGAAGTGGGGCGGCGTCTTTTTTTACGGTATTCACCAAGTAGATATGGTGCTGCGCCTGCTCGGCACGGACATACGCTGGGCCGAGATCCATCGCGGTGCCGGGGCTAATCACACGGCCACCCTCACGTACCGCGACGGCTGCGTGGCTACCCTGAACTTAGTGGGGGGTGCTGCGCCGGGGTTCCACCTGAGCGCCATCGGCGAAAAGGGCCGCATGGACGAGCCGATCACATTCGACGAAAGCTCGTATCTAAGCGGCATCCGCGATTTTTGCGCCATGTTCCGCACGGGCAAAACCGACGAGACTGTGCAGACCATGCTAGGGCCGGTGGCGGTGCTGGAGGCGCTGGAGAAGTCCTTGGTGAAAAAGGGCCGGGTGCGGGTACAGCTATAACCGAGAAAATCATACAAACAATCAAGGAGGAAGACGGTAGTATGACCATCCAACTCAAATCAGCAGACCAGACCCACTACGACGCCATCGCCCTAGGCGAGGTCCTCATGCGCATCGATCCCGGCCAAGTGCCCACGGCTCGGGCGCGCACTGCCCGGATCTGGCACGGGGGCGGCGAGACCAATGTCGCCGAGGGCTTGAGTTATTGCTTTGGCTTGCGCGCTGCCGTCATCACGGCTCTCGTGGACGATGGGATCGGCCGCAACATTGAAAACCAATTGCGCGAAGCTGGGCTGGACACTGGGCACATCATCTGGTTTAACAACAGCGGCAAGGGCCAATTCAGCACTGACGCCAAGGGGACTTTGCACAACGGGATCAACTTCACTTGGGCCGGTAAGGGGCTCTTGCCTTCGGTGACCGAATACTATCGCGCCCATGCCCCGGTGCGCGAAATTGGGTCTGGCGATGTGGATTGGGATCATCTCTTCGGCGCGCTGGGGACGCGGTGGTTTAGCACTGGTGGGATTTACACTTTGCTCTCGGAGAAGACGGCCGCGCTGGCGCTAGAGGCTATGCAGAAAGCTGGCGAGCACGGCGCAGGCCGCTCCTTTGACCTCAACTACCGCTCCAAGGTGGAGCCGGACAAAGAGCGCGCTCGCCAGATCAATCGCTCTATTGTGCCGCACGTCGAGTTCCTCGTCGGCAACCAGGATGACTTTGACGATGCGCTGGGCTACGAAACCGAAAAGGTGGCCAAAGACGCCAGTTTTGATCAGTGGTTGGCGATTTACACCAAGATGTTGCATCAAGTCGCCAATGACTATCCAAACCTCGAGTACATCGGCACCCAGTTGCGCGGCGCGTTGACCGCGGATCGCATCAACTGGGGTGCGGTGCTCTTCGATGTCGAGGAAGGCAAAATCTATCAGGCGGCTGTGCGCGAAAACATAGAAATCGCCGATCGCACTGGCGGCGGCGATTCCTTTGCCTCAGGCGTGATCGCGGCGCTGCTCGACGGTCGGGGGGCTGCTGACGCAGTGCAGTGGGGAGCTGCCCACGGCATCTTGGTGCAGGAGTGCATTGGCGACACTACTATGGTCACGCGAGACGATGTCGAAAAGGAAGTCGCCCGCGCTCTCAAGGGTGGCGGCGTTTCGGCGCTCAGATGAGGAAGCATACAATGAAATGGTTGCAGTGCGTTATGCTGGCGGCGCTGGCCGCGCCCGCTATGGCCCAAGTTACAGTCGAAGAAATCGAGTACAAAGGCTGGGCAAGATCGATTGAAATTGCCAATCCCGATGTGCGCCTAGTCGTGGTGCCGGCCATTGGTCGCATCATGCACTACGGGTTTGTCGGGGGCGAAAACATCCTCTGGTCCGACCCCGAGCTCCACGGTCAGGTGTTGCCCGATGGCCAACCCAATGTCGATGAGGAAGACCAGTACGTATGGACCAACTTTGGCGGCGACAAGGTCTGGCCCAATCAGCAGAGCGAATTTGTCAAAATCAACGGCCACTCTTGGCCGCCCGACCACGCTTTCGACGGCGCGGTACACGAGGTAGAGTTGCTGCCAGAGGAGGTGGTGATCTCCAGCCCAGTGAGCGAGTACAATGGGGCGCGCAGCGTGCGCGAGATCCGCTTGGCGGAACAGGGCACGCGCGTGGAGATCTTCCAGCGGATCGAAAAGCTGGCCGATGCCAAGATCGAGCCGTTGCGCTACACTATTTGGAACGTCACCCAGATCCAGCCGCCCGAGCAGACCCTCTATCCACTCAATCCGCACAGTCACTTCGATCTGCGCTATCATCCCTTTGGCTTTGCCGAGGGCGCGGCCATGCGCAACTTCACTATCGAGGGTGACATTGGCATTTTTGTGCCCGACCCGGAGGAGGCGCAGAAGACCGGGGCCGACTCGGACCGCTGGCTGGCTGGCATTGTCGGCGACGTGGTTATGGCCGAGTTCTTTCGCCGTGATGGAACCCAGCGCTACCCGGATGGGGGGCTGAGTGCCGAGGTCTATACTTGCCCCGATTACACCGAGCTAGAGCTGTTGAGCCCTTGGGTCTATTTGCAGGTGGACGAGACTTTGACGCACGAGATTGCTTGGGAATTGCACCGCTTGCCAGCGAGCGCGGACACGCCGCAGGCGCGGCGGCAAGCCGCAGTCGAATGGCTCGCCACGCGGTCGGAATGAGGGTGATCCGTAGATGGGCGGAGATGGACGCAGATAGACGCAGAAATGGCTCGCCATGCGGTCGAGATGAGGGGCTAGGATGTGAAACCTAAAGTGTTGGTGGATCCACATGGCTATGCGCAAACAGAGGACTTGGCGCGTCTAGGGCAAGTGGTCGAGGTTGTCGAGCCGACGGAGCACCTGTCCGAGCCGGCTTTTATCGAGGCGTTGGCGGGCTGTGAAGGCGTGATTCGCCTCGGGGGTCGGCTGCCCGAGTTGACGCGGGCTGTGTTTGAAGGGGCTCCCGATTTGCGGATCGCCGGTGTCAGCGGGGATCGCTTTGGCACGGGCATCGACTTGGCGGCGGCTCGGGAGTGCGGCGTGTTGGCCGTGGATACTGACAACATTGCCTCGGCTGCACCGGTGGCCGAGTGGGATTTAGCCCTGATGTTACTGTGTTTGCGCAATGGGGCTGGGGTCTATCGGCAGATGATGGCGGGTGAGGAGCAATGGGCGCGGGCGGGCAACGACGATTTTGTCCACGGCGAATTGACCGGGAAGAAGGTCGGGTTGGTCGGCTGCGGGCACGTGGGACAGCGGTTGGTCGAATTATTAAGCCCCTTTCGAGTGGATTTGCGCGTCGCCGATTCGTATTTGTCCGAGGAAGTGGCCGCTGAGTTGGGCATTGTGCGCGGCTCGCTCGACGAGGTGTTGCAACACGCCGATATCCTCGTCGTCCAAGTCCCACATACGCCTAAGACCGAAAAGATGATCGGGGCGCGGGAGCTCGATTTGCTGGGACGCGGCCGCATCCTGATCAATTGCTGTCGCGGGCCGGTCGTGGATTACGATGAACTGACGCAGCGGCTCACACGGGGCGAGCTAATCGCCGGTCTCGATGTCTTCGATCCAGAGCCGCTGCCCAAAGACAGCCGCTTGCGCCACCTGCCCAACGCGTTTGTCAGCCCCCATGTAGCTTGGTATGCGCCCGAGACGTTTGGCCGCTACTTCTCGATAATGGTCGATGAGTTCGTGCGATTTTTTAATGGAGAAGGGCTGCGGTTTGAACTAACCCAGCGGATGGTGGACATCCGGCACGGGCGGATCTAGCGAAGAAAGGGGCAGGTCTGCGGCGACCTGCCCCTCGGAAAATGGTTTCTACTTGGAGCCTTTGCGACCGGGAAAGGTCAGCTCGGCAATGCCCGATTTGTCGAGATCGCCGAGGCCCAGTTTTTTCATTTTGTCGTACTGGCGCTTGGTCGCCTGCGCCAGTGGCAGACTGAGCTTATTCTGGCGGGCCAGGGCGAGGGCAATGCCGGAGTCCTTGGCCGCGTGGTCCGCGGAAAAATAGCACTCGTGGTCGCGGATGGTCATGTCCTCGCCGTCGGTCTCCAAGACTCGCGAGTTGGCTCCGGTCTGGGAGAAGACCTTCATTAGCGTCTTCAGGTCCAGTCCGAGGGCTTGTCCTAGGCCCAAGCCTTCGGCTAGCCCTGCGGTGTTGATGTTCATGACCATGTTGACGAGGGCCTTGACTTGGGCTGCTTGACCGGCCGGGCCGATGTAGCGCAGATCGACGCTCAAGGCGTCGAGGATGGGCCGGACGCGGTTGAAGACGCTGCGTTTGCCGCCGCACATCAGATACAGCGTGCCTTGGCGCGCTTGGGTGATGCTAGAGGCCATGCAGCCTTCGAGGGAAGAAGCACCGACTGCGGCGGCGCGGTCTTCGACTTGGACGTGGACCGCGGGCGAGATGGTGGCGCAGTTGATAAAGGTCGTGCCTTTGGCGTCGGTCAACAGCGAATCGCCAGAAGTGGAAAAGACCGAGCGCATGGCCGCATCGTCGGTGACCACGGTGATGACCACATCGGAGAGGGCCGTAACTTCGGCTAGGGTTTTGGGAGCAGCGCAACCAAGCCCTTTAGCTAGGCTGCGGGCGGCGCGGCGGTTGGCGTCGAATACAGCCGAGATATTGAAGCCCTTGTCGTTGAGGTTGAGGGCCATGTTGGCTCCCATGCGCCCGACGCCGACAAAGCCGATCTGAAAATCCTTTTTGCCCTTTTTGCGTTTGGTGGCTTTTCTTTTAGCCATTTTGTTCTCCTTGTTGAAGGGGTGAAATGTTCTAACCGCCGACCAAAGCAGTCGGCGCAAAATAAATCGCGGGCCGGATGTGATGGCCCATAACATACTGAGCGCGTTAGATATATTCAATAGAGGTGTATTATGAAAATAGGAATCACGCAGATCATTTTGGGAAACATGTCGCTGGAGGACACGCTGCGATTGTGCGAGGACGCTGGCTACCAAGCCGTGGAGTTGGTCTTTGCCGAGGGCAAGGGCCTAGATCCGAACATGAGCGCCGATGAGATCGCGCAGGTCGGGCAGCAGTGCGCGGACGCCGGTGTTGAAATAGGCAGCGTCATCGTCTGGTATCAAGAGCGCGGCAACCTGCTCAGCCGCGATGTCGGCGAGCGCGAGCGGTGCCTCAAGTGCTTGCGGCGCTCACTTGAGATCGCCGGTGCGTTGTCGGTCGATGGGGTGCTGTTGCACCCGGGGCAGCTAGAGGTCGAGGGCACCTATCAGCAGGCTTGGGATGGGCTGCGGGACGCGCTGAGCGATACGGCCTCCTTGGCCGAGGAAATGGGCGCGGCTATTGGCTTGGAAAACGTCTGGAATAAGTTCCTGCTCAGCCCGCGCGAAGCCCGGCTTTTCGTCGATGAAATCGGCAGCGAGTGGGTGGGGATCTACCTCGACACGGCCAACATGATGGCCTACGGCTATCCAGAGCACTGGATCCGCGAGTTGGGGGCGCGTATCAAGAAGGTGCACTTCAAGGATTTCCGCCGAGGCGAGCACAGCTTCGTCAATCTGCTCGAAGGGGATACGGACTGGCCGGCGGTCATGGCCGAGTTGAGGGCGGTGGGATACGATTCCACGCTGATCCACGAAGTAGGCGGTAGTCGTGAAGAACTCATTGATCTCGGTGCGCGCATGCGCCAAATCGTTGCTTTGTAAACATAGGGAGGAATAAGACATGGTGTACATCATCAATTGGCGCGACGTCCAACCCAACATAGCCCACCTGAGCGCTGTGCATTGGGGTGGGTTACGCGACCGCGACGGCGACGACGACCCGCGCGATTGCCTAGAACGCCTACAAGGCTTTGCCCGCCATGCGCTCCAGGGCCGCAAAAATTCGGATTACCACAAGCACGAAAACCTCGAACAGGTGTACTACATACTCTCAGGCAGTGGCCACGTGCTCTTTGATAAAGAGCGGTTTCCCGTGCAGGAGGGCGACGCGGTGTACCTGCCGTCGGGCATCCACCACCAGATGTTTAACGACACCAGCGATG
>JAPPEG010000321.1 GCA_028875345.1 Gemmatimonadota bacterium
GGCCCTGTTGCTGCCGCTGTTGATCGCCTGCGATGTGTTCGCCGTCCGACACTACCACCGCACTTTCGACAAAACGAGCGTCAAACGGCTCCTGCCCGGTTCCGCCTTGGGGATCGGCGCGGGAGCTTTTTTTTTCGGGTACTTCAGTCAGCACGAGCGCGTTCTAGAAGTGGGCTTGGGCTGCTTGGCCTTGCTGTTTGTTGCTTTCCAGTTTGGACGGGCGGCGATTGTCGGGGCTGTGCGGAAGCAGCAGCCAGGGAAGCTCGTTGGCGTGCTGATGGGCGCGGCCTCGGGCTTTACCTCGACGATTGCCCACGCCGGGGCACCGCCGGTGGTCATCTACCTGCTGCCGCAGCAGCTACCGCGCCACGTGTTCGTCGGCACCACGGTCATCTTCTTCGCCACGCTCAACTTGCTCAAACTGCCGCCTTACTGGGGCTTGGGGCTTTTTCACGCCGACATTTTTAAGACGACGTTGCTATTGGCACCGCTGGCGTACGCCGGGGTGAAGTTGGGCGTGTTTTTGCTCCAGCGATTTAGCGATGTGTGGTTTAATAGGATAGTGTATGGGATGTTGCTGGCGACGGCGTTGCAGTTGATTACTGGAGACAATCTACTGGAGACTATGTTCAATGGACGATAGACCTTACTCCCGCCGTACTTTCCTCAAGCTCTCGACCGCGGCGGCCGCCGGCCTTTCCATAAGTGCCGCGCCAAACCACCGCGACATGCCCCAGCGGATCTTGGGCCGCACAGGCGAAGCTGTTTCCCTGCTCGGCTTGGGCGGCGCGCACATGGCCAGCCACGGCAACATGGAGGAGAAGTCGGCCATCGCCTTGATGCACGCGGCCATCGACGAGGGGATCAACTTCTTTGACAATGCTTGGGGCTATTCCAACGGTGCGAGTGAGATACGCATGGGCAAGGCACTGCGCGGTGGCTATCGCGACCGCGTATTTCTGATGACCAAAGACGCGAGCCGCCACCCCAAGCGGGCGATTGCCCACCTCGAAGAGAGCTTGCGCCGGCTGCAAACCGACGTGATTGATCTGTGGCAGTTTCACAGTATCAGACAGCCCGACGACCTAGAGCGGATTTACGAGCGGGGCCTGCTGGAAGCCGTGCTCAAGGCCAAAGAGGAGGGCAAAATCCGCTACATTGGCTTCACCGGCCATACCTTGCCCTCCCTGCACGTAGAGATGATCGAGCGCGGTTTTGCTTGGGATGCAACGCAAATGCCGATCAACGTGTTCGACCCGCACTACCTCAGTTTTGTCGAGCAGGTGCTGCCGCTCGCAGTGGAAAGAAACATCGGGGTCATTGCGATGAAGACCTTGGGGGGTAGGCCCGAAGCGATCCTCGCAACGGGTGTGGCGACCGCGGCAGAGTGCCTGCGCTACGCCATGAGCCTGCCGGTAGCCACTGTGTGTTCCGGGATGGATTCGCTGGAAAAGCTGCGGCAGAATGCGGACCTTGCCCGACAGTTCGCGCCCTTGGCTGACGACGAGCAACTCGCGCTTTTGTCGCGCACCAAATCGCTGGGGATGCAGGGCACACACGAGTCGTACAAAGCTCGCCAGCCCTGATCGCCGTGCGCTATACCTTTCTTTTTGTCCTTTTTGCAGTACCCCTGTGGGGACAAGACCTCGACGTTGCTCCAGCCAAACCTGTCGGCCCTCCCAATATAGAAAGCGCGCTGTGGGAACTAGCTAGGGCCCCAGCGGCCAAGCCGGCCCGCGCCGCAGACGTCTCTGATGTGGTCGTCATTTTGGTGCCCGCAGCGGGTTTGGCAACTACCATTGACACTACGTCGTTCGCCATCCTTGGCGTCAAAATTTTGGCCCAGTCTAGGAGCCTGATGCGCGTGTCGGTACCGACCGCATCGCTGCGGGCGGTGTCTGAGTTGCCGAGCGTGGCCTTTGTCCGCAAGCCGCACCGTCCGCACGAGCAACAAACCCTTAGCCAAGGCGTAGCTCTCATCCGCGCACTCGAAAACCACGCCACTGGCGCGAAAGGCCAAGGGGTCAAGGTGGCAATTATCGACGGTGGATTTAAGGGAGCTGACAACTTGCCCGAAGACATGCCGGTGCGTCGGTGGTTCCGCGACTATACGTACACGGGGATATACGCTGGCACAGACGCCCACGGCACGGCGTGTGCCGAGATCATCCACGACGTGGCTCCAGAAGCCGAACTCTATCTGTACAAGGTCGCGGATATAGTGGATTTAGAAAATGCCAAAGACCGCTGCATACAAAACGGAGTGGCCATCGTAAACTACTCGGCGACCTGGGTGGGCGAGGGGTTTGGGGACGGACGCGGGATCATCTGCGACATTGTAAATGACGCGGCTGACAACGGCATTCTCTGGGTCAACGCCGTCGGCAACTACGCTCAAAAGCACTACGCGGGTTTTTGGCACGATAGCGATGCCGACAATCGGCACAACTTTGCCGCTGGCGACGACGCGGTGAATTTTGTCGCCGAAATCGGCAACGCCATAAGGGTGACGCTGACTTGGGACGATTGGCCCACCACTACGGCGGACTACGATCTATATCTCTACCATCAAGATGCGTCTGGCAACATCGAAGAAGTTAGCAAAAGCACGGATATGCAGGGGGAAGGCGGTGCTCCGATGGAGTTTATCGAATACTTTGCCGAGCGAGCGGGCACGTATGGCATTTCCGTAGTCCGCGTCGGCGAGGCCGAGCCTAAGAAGTTGCGAGTGTGGTCTTGGCACCACGACATCGAATATCCGGTTCCGACTGGCAGCTTGGGGATTCCGTCGGACGCTCGCGGTGCGCTGAGCGTTGGGGCGATTCACCGCGACCAGTGGGACTTGGGAACAGTGGCGAGCTACAGCTCGCGCGGCCCCACCGCCGATGGTCGGATCAAGCCCGATCTCGTCGCGCCTTCGGGCGTGGCGACGGCTTCTTACGGTGCAGATAAGTTGTTTGGGGGGACCTCGGCGGCGACTCCCCACGTAGCTGGTGCCGCCGCCCTGCTCAAATCGGCCAACCCGTCGCTCTCGCGCGACGATCTGTGGCAAGCCCTCGTCGAGGCCACCGTCGATGTGGGAGCACCGGGCAAGGACGATAGCACGGGATACGGCAAACTCGTGCTGTCGGTTTCAGCGCCGCAAATTGCGGATGTCTCGCCGCGTCGCGTTCAATACGGCCAAACAACTACCATCGTTGGCCAGGGTTTTGGCGACACCAAAGGGACGGGCAAAGTGGTCTTTTTCGCGGGGAAAGAGCCGAGCGATTCCGACTATCTCGCTTGGAGCGATGTACAGATTCAAGTGCGCGTACCAACTGGTGTCCGCACCGGCACGGTGCAGGTGATAACCGGCGGCGGCAGCGACAGTGCGCAGGTGGTCGTCACGTCGCCTTACATTGATGCGATCACCAATCACACGCGTACGGATGCGAGGGCCAAGACCGACGACCTCATCCAAATTGACGGAGACAATTTCGGCCTTGCGCGGAACATCAACTCCGTGTGGATTGATTCGGTCGCAGTGTCTTCGTTTGAGACTTGGTCGGATCAGGCGATACGGTTCCGCGTTCCGCTCAATGCGCCTTCGGGCGACGTAACCGTTGTGACCTCTGAAGGCACCAGCAATGCCGTCCGCATGGAAATCGCCAGTCCGTATCTGGCGCAACTTTCGCCACCGCAAGTGCAAGCTGGCGAGTACCTGACGCTGACCGGCGGCAACTTTGGCCAAGAGCGGGGTACGGGGTACGTGTTGTTTAACCCCAATGTACAAGCGGCGACCGACGATTATGCGGTCTGGTCTAGTGGCATCATCGTCGTCCGGGTGCCGTCCCAAGCCCGCAGTGGTGGGGTGCGGGTTTTTACCGCCGATGGGGTCACTGGGGCCGCGCAAGTAGAAATTGGCAGCGAATGGATAGAGCCGCTGCCGAGTAGTGGAATTTTCGGCTATAGTCCGCCTGCGGTTAGCAAAAATCCCAAAAGCGTCAAGTTTGGCTTTGAGGGGATCAATCGCGATGTCCTATGCGAATTTTCAACCAAGGAAATAGGCGACAACGAGGTCGTCATTTTCCTCAACGAACAGAGGTATGCAGAGCTCATAGCTGGGGAGGACTGGCGGACTTGGTATCTCGTCCTCGATGAGACATACCTCCAGTCTGGGCAAAACGTCATCGAGTTCCGCAATGTCATCAACCAAGACCGCGCGGCATCCTTCGTCCGTTGGCAGTTGAAGGACGTGGCGTTGTGGAAGCCGTTTAGCGCCAAGCTCGCCGCCGGAACGCGGCTTTTGTCCAAATTGCCGGATGGTCTGGGCGATCCTTTCCCTTCGCCGTTCAATGCGGAAGTGACCATTCCCTTTGCACTAGCCGAGGCCGGTCCTGTGCGGATTTCCGTCTATAACTTGATGGGGCAGCAGGTTCGCGTGTTGGCCGATGGGTGGTTGGCTGCGGGCGAGCATCGCATGCGTTGGGATGGTCGCACGGATATGGGGGTTGAAGCGGCCTCGGGAGTTTATTGGGCCGTGCTGTACGCGGGGGAGATCGTGCAAACGGTTAAGTTGGCGTTGATTCGCTGAGCGGTTTGAAAGAGATTTTCCACCGCCAAAATCCGTTTGTTGGAGACTTGGGTTGACAACGTGCAATTGCTTTATGTTAAACTAGAGAGACGATTTTACTGAAAGACTCTTGAATCTCCTAATGATTCTAAAGAGGAGATAATGCATGTTCAACGAAGAAAAGGCCACTGAACTGGCTGCCTGCATGTTGTCGTGGGGCGGCTCGATGAAATTTATCAAGTTGCTCAAACTCATCTATCTAGCTGATCGCGAGGCGTTGGACCGGGAAGGACATAGCATCTCCACGGATCGCTGGGTATCGATGAAGCACGGCCCAGTCCCCATTCAGACATACACTCTGATACACCAAGAAGACGATCCCGATCTCCATCCTGTGTGGAACCAGTACATCGAGAATCAGGCAGATTATTGTATCGGCCTGAAGAAAGAGATGGGAATAAACCACCTGTCTGAAGCGGAACGGACGATCGCCGAGGATGTCTGGAATCAATACGGCCATCTGCCCTCTTGGGGTTCCAATGGTCTTGTCGAGCTTACTCACCGTCTCCCCGAGTGGGAAAATCCCGAAGAAAATCCGCACGGTCCCCAAGCGACACCCATCCCTGTCCAACGCATCCTGCTCGCCTTGAAGAAGAGCGACGAAGAAATCCAAGCCATCTTGGACCTGGAACAGACGGACGCTTGGCTGGATAGGATCTTGGCGTGATACAGGCTGGCACCGTCGTCCAGTCAAAAGTCGAACCCTACCACCACTTCATTGTTCTGACTAATCCCAACGCTGCTGGCGAAGTCCTCTTTGTCACCTGTTCAGATGCACGTCATTTTCCGTTTGAGCCTGTGCGCTTACACAAGGGCGATCATCCGTTTGTAGTTAAAGAGACGGCCTTAGTTCTCAAGAGGACGCGCCGAGTAGCCGCCGCAAAAATCGCCAGCAATATCCCACTCCATTTTGCACAGCGATCTCCTCTAGACGCTGCTGTGCTCCGACGTCTGCAATCTGAGGCCAAAGCGTCGGGTCGCCTGCCGCCTGCTTGGATAGAAGATTTGCCGTAGCGGCGTTGATTCGCTGAGCGTTTATCGGCTCTTGACGTCTCGTTTTGAGGGCGTATTATAAGCCGCCGCCTCGCGTTAGTCGGCATCCTATTTATCCCCAAAGCATGGAGCGACAGTGAAGTCAATTAATCGTTATAGAATTACGACCGCCCTTTTCTTGGGTATCCTTGGCTATGTACCCCTTTGGGGACAAGACATAGACTTTACACCTGACAGGCCCGACGGCCCTGCCAAGATACAGAGTGCGTTGTGGGAGTTGGTAATACCGGGGGCGGCCAAACCGACTCGGGATTTACAGGATACGGTCGTCGTTATCTTGGTTCCACATCTTGGCCGGGCGTCGGCTTCTATTGATACGTCGTCGCTGGCTGCACTTGGTGGGAGGCTTCTGGCTCAGTCCAAGAGTCTGATGCGGATTTCGGTTCCGGCGGCGTCGTTGCTGGCGGTTTCGGAATTGCCGGGGGTTCGCTTTGTCCGTAGGCCGTATCGGCCGCACGCGCAACAGGAGACTTGGAGCGAAGGCGGGTGGTCCATCAAAGCGTATGATAATGCGTATGATAATCACCACGTGAGAGGCCAAGGGGTCAAGGTGGCCATTATTGACGGAGGATTTAAGGGAGCGGACGAACTGTCTGGGGAAATACCGGCGCGTTGGCAATACCGCGACTATACAGGCGAGGGGATATACGCCGGCGATAGCGTCCACGGCACGGCGTGTGCCGAGATCGTCCATGATGTAGCCCCAGAAGCCGAACTCACGCTTCTGAAAACGGACGATCTGGTTGACTTGGAGAATGCCAAGGACCTTTGCATTCGAGAGGGGATTGACATAATCAATCATTCCATCGGCTGGTTTGGAACGGGTATTGGTGATGGGCGAGGAGAAGCCTGCGACATTGTCAATGACGCCGCAGATAATGACATTCTGTGGGTAAATTCAGCGGGCAATAACGCAAAAAGCCATTACGACGGGCCTTGGTTTGATAGCGATGATGACGGTTGGCACAATTTTAGCGGTGATGATGAGGTGATAGCTTTTGAAACGGAGCAAGGGGATGAGATAAGAATTTTCTTGACGTGGAATGATTGGCCTAGCTCCCGTGAGAACTACGACTTGTACCTCCGGTTCGATGGTGAATTCGTCGCCGAAAGTACTGATCGTCAAAATATCTCTGGTGGCGAACCTGTAGAGTATATCGAATACAAGGTAGAAAGATCGGGAGAGTATGGAATTGTTGTTCGCAATGAGGACGCTCGGCCTAGAAGGCTAAAAATATGGTCACTTAATCACGATTTTGAAGAGTTTGCGGTCGCGGAGAATAGTATCGGGAGTCCCGCGGACGCGCGAGGAGCCATGAGCGTCGGAGCGGTTCATTTCGACTACTACAATCTAGGTTGGATTGCAGATTACAGCTCCCGCGGCCCCACTACCGATGGCCGCTTCAAGCCCGAACTCGTCGCGCCTAGTGGCGTATCGACGGTATCTTATGGGGAGTCGGAGTTTTTTTACGGCTATACCGGGACTTCCGCCGCTGCGCCCCACGTCGCCGGCGCGGCGGCTTTAATCAAGTCAGCCAATCCATCGTACTCGCGCACTCAATTGTGGGATGCGCTTATCGCGGCAACGGTTGACATAGGAACTCGAGGAAGGGACAACGATAGCGGATACGGCAAACTCGTGCTGCCGATTATGAAAGTTTCCGCATCTTCCCAAATCACTTCCACATCTCCTCAAATCACTTCCATATCGCCTAGTCGGGCGCGGTACAATCAAGTCATAACCATTCGTGGGACGGCTTTCGGCGCGAATAGGGGCACGAGCCGGGTGATTTTCCAAGGGGGCAATGAACCCAGGTCTTCCCAATATGTTAGTTGGAGTGATACCCAGATTCGAGTAAGAGTGCCGACTGGAGCGCGTACGGGCAATGTGCAGGTTGTAACCGCGAACGGAAGGGCTTCGGCTCGACTGACAATTACCTCTCCTTGGGTTAGCAGCATCTCTCCACAGACCGGAAGAACGCATACTGTTGTTACTATAAGCGGAGGTAATTTTGGTTCCTCGCGGGGAAGCAGTACCGTGCGTATTGGTTCGGTCGTGGTTTCTTCCACTTCGTTTGTCGCTTGGTCGAATAGAAGGATACTGTTCCGCATTCCCCGCAATACACCCCCCGGCAACCTGATCGTTCGAACATCCGAAGGCACTAGTAATGCCATCCGCTTACAAACAACAAGTCCGTATCTGACGAGCATCTCACCGACGCGAATCAAAACAGGAGATCGCCTGACGCTAACGGGCGGCAATTTTGGCAACAGACGAGGCACCGGATACATTTTATTTGCTTCTAATGTGCGGCCTTCTGCTGCGGACTATGTGAGTTGGTCCAACAGTAGGATTGTCGTCAAGGTTCCAGCTAGAGCGCAAAGTGGCAATGTACAGGTTGCTACCTCGAACGGGACGTCGGGGACGAAGCTGCTTCAAATCGAAAGCAGGTCTCCTCAAATCTCGTCTGTCTCTCCCCGCCGAGTGCAGTACAATCAGGTCGTGACCGTCACCGGAAGCAACTTCGGTTCTTCGCGGGGAAGCAGTACGGCTCGGATAGGTTCGGTCGCGATTCCTTCCTCTTCGTTGGCTAGTTGGTCGAATACCCGCATCAGGTTTCGCGTTCCCACGAATGTGCGCTCTGGCAATCTCGTTGTCCGCACTTCGGCTGGAACGAGCAATGCCATCCGCTTGGAAATAACAAGCCCCTACTTGGCCAGTGTTTCTCCGAGCAGAGTCAATATAGGGGATCGCCTGACGTTGACGGGGGCTAATTTCAGGAGCAGCCGGGGGAGCGGTTATGTCCTGTTCACGCCCAATGTCCGTCCATCATTCGGCGATTACGTGACTTGGAGCGACAGCCGAATCGTGGTCAAGGTTCCGGCTGGAGCGCAAAGCGGAGAAGTGAAGGTCGTCGTTACCGGATCTCAGTCTTCTGGGACTAAGCGCATTATTGTTGAAGGCGACGTGGTGGAGTCACTGCCGAGCAGAGGGCTGTTCGGCTACAGTCCGCCCACAATTACCAAAAATCCCAAGAGCGTCAAGTTCGGGTTTGGGGGGGCTAGTCGCGATCTCGCGTGTTATTTTTCGGTAAAGGAAATAAGCGATGGCGAAATCGATATTTTTCTTAACGAACAATCTTACGCCTATATTCCAGCGAGCGAGGATTGGACGGGTTGGTATCTCATCTTGGACAGAACAGACCTGCGCACCGGCACAAACACTATCGAGTTCCGCAATATCTTTAACCAAAACCGCACTTCATCCTTCGCTCGCTGGCAGTTGAAGGATGTGTGGGTGGGGGAACCACCTAGTGCCAAGCCCGTCGCAGGGATGCAGTTCTTGTCCAAGTTGTCGGATGGATTGGTGTCCGGACTAGGCGATCCCTTTCCCACGCCATTCAACGCGGAAGTGACCATTCCCTTTGCTCTAGCCGAGGCCGGTCCTGTGCGGCTTGCTGTCTATAATTTGATGGGGCAGCAGGTTCGCGT
>JAPPEG010000358.1 GCA_028875345.1 Gemmatimonadota bacterium
TGCGCGAGAAAAATGACCTGCTCCACCAAGACCACATCCAGTCGGGTGGTCTGGCCAGCCCGCACCTGCACATTTTCTCGTAGATCGGACTTGTAGCCGACAAACGTGATTTCGACTTGGCAGTTTCCCGCTGGAACGGCGATGCGGAACTGCCCATCTGAGTCCGCTGTAGTCCCAGCTTTGTAGTCCGCCGTCGGCAAGCGCACGGCGATATTGGCACCGGGCAAGGACTCTCCCGCCTCCTCTGTAACCGTCCCCTCGATAAAGCCATCCGACTGGGCCCAAGCGACCCCATAGCCCAAGGTCGCCCATAGGCACATCAGCTTGGCCATTTTGCTCATTGCAGCTTCCCTCCCACAGATGCCCAAGGCCTCAAACCCTGAAAGCGCGGTTTGCTAGAACAAAAAGTTCCTGTATTGCCTTGGGATTTCTATTATATAACAAGGATTTCTGTATAACAATTGGACGGAATTCTAAAAAGTAAATTAGCTCTATGGACTATCGTCTGAAACAGGGTGAGAGCGTACCCGAAGGGACGCGGCGGATGGCCGCCGAACAGCTCGACAGGGCCCTTGAATACCTCGGCTGCCAGGACGGGGAACGAGACAAGCACGTTCACGAGGCCCGCAAGGCCACGAAGCGTCTGCGGGCCTTGGTGCGCTTAGTCCGCCGCGACTTGGGAGACGAGGTGTACGCTCTGGAAAACCAGTGCTATCGGGCCGCCGGTCAGCGGCTTTCGGGGCTGCGCGACGCCACAGTGCTGGTCGAGACCTTGGACCGCTTGGTGGAATCTCTAGGCGAAGATGTCCCGAAGAGTCGGTTCGCCCGGGTGCGGGTGTGGCTGGTGGAGCGCCGCGACCGGGTCTATAGCCAAGTGGATAGCAGCAATCGGGCCGTTCAGGAGGCAATCGCCGCGCTTGCGCAGGCTCGTGAGCGCTTGGAACATTGGAATCTGCAGCGCCGGGGCTGGGGAGCAATCCGGGCGGGGGTGCAGCGGATATACGCGCGGGGCCGGCGCGATTTTGCCGCAGCCTACGCACTGCCCAGCGACGAGGCATTCCACGACTGGCGCAAGCAGGTGAAGTACCTGTGGTACCACGCACAGATACTGGAGAATATCTGGCCGTCGGTCATGCGGGCCCAGGCTGCAGAACTGGACCAGCTAGGGGAGTTGCTGGGTTGGGATCACGACTTGGCCGTATTGCGTACTACTGTTCTGACTGAGTTCCCCAGAGCTGGAACTACGGCCACATTGCGGACTTTGGAAAGGCGGATCGACGAGGTGCGTTCCCAGATGCAGGGCCGGGCGCGTCTGCTGGCCGAGCGCATCTATTTGGAACGGTCCCGGGAGTTCACCCGACGGTTAGGGGGCTACTGGCGGGTGTGGCAGGCGGAGCAATCCGCCGGGCAGGAGTTGGACTCGGCACACCGGCCGCGGACAGCACGGATGCTGAAAGAATAAACGCTACTCACCATATGGCGAAAAAGGAGATATAACATGATCCATACTACCATGTGGACCTATCCTTGGGATGTAATCGACGAGGGGGTGGATCGCGTCATCGGCTTCCTCAAGGAAGAGGTCGGGCTGGATGCGATCAGCCTATCCACGGTTTATCACACCTACGATGAGCTACGCACCCACATGCCCGGCAAAAAGCTCTTTTCTGGGTACGAGGATGCCATCTACTTCCAGCCCCAGAACGAGCTGTACCAGGGGACCAAGATTAAGCCGCACGTGCATCCTATGGCCAGAGATCAAGATCCGGTGCGGATTATCGCCGAGGCCTGCCACGCACGCGGTTTGGAACTGATTTCGTGGACCGTGCCCCTTCACAACCACTACATGGCGAGGCAGCGGCCAGACTGCGCTCTGCTCGGTGTGTTCGGGGATCGCTATCCGGGTTGTCTGTGCCCGGCCAATCCCGAGGTGCGGGAGTACGTACTAGGCTTGAGCTTGGATTTGGCCACCAATTGCGGTGTGCAGATGATCGAGTACGAGTCCCTCCACTACATGAGCTTTGGCATGTTCCGCAACCATGCCAAGGTGGGAGTCGAACTCGGGGAGGTGGGATCGCTGTTGATGTCGCTGTGCTTTTGCGATGGGTGTACGCAGCGGGCTGAGGACAGGGGTTTGGATGTGGGGGAGTTGAAGAGCAAGGTGGAAAAGTGGCTGTTGGACATTTTCGAGGAGGGGCCGCCGGAGCGCGGCGTGGAAGAGTTCGTCGCCGACGAGCCTTTGGTGAACGAGTACCTAAAGATGCGCGCGGATGTGGTGACGTCGCTGGCTGCGGAGGTGAAAGAGGCCGTAAAAATGCCCGTTTCTTTTTTGTACATGGGCAATTATCACAATAACGGCATCGACCGCAAACCCATCGAGCAGATCGTCGATTGGGTCAATGTCCTGTGCTACAGCGGCTCGCCGGAGGAGGCCAGCCAAAGGGCGCGGGAGACCTTAGTCGGCATGGACGATCCGTCTATGTTGATCTGCGGTTTGAATGGCCACAAGCCTATAGACAGCGCCGAACAGATGCGAGAAATCATTACTGCGATTTACGAAGCGGGCGCGCGCCGGTTCTCGTATTACAACTACGGCATGATCTCCCAGCGCAATCTCAGGTGGATTGCCGAGGCCATTGCTGCAGTGCGCTCGCTCGACGCTGGAGATTGCTAAGGGTTCCAGCGTCACTCCGGCAACGCCAGCGCCACTAGCTGCGGCCCTCCGTCGTCGTCATTGATTGGGAATACGATGTACTGACGCCCGTTGGCCATATAGCTGATGGGACTGCCGTGGGGATGGCCGGGGAATTCCAGCTCGGCCAACACGGCACCCGTATCTAGGTCAAAGGCGCGCAGATAGGATGTTTGTTCGACAAAGTCGTCGTCGCGGAGGTCGCCCCACCAGTCGGGCTGCTGCGAGACCACTATCAGCACGGTCTCGGTGGCGAGTATAAAGTTGTAGTGGAACCAGCCCATAGCGGGCAGGTCGAGGTCGCGCAGGGCCCTGTGGTTGACGGGGCCTTGGCCTACCGGGCTCATCCAAACGTGCTCGCCGGTGTCCAAGTCGATGGCAGTGATCCGGCCGTAGGGGGGCTTGGTCAGTGGTAGGCCATTGACGTATTCGGCACTCCCCTTGAAAGATGCGTAGGCCGAAAAGGCGCGCGGATTCCTCACCTTTTCCAGCCACACGATATCGGCGTCGGTGCGCGAAGGCACGTAGAGCACGTTCTTTTTGGAGACCAGTGCTGCGCCGCTCCAGTCCGAGCCGCCCAAGCCCCCAGGCAATACCAGTGTGCCCTTTTCGCTGGGCGGGGTGAACAGCGGGCCGTGATCGTATCTTTGTAAGATCGCCAGTGCCTTTTCCCGCAACTCGGGCGTAAAGTCGATCAGGTCGTCTTCTTGGAGACCTTGGCGGTCGTAGGGCGCGGGCTTGCTGGGGAAGGGCTGGGTCGGCCAGCTTTGCTCGCCCGGGGTTTGCGACTGGGGTACCTCGTGCTCGTTGATCGGCCAGACCGGCTCGCCGGTCGTGCGGTCTAATACGTAGCAGAATGCCTGTTTGCTCACCAAAGCTAGGGCTTTGATCGCTTTGCCTTGTACTTCTATATCGGCCAAGACCGGCGGTGCCGGTGGGTCGTAGTTCCACAGGCCGTGGTGGATGAGTTGGTAGTGCCAGACGCGCTCACCGGTTGCCGCCTTGAGGCAGACCAGCGTCTGGCTGAAGAGGTTGGCACCGGGACGCTCGCCGCCGTAGTGGTTGTGGGTGGTGCTGCTGACGGGTAGATACACGTAGCCTAACTCGTCGTCAGCGCTCATCGCGGACCACACATTGGCTTGGCCAAAGGTCTGCCACGCGTCGTTTTCCCAGGTGTCGTTGCCGTACTCGCCCTCCTGCGGCACGGTCTGGAAGACCCACACCTGTTCGCCGGTGTGGGCGTCGAAGCCGCGCACGTCGCCGGGGGTGGAGTATTTGGGGGGAGACTTGCCGTGCCAATCTTCGATGCCTGAACCCACTACCACTACGTTGCGGCAGACGATAGGTGCCGAGGTAACACAGTAGCGCCTGCGATCGATGTCGCGGCGCAGTCCCTTACTTAAATCGGCGAAGCCGCCCTCGCCGAACTCTGGGTCGGGTTGGCCGGTCTCAATGTCGATTGAGTAGAGGCGGTCAGTGGAGGTGGCGTAGAAGATGCGCTTCTTGCCACCGCTTTGCCAGTAGGCGATGCCGCGCAGAATGCCGGTGAAACCCTCGTAGTTTTCCCATACTTTCGGATCAAAGGTCCACAGTTCCTCGCCGTTTGTCGGATCGACCGCACAGAGGATGTTAAAAGGCGACCCATAGTAGAGCACGCCATCGACCATTAGGGGAGTGCCCTTGTTGGTACCAGTCCACATGTACTGACGCTCGGCGATTCTCTTGTCGGGGGCTGTGTAGCGCCAAACTTCCCGCAACTGGGCGAAGTTGTCGCCGTCAATCTGGGACAGGGGCGCGTATTTGCTGCTCTTGGCGTCGGCCGCGTAATAGGGCCATTCCTCGCCTTGGGAGGCAACAGCGATAAGGATCAATAATGTGTGGACTAACAAGGGATGGTCGGCGTATCAAGATCCCGGGGGCCGGTAGGGGACGCTTTTGCCGATGGCTTCGTCTATGGTTTCCGGCGTGACCAGTACGGTAACGCTAATGTCGAGCGCGCCGGCGTTGCCGATGACCATGGACACGGCTGCGGCCGTTGCGTCGTCGGGAAGATCGGCAATTATGTAGAGGTCCGGTTCTCCGAAGGCGTAGTAAAGCACTTCCACACTGCCACCCATTCCCTCAATGGTCTGAGTTAATGCCTCCCGCCGCCGCGAGCCGCCTTCCTTCAGCAAACCGGCAAGCCCGGCCTGCGTGTACGTTGAGCGAAACATGTATTTGCGCATCGGATTCCCTCCTTTCATCCAAAAATGGATTAGGAACGTAAATGGCTATCGCAACATAAGTTGCATTGGAACCTCGGTCAAACCAAAACGACGACCTTCTACAGTAGAATTCCGGCCACGCAGGCGGTCATAAAGCAGGCTAGGGAGCCGCCCAGCATGGCGCGAAAACCCAACCGCGCCAATTCGCGCCGCCGCTCGGGGGCAATGCCGCCGATGCCGCCGATCTGGATGCCAATACTGCTAAAGTTGGCAAAACCACATAGGGCATAGGTCAGGATGGTAACCGAGCGCTGGCTCAACTCCACGCCCGAGTCGGGCTGGATCCACTGGCTCAATTGGACGTACGAGACAAATTCGTTAGCCACCATTTTCTTGCCCAATAACTCGCCAGCCAACAAACAATCTTTGGCCTCGATGCCCATCAACCAGGCAAAGGGCGCAAATAAATAACCCAGCGCCGCAGACAACGACCACTCCAGACCCTCCATACCTAGCATGTAGCCCACGCCTTGGCCCAACAGGCCCAGCGCCCCATCTACTAAGGCGATTAACCCAAGCGCCGCAATGAGCATGGCGGCCACGTTCAGGGCCAGCCGCAAGCCGTCCAAGGTGCCGTTGGCCGCGGCTTCCACCACATTGGTGGCCGTGCGCTCTACCTCAATCGATACTCGCCCTAGCGTTTTGGACTCTTCTACCTCGGGCTGCATCACCTTGGCCACCAATAGCGCCGCCGGAGCCGAGATCACCGAGGCAGCTACCAAGTGGCCGGCGTCAATTCCCAGACCTACGAAGGCGGCCAATACGCCTCCGGCAATAGTGGCGAAGCCGCCTACCATCAAGGCCATCAATTCCGACCGGGTCATGCTGGCCACGTACGGGCGCACTACCAGTGGAGCCTCAGTCTGGCCGACGAAGACATTGGCCGCCGCCGCCAAGCTTTCCGCGCCCGAGGTGCGCAGGGTGCGCTGCATGATCCAAGCGAAAGCCACCACCACGTACTGCACTAGCCCCAAGTGGTAGAGCACGCCCATCAGGGCGGCAAAAAAGATAATGGTCGGCAGGACCTTGAAGGCGAAAAAATGCTCGCCGAATGCGTCGCCAAAGACAAAACTGGAGCCGGCATCGACGTAGTTGAGCAAGGCGGTGAAAAAAGCGCCGATATAACCGAAAAGCGCCTGTCCGGGTCCAGTCTTGAGGATGAGCAGGGCGAGGAGAAATTGCAGTCCCACGCCAGTTACTACCAAGCGGCGATCTACTTTGCGGCGGTCGGCGCTCATGGCGAAGACTAGGGCGATCATCACCACAAGTCCGAATAGGCTAATCAGCCGTTCCATCGGTACCTACTTCTTGTGCGAGAGTTAGTGTCTTCCAGCGATAGTTGGAGAATGACCGGGGAAAGTATATAAAAAAACGGCAGGGGAAGCCCCGCCGAGAAAATCAAAGCCCAAGTCCCGAGTGGGACCCGAAGTGTACCGAACTGTCTAATTCTTACTTTAGCTCTTCGCTTGGTGTCCACTGTATCGCTATCGGCTCGGCCTCACCAGCGTACGCGATTCTGAGCGGTTCCATCAGAGCTTGGATATCTGCAGACGCTGAGACTGCGTCGCCGGTGTTGGCTTCTGCTAGAGCAACTGTGGCCTGCGTGCGCTCGGGTAAGGCAACGAAGTCTGGATAGTACCACATCGTGAGCACGGTCCGGCGCTGATCGGTCTGGTTGGCATGGGAAGCGTGCAACAGGCTGCCGTACCCCATCACGAGATCGCCGGCTTTTACGGGCACATCGATTTCGTCATCCGCCCGCGAAAACCCCGGATCGTCGGGATTGGCGAATGTTCTGAGTTCATCTGTATGGCCCGGTGCAATTTTGTCGTGTAAAGCATGACGCTTGAGGTGCGACCCTGGGATCACGCGCAAACACCCGTTTTGCGGCGTGGTGTCGGTCAGGTAATACATCAAAAAGCATTGGATGGGCTGCGTCGTATAGCTCACTGGATCGTCCCAGAAACGACCGTCTTCATGCCAGAACAGGGGTGGGCTGTGTGGCGGTTTGCTGATGATGCGTCCGTGGCCAAACTTGGGGTCGTCGAACCCGAGTTGCTGCAGCGCTGCGAGCGCGTTGGGGTGGGCGATGAGTTCGGCCATTACCGGATGCTGGTGGGCCATAGCCCAATCAATCAGCACCATGCTGCCGGTCGTACGATGTTGCTCAAAATGCGCTGGGGCCTGTCGGGCGAGCACGTCATCGGTGCAGCGCCGTAAGCGATCCAATATGGGAGAATCGAGAATGTTTTCGAAGATGTAAAACCCGTCGCGGGCGAATTGTTCTCGTTTTTTATTGGATTCATTTTGCATGCTGATTAGCTCTTTGTTTGAATGGCCGGCGAGCAATCACGGACGCCAAGTTGCTTTCACGCTACCCCAGGTGGTTTCGGCGACCGCACTGGATTCATCAACGGGGTGGAGTTCCCAGATCGTGACCCCGGTCTCCCGCGTGGTCGTGAGAAGCAAGGTATCCCCCTCAACGGCATACTCACTAACCCCCCACTCATTGAGTATGGCGAGGAATTGCACCTTAGCGAGTTCAGCGAAAAACGCGTCGATGAATTCCTGTTCAAAGGTCGGGTAGGTCTCTGCGGGGATTTCGTGTGAGTCCGCTACATACCGGGCAAAGTCGCGAGCTACTTGGGTGAAGAATTCGACGAAGCTTTCACCGTCAACGGAAATATCTAATGCGGTTATATAAATCACGAGGTTGTTGCCCAAGATGCCATAAGTGCCGGTGCCGTGGGCGGAGATTGTCTCCATGGTGGGAGGCTCCGGGACTTGGACAGCGGCTAGGAAATCGTCTTTCACCTGAATGACTTGGTTGATCTCAAAGGTTCCATCTTCCTCGAAGATCAGGCGAATTGCAATCTCGCCGATTTGCTCATCGATGATGGTGCCCTCCCAAGTGCCGTGCAACGCCTCTTGCTGAGCGGCGAGCGGCGCGACGAGCAGGCAGAGTAAGAGGACAGACGACAGGAAAAGGCGCATAAGGGGTTTCCTTTGCAGGATCACTCGTACAAATGGGCGACGTACTCTGCGTAGCCGTTGTAGGGGAGGGTATCGCGTAGTTCGGTTGGGTTCGAATCGGTGGTGATGAAGCGCTCCCTGGCTTGCGACCAGCGGGGATGGGGGACTTGAGGCTCGACGTTGGAGATAAAGCCGTACTCGTGGGGCGCTAGGGTGTTCCAAAATGTTGCCGGCTGTTCGCTGGTGAACTCGATTTTGGTGATCGACTTGAGGCCCTTATAGCCGTATTTCCAGGGAGTCACCAAGCGCAGAGGGGCACCGTGTTGCTTGGGCATTTCGTGGCCATAGACGCCCGTTACCAGCAGCGTCAACTCATTGGTCGCTTCGGCCATGGTCAGGCCCTCGGTATAGGGCCAAGGCCAATCGGAGCGATCCCATTGTACTGGGGCCACCTCGGGATTGAAGAAGGAGATCATGCGCACGTAGCGGGCCGATGACAGTGGTTGGACAAAGTCGATGAGATCTCGCATGGGAAAGCCCGTCCACGGGATGGCCATGGACCAAGCCTCGACGCAGCGGTGGCGATAGAGGCGCTCTTCCAGATCCATGATGCCTATTAGGTAGTCAATATCGTAGGTCTTGGGCTCCGGCACTAGGCCGCTTATTTCCACGGTCCAAGGGGCAGGCTCAAAATTGTCTATGTAGCGCCACACATCCTTAGAGGTGGAGAATTCATAGAAGTTGTTGTACTTGGCTGCCACGGCCTCGTCGGTGAGCGGCCGGTCGAGCGTGGAAAACTCATCGTTTGTGGGGGCCGGATACCACTCTGATGGTGGGATTGGCTCGATAATCGTGGGACCGAGATATTTTGTTGGATCGACGAGCGTTGCTGGATTGAGGAGCTTTTCGGGGATGCATCCGGCCAGCAGGCCGATGGTGCCCAAGCCAGCTCGTCGGATGAACTTGCGACGGTTGAGATAGACATCTTCGTCGGTGGCCTGACGCTCGGGAATCTCCCATTTTTTGCGTGGCATCACAGCCTCCTTTCAATGGCGGTACGACCAAAATATAACAGATTGGCGCTGCGGCCGCGATTTTTTAGCGCTTGAAAGCCAGTCCTGCGGCGTAGGTTGTGCCCGCTGCGGTATTGCAGCCAGCCGCAATGTGGAATAGATCGACGCCGAGTTCTAG
>JAPPEG010000009.1 GCA_028875345.1 Gemmatimonadota bacterium
GTGCCCATGCGGGGCCGGGTGATGCTGCGTCCTTATTACTACGTCATCGGCGATGCGCCGCGCCTGTGCGGTATCCAAGCCCTAGTGTTCCCAGCCGACAAGAAGATCTTGCATGGCATGGTTGACGCTGCGATCATGCCCTGCGCCGCGTCTGCGGAAAAATCCCCCTTCTAATCGCCATGCTTTCCCTAGACGAAAAACTAGCGCATCTCGAAGACATTCTGCGCCCGATGGGACAGGTGCTGGTCGGCTATTCGGGCGGGGTCGATAGCGCCACGCTGGCGGTGGCGGCCCAGCGGGTGTTGGGCGAGGGGGCCATCTGCGTCACTGCGGACTCTGAGAGCTATGCTACCGGCGAGCTAGAGAAGGCCACTGAGATCACCCGCGAGTTCGGCATCCGCCACGAGGTGGTCAAGACCCGCGAGTTGGACAACCCCGACTACGCCAAAAACGCGCCCAACCGCTGTTACTACTGCAAACAAGAGCTGTTCACCCACATGGAGCAGCTAGCGCGCAGCCTCAATGTCGATTACATCCTCTACGGCCAAAACGCCGACGATATCGGTGATTTCCGCCCTGGGGCTAAGGCTGCCCGCGAGCGCGGCGTACACGCGCCCTTAGCCGAAGCGGGCCTGACCAAGGACGACGTGCGCGCCCTAGCCAAGCGCTGGGGGCTGACGGTGTGGGACCGCCCGGCCATGGCCTGCCTCTCGTCGCGCTTTCCCTACGGCACGCCCGTTACCGCCGAGGGCCTGCGCCAAATCGACCATGCCGAGCACTATCTGCGCGAGGTCTGTGGCTTTGATCAGGTCCGCGCCCGCCACCACGAGACGCTGTCGCGCATTGAGTTGCCCGCTGAGGGCTTGACACGCCTGCTGGACGATTCGGATGCGCGTCGGTCTTTGCTGGAGCACTTGCGGGAAATTGGCTATCTGCAAACTACCGTCGATCTGTGCGGCTTTCGCTCTGGCAGCATGAACGAGGCGCTGCTCTCCATAGACGACTCCGGTGCCGACGAGCCGCTCTTTGCGCGGGTCAATCCGCTGCTCGCAGCGCATTCGCTGCTGCCGGCTGCGTACGAGCAGCGCGACCAGATGCTCATCCTGCGCTTGCCCACAGCAGCCATTGATCGCCTTGCTGAGGCCCCGTTGCGCTCGGCCCTAGTGGCCGCGTTCGCCGATTTGGGTCTGCGCTATATCGCCCTCGAATTAGACCCCTTGGACACATGAAACGCGAAATCGCACTGTTCGGAGCGCAGTGCCTCCGCCAGACGTGTGCTCGGGTCGCAGAGGTGGACGACGCCATTCGCGCTCTCGTCGCCGACCTCTTCGATTCCATGCGCGCCGCGGAGGGGGTCGGCCTTGCCGCCCCGCAGATTGGCGTCCTCAAGCGGGTCTGCGTCGTCGACGTGACTGTTCATCAGCCGGACTGCCAACCCGTGGCCTTAATCAATCCCAAGATTACGGGCCACGAGGGCGAGCAAATCGGCGAGGAGGGTTGTCTGAGTTTTCCCGACTTGTTCGGCGACGTCAAGCGCTACGCTTGGGTCGAAGTCGAGGCCATTGGCTTGGATGGCCAGCCCTTCAAGACTGAGGGCGAAGGCTTTTACGCCCGCGCCCTCCAGCACGAAATCGACCACCTCGGCGGCAAGCTCTTCATCGACCACCTCAGCCCGCTCAAGCGCCAGCTCATGCGCGGCGCGCTCAAGCGGTTGAAAAAAGAGAGCGCCGCGCAGGCCAAAGCCTCGGCCATCCATTGACAGCATTTAGTCCGGCTCTTACCTTATCAAACGAAACGGGGGCGTAGTTCAGTTGGTTAGAACGTCGGCCTGTCACGCCGAAGGTCGCGAGTTCGAGTCTCGTCGTCCCCGCCATCTTGCCAGCTCCTTGAGCGCGCTTTGCGCGGTTGAGGAGCTTTTCTTTTGTCAATTTCTACTTCTCACATGCGAGAAAGGTACAAAATGCAAGATCGCATCCGCGAAATCCTAAGCTGGTATGGCAGCGACAACCCCGGCACCTTGACCAATTTGGCGCGTCTGCTCAACCACGGCGCGCTCGGCGGCACGGGCAAGCTAGTCATTCTGCCCGTAGATCAGGGCGTCGAGCACGGCCCCGGGCGCAGCTTTGCCCCCAATCCGCCCGCGTACGATCCGCGCTATCACTTTGAGTTGGCCATTGACGCTGGCCTCAGTGCATACGCCGCCCCGCTCGGGTTCCTCGAAGCCAGCGCGCGCGACTACGCCGGCGACCTGCCGCTGATTCTCAAGCTCAACAATCGAGAAAATCTCCACTCCGATGCAGACCCCACCCAGTCGCTCACCGGCTCCATTGCCGCTGCCCTGCGCTTGGGTTGCGTTGGCATCGGCTACACGGTCTATCCGGGTTCGGCCTTGCGGCAGGAGATGTACGAAAAGCTGCAGGTCTTGGCCGAAGAGGCCAAGCGGTACGGTTTGGTCGTGGTGGTCTGGTCCTATCCGCGCGGCACGGACTTGAGCAAGGAAGGGGAGACCGCGCTCGACGTCACCGCGTACGCCGCTCAAATCGCCGCCCAGCTAGGGGCCCATGTCATCAAGGTCAAACCGCCTACGGCTCACATTGAACAAGACGAGGCCCGCAAGGCGTATGCGGATGTGTCGGCGGGCACCTTGGCCGAGTGCGTGAGCCACGTGGTGCAATCGGCGTTCAACGGGCGGCGCGTGGTGATCTTTTCTGGCGGCCCGGCCAAGGGCGAAGAGGAAATTATCGAGGAGATCACTGGCATCCGCGATGGTGGCGGCTTTGGCTCCATCATCGGCCGCAACGCCTTCCAGCGCGAGCGCGGGCAGGCTCTGGATCTGTTGCAGCGCATTGTGGGGATCTACGCCGACAAGCAATAGCAAATGCACATCACCGACGCCCAACTCGCTACGTACAAAGAACAGGGCTTCCTGATCGTCGAGACCTTCCTTACCAAAGACGAGCAGCAGGCCGCGCTCGACGGATTCTTCACCCATTTCGCGCCGTCCTATGACCAATACCTAGCTAACGACCGCCGCAACGACACTCCTCAGCAAAGACTCTTCCCTTGGGATCACTCCGGCCTCAATCACGTCACCGTCCATCCCGATCTGATTGACGCGGCCGAGCGCGTCTTAGGCACGCGCGAGATTCGCCTCTGCGAGGGCCACCTAGGCATGAAATACGCCGGCGAGGAATACGGGACCAATTTTCATATCGACTACGGCAACAACACACTGGGGCCGATCATTGAGCCCGACGATTTTATGAACTTGGTGTGTTTCTACTGCTTTGACGACGTCGAGGAGGGGATGGCTCCGATCCGCATGGTGCCCAAGGGCCACTCCGACGCGGAAGCCGTGCCGATGATCGTCCCCGGCGGCTCGGTGTGCCTCTACAGTGTCTTCACCCGCCACGCCGCCTCCGATTTCACTGCGCCAGCGGGGCACCGCCCGGTCATGTGGGTGGGCTTTACCCGCAAGGACCGCCCTTGGGACGGCGGTCGCACCTTCACGTATAAGAGCGGTGCCCAAGGTGCCGCCATGAATCGCTTCATGGCTGAGGCCACCCCGCGCCAGCGCGAATTGCTGGGCTTCCCGCCGCCGGGCGATGCGCTGTGGACAGAGGAATTTATCGCGGGGATGGCGACGCGGTATCCGGGATTCGACGTGGAACCGTATTACGCGGCGAGATAAATAATTCTACACGCCCTGTAGTTCCAACTCGTCTTTGTGGTGGCAGGCGGCTAGGTGCGACTCGCCCTCCAGCGCGGGCATCTGCTGGCTGCACAGATCGCTTTTGTAGCGGCAGCGCGGTGCAAACGCGCATCCTTGATCGTCGGCCGGCATTGGTTCGCCCGCCTCGCTGGCGTCTTCGTCTTCTTCCATCCACGAGGCGTGGGGGTCGGGTGCAGGTGCGGCCTCTAGCAACATGGCCGTATAGGGGTGTTGTGGTTGGGTAAAGAGGGTTTCGGTTGCGGCCTGTTCGACGATCCGGCCTTGGTACATGACGGCCACTTCATCGCAGAGATAGCGCACCACGCTCAGGTCGTGGGCGATAAAGAGCAGGGTGAGGTCGAGGTCGGCCTGCAATTGGCGGAGCAAGTTGAGAATTTGTGCTTGCACGCTGACGTCGAGCGCGGAGACTGGCTCGTCGGCGACGATGAGCGACGGGCTCAAGGCCAAGGCGCGGGCAATGCCGATGCGCTGTCGCTGGCCGCCCGAGAAGGCGTGCGGATAGCGGCGCGCATATCTGGGGTCTAGCCCTACGCGCTCCATCAGTTCGCTCACGCGCTCGTGGCTGTCGCGCGCCGACCAGCCATAAGACCGGAGCGGCTCGGCGATTAGATCGCGCACGGGCATCCGTGGATTTAGGGACGAGTATGGGTCTTGGAAGATCATCTGCATCTGCCGGCGGGCTTGGACGACTTCGCGCCGGCCGAGTTGGGCCATATCGACGACCTGCCCGTCCTGTTGGCGAAAGAGGATCTCTCCTTCGGTCGGATCTAGGGCGCGGAGAATCATTCGCCCGGTGGTGGTCTTGCCGCAGCCGCTCTCGCCGACCAGCCCCAAAATTTTGCCCTGGGCGAGCGCAAAGCTCACGCCATCTACGGCCTTCACCCAACCCGTCTGTCGCTGTAAAAGCCCCCGGTACACGGGAAAGTGCTTTTTTAACCCTCGTACTTGCAGGAGGGCGTCTGTGGCCCCGTTGGACATTGGGCTAGTCCCCTACTTCTTCGGTGTGGATGAAACAACGGGCGCGGTGATATGGCCCTACTTCTGCCGACGCGGGCATTTGCTGCTCGCAAATGGGGCCGACCTTTTGTGTGCAGCGGGTGTGGAAGGGGCATCCCTCGGGCAGGGCGTACGCGCTGGGGACGCTGCCTTCAATTGGCTCGATGTGCCGGCGTTTGCCCGTCAGGCTGGGGATGGATTGCAACAGGGCCGCGGTATAGGGATGCGCCGGACTGTCGAAAATTGCGGCTACCGGCCCCTCTTCGACGATCCGCCCCATGTACATCACATAGACGTATTCGACCGTGTGCGCGATCACGCCTAGATCGTGGGTGATTAGCATGAGTGCTAGCCCTAGCTCGCGCTGGAGCCGCTGGATGAGCTTGAGCACCCGCGCCTGCACGGTCACGTCGAGTGCCGTGGTTGGCTCGTCGGCGATCAAGAGCCGCGGATTGCTCGCCAGCGCCATGGCAATCATTGCCCGCTGGCGCATGCCGCCCGAAAGCTGGAAGGGATAGTCGTCGGCGCGGTCCTGCGGACCGGGGATACCGACTAAGTGCAACAGTTCGACGACCCGCTGCCGCGTTGCTTCTGAGGATAGCGAGTCGTGGAGTTGGATCATCTCGGCGATTTGGTTGCCAATGGTGTGCACCGGCGAGAACGCGGTCATTGGCTCTTGGAAGATCATGGAGATGTCGCCACCTCGGATCTGGTGCATCTCGTCGCTGTGCGCGTCGAGCGCGGCGAGGTCGATTTCGCGTTCGTCCAGCTTGCGGCGGTAGCGGATGTGGCCGCTGGTAATTTCGGCCGCTGGTGGCAAAATCTGCAGCAGGGCGTTGGAAGTCATGGTTTTGCCGCAGCCGCTTTCGCCGACGATGCCCACGGCTTGGCCGGTGTTGATGCGGAAGCTGACGCCGTTGAGCGGCCGCACCACGCCCTCGTCGCGAGTGATGCGCACGCTCAGGTCGTGGACGTCGAGTAGGGGAGAGGTCATAAGTGGCTAAGCGGTCTCGAATTCCAAGGCGGAGAGATTCAGATTGGACGAGCGCTTCGACAGATAGAGCATTTCCACGCCCACTACTTCGTTTGATTCGTTGTAATCGAGTACCACTCCCGGCGAGACCTCTTCGGACTCGACGATGACCGAATCATCGAGGCGCAAGTAGAGCGCGTCGGCCTTCTTATCGACATGCAGTTTCATAATTTTCCTTTCATATTTCGGTCAAAAAATACGCTCACCACCTGCCAAGGTGCAACGCGGGTGTTGACAGCGACGCGTAGTATTCGGTTGTCCCGTTCTGGGATAGAACGGAAAAAACGCTCTACCTCGGGGTCGTTTGGGTCGGGTATGCGCAGCGCTGGTTTGGCTACTACTAGTTCAACCCACTCCATGGGGATCATTCGTTCGGCCATCGCATGAATCGCGTGCTTGGTATATTCCAGTTTTCCCGATTCGGATGGCATGTCACTATTCATTATTGATTGCTCAGATTATTCGGGCAAAGATACGACTGACCAATGACTCTTGGCATTATGGAGAATTCTTGTCAGCTTCTGCCAGAAACACAATAGCCGATGCCGTCATGTGCAACATATACGCAACAAGGTGATCTGGAACAGATACCGGAGTTGTACCTTGACCGTGACCGCTCAACTTGTTGCGTCCGGTAGGTACGCTACTCTCCAAACCGGCATAGTGCTGTTGGTCGAGCAGCTTGAGCGCAGGTTTGACAACTTCAGTGTGAATGAATTCAGAGTCGATGCAGATAATCTGCCCGTTTGTGAATTGATAGCCAACTCCATGCTCCTTGAACCTATTATTTAATTCTTCAACGCAACTAATGGCTAGCATACGGATCGGCCGCATCGCGCATCCCATCGCCGACCAAGTTGAAGGCCAAGACCGCAATGACCACGAAAAGTCCGGGCAGCAACAGCCACGGTGCCATGGCCACGGCCTGAAAATTCTGCGCCTTTTGCAACAGCACCCCCCAGCTAACCACGGGTGCCCGCAGCCCAATTCCCAAAAAGCTCAGCGCGGTCTCGCCGAGAATCATGCCCGGCACCGCTAGAGTGGCCGAGGTGATCACATGGCTGAGGAACGACGGCAGCAGGTGTTTGAAAATGATCTTCAACTCGTTGGTGCCCGACAGGCGGGCGGCGACCACGAAATCCTCTTCGCGCAGCGACAGAAAGCGACCGCGCACCACCCGCGCCAACCCAGTCCAGCCCATCAGCGAGAGGATGATGGTGACGCCGAAGTAGATATGCAGCGGCGGCCAGTGCGCTGGCAGCGCCGCGCTCAACGCCATCCACAGCGGTAGCTGCGGCACGGCCATCAGGACCTCGATCATCCGCTGCACTACCACATCGACCCAGCCGCTGTAATAACCCGCCAAGCCCCCGAGCAGAATGCCGATGAGGAAGGTCAGGGCCACGCCGATTAGCCCAATGGTGAGCGAAATGCGCGCCCCATGTATGATTCGGCTGAACAGATCGCGGCCCAAGTCATCGGTGCCAAAGAGGAACAACGGCCCGCTGCCCGCGCTGAACAGGTGCAAGTTCGCGTTGAAAAGCCCCCAAAACTCGTAGGCCGGGCCGCGCGCAAAAAAGCGGATCGGATACACGGCTTCGGTATCGACTAGATATTCGCGCTGCCACGGACCAGCGGCCGTGTCTTGCCGCACGCCGTGGACAAAGGGCCGCCAGTGAAAGCGCCCCTCGCCGTCGAAAAAGCGGATTTCCTGCGGCGGGCAGAGGACGTATTGCGCGTGGCGCTGGTCAGGCTGGTAGGGCGAGACAAATTCGCACAGGGCCGCGAGGCCGTAGAGCGCAATCAGCACCGCACTGCCGGCTAAGGCCAGCCGATGGCGGCGGAAGCGCATCCACATCAGACGCCACTGCGAGGCGTCGGCTAGTTGGGTTGTGGGGCGGTCTTCACTCATAGCGGATGCGCGGGTCGGCAATGGCCAAAAGAATGTCCGACAGCAGAGTGCCGATCACCGTCAGGACGCTGAGCATGAGCAGGAAGCTGCCCGCCAAATACATGTCTTGATTGCGGAGGGAGTCGAGCAGCAAAGGGCCGGTCGTCGGCAGGCTCAACACTACGCTGGTGATGGCCGAGCCGGAGATCAGGTGCGGCAGCATCCAGCCGACCGTGCTGATAAAGGGATTGATGGCAATCCGCAATGGGTACTTAATCACCAAGCGGACCGGACCAAGGCCCTTGGCCAGCGCCGTGGTTACGTAGGGCTTGCCTAGCTCGTCGAGGAGATTGGCGCGCATGATCCGCATCAGCCCAGCCATGCCGGCCGTGCCAACGACCACGGCCGGGATCCACAGATGCCCGAGCAAATCGCCGAACTTGGCCAAGCTCCACGGCGCACTCGCGTATTCGGGAGAGAACAACCCGCCCACGGCGATCCCAAACCACTCATAGCCCAAGTACATCAAAACCAGCGCGAGCAGGAAGTTGGGCGTCGCTAGGCCAACGAAGGCCGCGAGGGTTGCTGTGTAGTCGAGCGCCGAGTACTGGCGCAGGGCCGAATAGACGCCCACGGGGAAGGCGACCAGCCAAGTCAACAAGGTCGCCGTTGAGGTAATCAGCAAGGTGTAGCCAAGCCGCTCCCAGATCAGATTGTTGACCGACTGGCCGTACATCACGGAATAGCCCATATCGCCTCGGAGGAAGCCGCCCATCCACTTGAAATACTGGATAAACATCGGGTCGTCGAGGTGGTAGCGGGCGCGCAGGGCGGCGATCTGTTCCTCGGATATGTCTTGGCCCTCGGCCTGTAGCTCTTGCAGGCGCGACGTGATGATGTCCCCGGGCGGCAACTGGATGACGACGAAGACCAGCACCGAGACGGCCAGCAGGGTGGGGATCATAATCAGGACGCGGCGGATGATGTAGTTGATCATGGCTCAGTCTTGTTGCAGATACCAAGTCTCTGGATAGTAGGGCCAAGACCAGCGCGAGTCCCACCCCCAATAGCCTTGGCGCGGGACATTGCGCAGCCGGTTGCTAACGATGACGGGATGTGGCCCTAAGCCAATGACGCCGAGCGCCCACAGGTTTTCGGCTTGGCTCTGGAGAATTTTTTTGCCCATGGCGATGCGCTCTTGGAGGTCGGATGTGCGGCGCAGCACTTCCCACCAGGCGATTAGTTCCCGGACCTTGTCGGGCGGCATCCAGCCGCGCACTCCGTCCGACCGGTACCACCGCGACCACTCCGGCCACTGGGTCACCTCCTGCCC
>JAPPEG010000395.1 GCA_028875345.1 Gemmatimonadota bacterium
GTTCGGTGATCCTGTCTGGCGACATGATGCTCCGCCACTTGGGCTGGAACGAGGCCGCCGACCTGATCGTCAAGGGGCTGGAACAGACGATTGCGAGCCGGGTCGTCACCTACGACTTTGCGCGGCTGATGGACGAGCCGACCGAGGTCAAGTGTTCGGAGTTCGGCGCAGCAATTATCGAGAACATGTAATGGCCGACGCGCTGACTCACCTCGACGAGCAGGGTCGCCTCAAGATGGTCGATATAGGCGACAAGGAGCCGACCGCGCGGCTGGCACGGGTGCGCGGCGAGATTTGCATGGACGGCGCGACGGCGCGACTGATCGCCGAGAATAAAGTCGCCAAGGGCAACGTCTTGGAAGCGGCGCGGCTGGCCGGAATCATGGCCGCCAAGCGCACGGGAGAGCTAATCCCCTTGTGCCACCCGCTCAATCTCACGGCGGTCAGCGTGGATTTGCACGTCGGCGAGGATCGGGTCGAAGTCGAGGCCGAGGCCAAAATTGACGACCGCACGGGCGTGGAGATGGAGGCCTTGGTGGCGGCGAGTACGGCGCTTTTGACCATTTACGACATGTGCAAGGGCGTCGATCGCGGAATGGTGATTTCCGACTTGCGGCTAGTGGAGAAGCGGGGAGGGCAGAGCGGGACGTGGGTGCGGGAAGAGGGATAAGACGGGCGAAATCGCCGCGCCATTGCTCGACTCAATAAGCTACATGGACCGGAAAGATTTCCTCTTCGGTCCCCCGATCTGCCGCGATCTTGATCCGGCACAGGTAGATCCCCGGCGGTACTAACTGTCCGCGTTCGTCGCGACCATCCCAAGCGAAATTCCACTGACCGGCCTGCCCTAGGTCGCTGCCGGCGCGTCCGCGCAACGTCCCTGCCAAATCGTAGAAGACGATGTCCAGCCGCCGCTCTGCCAATATCCGCAACAGCACGAAACGGCCCTGAAGCAGATCATTGACTCCGTCGCCGTTCGGGGTAAAAACGCGGGCTACCTGCACGTCGTTTATCAACCGGCGACCGACTGCTTGCAACGAGACGCGCGCCGTGCCGCTGGCGACTAGCTCGGTAGCGTCTTGCGCCTCCGCATCGACGCGCTGGAAAAAGCTCGCAGAATCAGCCGAAGAGCGGGCGAAGGCAGGGAAGAGGACCCCCTCGCGGAAGGCACGCGAGGCGAATTGCACCTCGACTAGGGCGTGGACGTCTGGGGGCAGATCGGCGTTGAGCGAGGCGGGGAAGCGCAAATAGAGCGAGTCGGAACCGGTCGGCAGAATCGCTATGGCTTGGCCGTCGGCGTCTTGTAAGCGTCCGTCGGGTCTGCGCGCGAAGGCTTGGTCGAAATGGGTCTTGAGGACGCGGGTCGAGAAAATCGCCGGATCGAAATCAGATGCTTGCCGCTCGACTTCGACTCGGCCTATGCGCACACCTAGTAGCTCGGTCGCTTGGGGAGCGACGATCAATATCTCGTCAACACCGTCGCGCACGGTCGGGTCGTCGAGGTCGGGTGCGGCAAGGCGCGCAAAATATGAAAAATGCTGCGGGGCTAGCGGGTTGATACCCCGAGGCGGACCATAGTCTCCGGGCGCGGTATCGAGGTCGCCAATGGGCCGCGCCGTGCCCTGTGGACTCAAAAGCGCCAGTTCGCCAGCTAGTTCCAGCGCCAGCGGCGGTGCCAGATCGATGTGGAACGAGCGAATTCTCGCCGTTTTGAAGGGATCCTCAGAAGAGATCTTGAAGCGAATCTGGACGAATTTGCGCGGGCTCGGCGAAGTGATGGTGGCCTCGTTGCGGCCGTCGGTGGGCTGGTAGTTCTCGCTCCACTCGCTCCAGCCGACGAAGGCTAGTTCGCCGTCCTTGGCAAAGGTGGAGCGCGGTGCCCGGCGCAGTTTTCTGCCGTCCTCGTCCACCAGACCGTCGCCATCGTTGTCGATCAGGTCAATCCGATCCTCGTCGGTGACCCCGTCGCCGTCGTCGTCGGTGCGCGAGGCGTGTTGCCGGCTGGCGGGCAGGGTTTGCCAGATCTCCCAAGCCGTCCACTCCAAGGCAATCTCGTCGTACACCTCTTTCGTCACTTCCTCGCGCTCTTCGTCGCCACCGACGGTCACGACCTGATAGTACGTGAAGTTGGTGTCGGTCTGATCCGAGGTGCGGGTCTGAATGTCGAGGCGGATTTCGGGGTGGTGATCCAACGGCTCGATGCGCTCGCTGGTCTGGCCGGTAAGGGGGTCTTCCTCTCGTATGACGGCGTCGGCGCTCCAAGCGATACGCGGCAAAGTCTTGCGGATGAAGTTGCCGCGGGCGTCGGTGAGGCGGATCGGTGGCGAGTGTAGCGAAACATCGACTGGATAGCCAACTCCATAGAGCTGCATTTCGGCAAGGCGGGCACCGCTGCCGGGGCTGAGCAGGTTGCGGATTTGCACGAAGCGGATCTTGCGCGGTGCGAACTCCTCGCCGAACATCAGCACTCTCGGCTGTCGGTTGTCGAAGCGCTCCGCGCTGATGATGTCGTGCCACTGCAGTGACTCTTCGAGCTGGACGAAATCCTCGGCGGTATATAGTTGCACGGGTTTAAGTTGGGTCCCGTCGGAGACTAGAAAGCCGTGGCCGGCGAAGGCGGAACCGCTGCGCTGGCGACGCATCACCGCATAGAGGCCATCGACCCAGAAGGTTGCGCCCAAGTCCAGCCACATGGTGCCGCGGACGATAGTTGGATCGTAGCCCCAGGCCGTCCACTCGGTCTGGTAGAGTCCATCGGTGGCTTGGTTGGGCGTACCTCTACCTCCTATTTCGTAGGAGTCGCCGGCGCGCTCTCGCGGATTGAGGGCTAGGTTGTCCCCCTTGGTCCAGACCTCTACTTCGGCGACGCGCGGGACTTCGCGCTCAAAGTAGCGGATAGGTCCTCGTTGTGCAGCGGACACGTCGTTGAAATAGGTGTCCTCGTCGATCTCGATGAGGAAATCCCCCGCCGTCAGCCGCTGGTGGACCACCGCGCCGCGCCGCTCAGGCGGTAACGCCTGATAGGCGTCGCGGCCGGCGTCCCCCTCGCCGACGAAGCGGTAGCGTTCGAGATCGGACTCGGTAATTTTCAGGCGTATGTACTGAAGAAAAGATCCTCGCAGATCTGGCTGTCCATCGAGGTTGAAGTCGGCGAGCAAAAGAGGCGCTATGGGGTAGGACTGCCGCACTAGGCCATCGGCTCCGGGAGGAGGCAGTTCCGTCGCTTTGGTCTCGGCCATCAGTGAGAAATTGAGACCGTTGCCGTCGGGAAAGGGGAAAGGCTCTCCGAGGGAGACAAAAAGCGAGAAAGCCTTGGGCGCGTCCCCGTCGGGAAAGGAGACGGTGATGCTGTCGATAAAGGCTAGGCGGCCGAGGTCAACTAGCAATTCCCAGTTGCGCAGCCCTGCGGCGGAGAAATCCGCTGTAGCGGGCTCCCAGAAGGTGTCTAGATCGCCGTCAATGAGTCGCGCCGCGATTCGGTCGTTGCTCAGTGCGGTGGCTCCCCCTTGTACGGTCTCGCTGTTGGTGCGCACGGCATCGACGTAGCTAAACTGCCCCGCGTCGCGCGCGGCGTTGGCCAGCGTTGCGACGAGCCGAGGTCGCACTCCGTCGTCCGACAGCGAGAACAGGCCGGTGGAGTCGGCCCGCTCGTTGAGGGTGCGCACTACGTCGTTTTGAAAGATCCACTCGCGCCAATGCTCGCCTTGATCGACGCGAATGGCGTTTGCAGTCAGGCGGTAGCCTTGGCCGTAAGCGGCCGTGGTGGAGATTAGGACGGCGAGGATCAGGTGCGTCATTAGTACACCAGCGAGAGGACGCCAAGCGCCTCGGTGGACGTCTGGTCAGCTGCGACCTGCAGGCGGTAGAGGTAGAGACCTGGCGCTAGAAGGTGCCCGGCCGCGTCGCGACCATCCCACTTGAGTTTTGTCTGGCCCGCCGTGCGCGATACCGGACCTACGCGGTGCACTCTGCGTCCCGACAGGTCGAGGATTTCCACTGCTACTTCGATTTGGTCCAAGACTAAAAAGAGGTCGAAGGCGAATTCAATCGCATCGTTTATGCCGTCGCCGTTGGGCGTAAAGGGGTTGGGGGTTGCCTGAACTTGCAGGCGGCGCGGCTGGATATTATCGACGACGACCAGCGTTGCGTTGGTGGCCACTTCCTGCACGGCGTCGCCGTCGCGCACTTGCTGGGGAATCGTCGCCTCCCGCGTGGCGAGGCGGTCGTTCCACACCGATCCTGCAAAGCGGGCCGAGCCGCGAAAGAGCCGCGTCCGCAAGCTGAGTTCAATGCTTTGGCGGGCCTTGAAGTCGGAGGCCCCTAGCAGCGGAAACTTGACCAATAGCCGCGTCTCGCCGGTGCGGGGGTCCGAGACTATGGTCTGGGCAAACTGGCCGACGACAAAGGGGCTGTCCGGTTCTGGCTCCAGACGCAGCGGGTCCACTGGGAGCAGCGGGTCGTCGGCGGTGGTCGCGGTGGGCACGGCGATTTCCTCCCAAGCGCGCCCATCGAACTTAAAAGTGTCGATCCGGGTTGAAGCGTCGGGCACGGTCAATTCGATGCGATTGAACTCTCCTTCTTCACCATCGGCAAAAAAGGGTCGCAGGAAGTAGCGCAAGGACGCTTCTTCGCCTAGTGCGACGCGCGGCGGAAAGACCTCGGCGACCACGCCGCCCGAAATTAGCGGCTCGCCGTAGTCGAACTCGAGATAGTCGAGCGCAACGGCGCTCTCGATGGTGCTGTCGAAGAGGATGCGGAACTGCAAATAGCGGGTGCCAGTGGGTAGCGGCAGGGGTACGCCCGCCTCGGACCAGCGCTCTGCGGGAAGGCGCTCGTCGATCAGCCCGTCCTTGAAGCTGAAGGGGGCCGACCAAAAACTCCAGCCCCTTGGACCGTCGCTGCCCAGATCTGGACCGAGTTCATTGTAGCGAAGTTCGGCTTCGGGGATGCGGCCTTGGCGCAGCTTGAGCCAGGAAAAGGCGTCGAGTGGCCGACCGTCCTCGCCGCGAGTGTCGATCTCGTTGGCACCGCTGTCGCGCGCGTAAATGTGCATGTTGGGCGCATCGCCAGCGCGAAACTGGATGCGGACATCGCCGGCGGAACCCGTTTTGCGCCCCCGCCAGCGGACTTTGCCCCAGTTGACGGTCGAGCCGGGTCGATCGGGAAACTCGGCCTCGACCTCCCCGGCATCATCGAAGAGTTCGAGCAGTTTGCTGTAGCGCCGGGCGCGGGGCGTGGGGGTGCCGATGTCGATGATCTCGGAGGTAAAGGAGGCGTCGCTGGGGAAGCCCTCGCCGAAGAGACCTACCTCTGCCGTTTCTTTGTAATCAAGATCGGAATCGAGTGAAGCGACATCTATCCGGCCTAGGAGCACGGGTGGATCGAAGTGCAGATCCTTGACTGGATCGGTATGTTCCCACGTAACGGGGACGAGGATCTTCTTCACTTCGAGGGTCGCCAACACGGAATTGACGGTTGTAGGATCGCCGTAAACCACGAAGTAGTTGGCGATGGCCGTGACGGGAAGGGTCGGTCGCGGTTGGAAGATGAGGCGATTGATGTGGTAAAAGCCCATCAGGTTGAGTGAGGCTCCTCCTCCATGGATGCCGTAGATGCCAGCGACGCGATAGTCGGTGCTGGTCGTGCCGAAGGCAGTGGAGAGGTCGCCATCGACCATCTTGCCGTAGTCGATCCGATTGATGCCGCCGCCCGACCCGGATTTGAAATAGTCGCCCGAGATGGGATCGGCCCGCTCGACGCGTGGGCCGAATTCGCTGGGAATTTCCAGAAAGGGATTGAGCAATTTGCCGTCCGGCCCTACGCCGCCGAACTCCCCTTGTAGATAGCGCTCGTTGAGGAGGATGGCTAGATTGCGGCGCTCGTTGAGTTCGATGGGCCGCAGCCAAGTCTCGACCCCGTCGGTGTCGCGGAGCCGCGGCCCGTCTTCGTCGATGAGTCCATCGCCGTCGTCGTCAGTGCCATTATATGGGTCTTCGTTGGTGCGGCCGTCTAAGTCGTCGTCGCCGTCGGTCATCAGCCCGTCTTCATTGAGCTTCCCGTCGCCATCTGAGTCGAACTGGGGATCAGGCCCGTCCTCGTCGCTGCGCCCGTCTAGGTCGCTGTCGAATGCCTCGATCGGGTCTTCGTCGATGAGTCCGTCGCCGTCGTCGTCGATTTTATTGGGGGGGTCTTCGTTGAGTTGCCCGTCGCCGTCCGAGTCGATTTGCGGGTCGGGGGGGTCTTCGTTGAAAAGTCCGTCGTCGTCCGAATCGACAAGCTCTATGGGGTCTTCGTCGATGAGTCCGTCCCCATCGTCGTCGGTCAGGATCTCGACGGCCCAGCCTCGGCCCCAAGTCAGGCGGCCAGAGACTGGGACGAGGTTCCAAGGATGGTCTTGGTCGCCCACTCGCCAACTCCTGATCTCAGCCGGGGTTTGGAAGGGAAAAAGCAACAGCAGGAAGAGGACGAGCTTTGGACGTAGCATAGCTAAGCCCTGCTAGGGGAAATGCGATAGCAAGCACCGCCTAGGACAAAAGCCGATGCAAGACAAAGGTTTATCGTACTAAATTATAAACGGACGGTATGCACTCTGGCAATTAGTGCATACCGTTCGTTATACACATGCCAGTGTCAGAGGGATTGAGTGCGATAGAATTTCTCTTTGCAGCGGAGCTAGCGACGATGAGTCTCAGGCAAGGGTCCCCGCCAGTTTGAGCAGCACGGCCTTTTGGCTGTGCAGACGGTTTTCGGCTTGGGTGAAGATCAGCGAGCGCTCGTCGTGCAAGAGCGCGCCTTCGATCTCATAGCCGTGATGGGCGGGGAGGCAGTGCAGGATTTTCAGGTCTAGATCGGCGAGCAATTCGCGGTTGAGCTGATAGGGCTGAAAGGTCTGGACCCGGCGCTCTTTTTCGCGGGCGAACTTGGGATCAGTGAAAAACTCCATGTCGATCCAAGTGTCGGTGTACACGGCGTCGGATTTTGCCAGTGCCGGATGCAGTTCCTCAGTATGCTCGTAGAGTCCCAAGCGCTTGGCTTCGGCGTAGAGTTCGTCATCGCGTGCGGCGGCGTTGACTTCGGGGCAGACGCAAGTAACGTGCATGCCCACTTTGATACCGGCGGCAATGAGCGAGTTGGCGACGTTGTTGAGCACCCCGACGTATGTCAGCCGCACCCCTTCGAGCCGCCCCAAAGCCTCCTGTAGGGTCATCAAGTCGGCCAACGCCTGTAAGGGGTGGTAGCGGTTGCAGCAGCCGTTTATCAGCGGCACCTGCGCGGCGGCGGCCGCGCGGCGCACATCGGCGTGTTCGAGCAGGCGGGCGACGATGAAGTCGGAATAGCCGGAGAGCACGCGGAATTCGTCGCTTAAGTCGGCTAGGCCGAAGTTGGTGTCCTGCCAGTTCAAGTAGAGGGCATGGCCGCCTAGCTGGGCAGTGCCGATCTCGCCGGCGCAGCGGGTGCGGGTCGAAGTCTTCTGGAAAAGCAGAACCACCGTGCGCCCAGAAAGGGCGTCGGCGTAGTGCTGCGGGGTAGCCTTGACGGCGAGGCCGAGTTCGATAGCTTGCTGCACGTCGGCAGGAGACCAGTCCTTTAAGGTAATTAAATGCAATGGAATGCCTTCCTTACCCTTCTTTTGTGGAAAAAAGAAGTAATATAATAAATAAAAATTTATAATCAAGAATAATTATTACTAATTCAAATAGTGGCTGATCTCGGCCAATATGTTCTCAACGATATCTTGGGGCACACCCGTTAGCTCCAGTCCGGCGGCGCGGGCGTGGCCGCCGCCGCCAAAGGTGCCGGCGACTTGGCTGACATCGACCTTGTCGCGGGAGCGCAAGCTGACGCGGTAGCATCCGGGAGCGCGTTCCTTGAGCAGCACGGCCACTTCGACGCCTTGGATCATCATACCGTAGTTGACTACTTCATCCGGCTCGCCCGCGCTCATGGCCGCTAGGTCGAGATGGAGCACTGCCACTCGGCCCCCGAGGCGCAGCACCAAGCTCTCAATGGCTTGGCCGCGCTGTTTGACCGAGCCGAGGCTCTTGTTGCCGAAGACGCCCTCGGCGATGGCATCGAGACGCGCGCCGAGTCGCACTAGATTGGCTGCCACTTCAAAGGTGGTGGCCGACGTCAGCGAGAAGCGAAAGCCGCCAGTATCGAAGAGAATCCCCGCATAGAGTTGGGCGGCGGCGACGGCATCGACCTCATAGCCGAGGCCGCTGGCGAGATGGTAGAGAAGCTCGCAAGTAGAGCTGACTTCCTCCACGATATTTACTGCGCCGAAGCACTCGTTGTCTTGGTGGTGATCGATGTTGAGGAGGCGGATGTCGGGGCTGAGACCCGGGTGCACCGGGCCGATGCGGTCGAGGGAGGGGCAGTCGGCAACAATGGCGTAGCGATAGCGGCTCAAGTCGAGGTCGGCGAAGTGGCGCACGCCGTCCCAGCCGGCGAGAAAGGAGCATTGGCCGGCCGGTGGCTCGGGCAGGCCGATGTCAGCGCGCTTGCCGAGGCCCCTCAGCAGGTGGGCCCAAGCCATGCAGGCACCGAGACCGTCGGCGTCGCTGTTGACGTGGGTAGTAAGCAGGAAATCGTCTGCTTCCTCAATGAATGCGCGCGTTGCTGTTAGCTGCAGGTCCAAAGTCATTTCTCCGCTGGCGGAGCGCGGAGGACGAAGTGAATGCGATCCGAGTCCTCGGTCCCCTCGTCAAATGTGAAACCGTCGAAGAGCGCGAGCAACTCCCAAGCACTCGCCTCGACGCGGTCGGCGACGGCGGCGACCGGATAGATGCGCTGGACATGGGTTTCCTCGAACGCGACATCGCTCTCGTCGCGGTGGATACGGAAGTGATTGCGCTGTAGCCGTTTGGCTGGATCGTAGATGCTGTGCCGCTCGTAGGAAAAAC
>JAPPEG010000044.1 GCA_028875345.1 Gemmatimonadota bacterium
GCGAGGTCTGGCCTGTCGAAGCAAAAGTAGGGCAGCAATCGTCCTTCACCTATGCGTTGCGGCCGACGATTCACCCAGGAGATGTCGGCTTTGACCTGCTGGAAATTGAGACTTCCTCGATCATTAGCGCGGTGGAGGCTGTGCGCATCGGCGATGCACCCGTGACCTTTACAGTAGAAGCCGAGGAGCCGCATCGGCTGGCGGTCAGTTTCCCGCGCCTCCAAGAGCAGGACTCGGGGACGCTGGTCGAGGTCGATTTCGCGGCCCAGGTGCTGCGCTACGGAGCAATCTTTGCAGCGCAGGTGTCGGACAGCGACCAGCCTTTAGAGGTCCCGCAGGGGGTCAATCCGGGAGACGCTACGGCGAAATACGAAGGCAACCGGGTGTCAGTAGTCACCGCCGCGCAGGAGCAGAGGCTGTTACAGGTGCGAGTCGAGCCGACCATTTTTACGCCCAATGGCGATGGCCGCAACGACGGGATAGGCATCTTCTATCACATCTTGGAGATTACGGGCAGTGCGCAGGTAGCAGTGGAGGTGTGGGACTTGTCGGGTCGCCGGGTGCGGCAGGTGTATTCGGGCGCGGATGGGATCGGCGAGTATGAGCGGGCGTGGGACGGTCGGGACGAGACCGGCGGTTTGGTGCCGCCGGGAATTTACCTGTATCGGGTCTCGGTCGATGCCGACCGGGAAAAGGTCGAAAAAACCGGCATCTTGTATGCGATCTACTGAAAGGTGTCTGTCGAGGAATTTGCGTCTAGACTTTCAGTACACACTGGCCACGACGGTGGCCACCGTAGATTCGCCAATACTCTCTGCGTCCACCTCTGGACCGACCCGGCAGATATACAAGCCAGGCGGCAACAGCACTCCATCCCGGTCCCGACCGTCCCAACTCACCTCGTGAACACCGGCGGCGTGCGCTACGGACTGCTCCGAACGGTGCACTAGCGCCCCATCGAGACCGTAGACCGCCAATATCAGCGAGGTCTGCCCCGGCATCTTAAATACGGGAAAAACGAATCTCACCGCATCGTTGATGCCATCTCCGTTCGGCGTGAACGGATTCGCCACAACCTCCATATCGCCTACCAGTCCACCGGCCACCGGCGTCAGCACGGTCAGACCCTCGCCCGCGTCGGTCGGATCCACCCGCTGCCACACCATCTCCTCTTCCGCGCCCAGTCCCACCGAGACCAGAAAGACATTGCTCGCCAGATAGAACACACTCGAAAAACGCAGCACCACCTGGGACTCGGGCTCCCGGACCACCTCGGGCAGGCGAACCCACAACGAATCAACTCCGGTTTTAATCTCCAGTTCATCCGCCGGGTATATCTGACCGCCCCCCACCTCTAGCTCGCTTTCTAGGCCCAAGGTCACATCTACTAACTCCACCCCGGCACTCGGAGGCACTTCAAAGAGTACTTGATCGAACCCCAGCCTCTCCGAGCCCGCCTCGTTGGGCGGAATGGTCAGCGACAACGCGAACACCTCGCGGCGACCGCTCTGCTGGGCGCGGCGTGGCGCGATTTCGCCCAGAATCTGGCGCACCAGCGGATCCCTCAAGCCGATATTGAGGCGACGCAACACGGCCGCCTGATTGGGATCGTCCGAGACCAGAGCAGCCTCAATCATTATGTAGCGCCGCGGACTAGGCGAGGTGATGGCCGCGCCGGACCGCTCGTAAAACTGACTCCACGGACTCCAATCCGCCTCGTCGGGCACAAACGCCACCGTCGAATCCCCCCGCATAAACGACAGCGTCTTGCGATAGTCGGCCTCGGGGATTTCAACGCCCTGTTTGTTGAAGAAATGCTTGTCCTCAGTGAGTCGGTTCCCGGTTCGAGTGCGGATCTGTAGCTGGGTGCCAGGCGGCGTTTGGGCCTCCCAAGAAATGTTGGAAAGGATGCGGGGGGCATCTCCCAACTCGATCGCCGGCGTTTGCAGAGTGACCTGCGGAAGAAATCCAAAGCCATACAGCAGCAGCTCCTTTACCCCAGAACGGATCAACCCGGTAGTGACGACGCGATAGTCGAACCTAAAAAAGCGTCCCTTGATAGGGGAGAAGATATTGGCCTGCATGAACGTATTCGTCGGCAGCGACCCGGCGGGCGCAACAGCCTCGCGGCCAAGCGTGACATCGTCTCTGCCGCGCGCAACCACGGAGGTAAAGATCTGGCTGCCATCGGGCGCTAGACTGCCATCCGAAAGATTGAGCACATAATTGGGAAATGTGGCACTGCCATAGACAATAAAGGCGCGGTCGACCCAGTACCAGGTGCCCAAATCCAATAAGAGGTCCCGGTCCCGGTTCTTGATCAACACAGCGAAATCGTCATCTCGACTGCCTATGCCCTTGGTGGAAAATCCCGCTTCTGCACTCCAGACGGTGGTATAATCGCCATCGACTGCATTGGAATGTCCACCCGCTTCCCCAAATCCCTCGATCGACCCTCCACGCTCCTTCCAGCCCAAGCTAATATTCTCCCCCACCGTCCACACCTCCACCTCCGCCAATCGAGGACGCTCCGAACGATAATAGCGAATCGGACCCTTAAAACGAGCCTCTCGAATCGCCGCATACTCCGCCTGAGATACCTCCCGCTCCACCCCCGTCGATTCCCGACGAAAATACAACACATCCCCCCGATCCGACGCCGGCAAACCCTCCCAACCAGACGCGCTCACCTCCGCTCCGCGACGGCCAGCGCTGGCCGTAGCCACTATCTGAACATACTGGATCAAATCCCCGCGCAATCCCGGATCCGCTGGCTTGGCAGGACGCAGCGCATACTCGAAAACCCGCTGCGTCTTATTCAGCCCCTCGCTGCGACCGGCTACCCGATAGTCTAGGCTCTGACTGCCCTGGAAGGCCTCGTCGCCGTTGGAGGTGAGCACCTTGAACTGCAAAAAGGGATCGCCCACCCCTTCGGCGACAAATTTCACCACCACTTTCTCAGCCCACACCACCCGGCCCAAATCCACCTCGACCCACCAGTCGCGCAGCGGTGCGTCCAGATCCGGCTCCCAGTAGGTTTCCTCCAGCCCGTCCATGAGCTGCGCCGCCCCGGCGAAATTGGTTCCCGCCCGTCGGATGCCCCCGGTCACGTCCTCGCGGCTGAAGGCCCCCGCGTTCAGCGCGGCATTGATCTGCCGTCGCACAAAATGGGGCCGGACTCCTTCGTCGCTAAAATCCACACTACCCGCGGGAAAATTCCACCCCGGCCAGTCGCTCTCGCTGATGATCACCTGGTTCGGCTCAAGGCGATAGCCCTGGGCCCAGACCGTGGCGGGGAGTAGCAGGGTAGAAAGAATGAGGCGCAGGTTCATCGCACTCTATCCTTGTCCAGCCGCTCCTCAATCCTTTCGAGGAGCCAAAGCGCCCTAGTATGTGCCGGCACCTCAGCCAGCACCTCTCGCGCAGTCCGCTCGGCCAATTCTAGTTGCCCCGCCTGCAAGGCTTTGTCGCCGCGGTCGACGATCAGGTTGGCCAAGGCGTACAGATTTTGTTTGCGCATTTGTTCAATGCGGGCCATGCGCCTCCCGTCGAGCGCGGCAGAGGCCGCCTTGCGCAAAGGTTTTTCGATCTCGAGCAAGGCACCCACGGTGCGCACCTCGATATCTTGGTGCGGATCGAGTTCGTAGTCAAACCTAGGCACGTCATCCGCCAGAATCCGCCCACCGCGACTTAGACTGCGCAGATCCTCAGCCGCAGCTAGGAAACTCCCCAAGACGCTGTCGGACTCGTTGAGCAACCCCGTATTCGCGTCCAGCGGATGCCGGTAGTGCAGGTCGCGGCGGATTTCGGGCCTCCCCAGCCTCTCTTCAAGGGACGGGATGTCGAGCGTAAAAGCATCCGCCCGGCGACCGATCAAGACAAACTCTGGCCCATTAAACCAGAGCTGACTCTGTGGAAAAACGCTGATGAAGGTGGCGACGATGTCGAGCACCTGCGGCGTGGAAAGCATCCGCACCGGCACGAATTGCGTCACTAGACCGCCTGGTTCTAGCCGCTGTCTGAGGCGCTGGTAAAAATCTTTGGTATAAAAGGAAATGATACCTGGGCGAAAGAGTTGGCCCACTTCAATGCCGATCACATCGTAGCGGGCTTGGCTGTGGCGGATGTAATCCCGGCCGTCTTCCGCCAAGGCGCGCACCCGAGGGTCGTCCAGCCAAGTCGCGCTAAAGTAGCGACGAGCGAGATCGAAAACAGCCACTTCCACATCTAGGCAATCGAGCCGCTGGATGTCCCACAACAGAAATCGCCCCGCGGCTTGGCCAGTACCCATCCCCACAACGAGCACATCCGTCCCATTGCCATCGCCGCGCAGCAGCATGGGCAGATGGCCGGCAAAGGTCTGCTGGTTCTTCTTGTTTGAACCCTGCCACAGGCGGTCGATCCCGAGCAGCACCTTGTCTTCGAGTTGCACCACGGCAAGGCTGGCCCCTTGGCCCTCTACTACTTCGAGCAGGGTCCCCTCGGAAGACAGATGGTCGTGGGGGAGCCTCGTTTTGAGCAGGGTCGCGGCGAGACTCCACCCCATTATACTGAATGCGATTAACAAGGCGGCAACCCGCCGACCCAACTGACGGCCCACCCCCGCAGCAAAAGCCACGCAGGCACCGACAATAGCCATGCCGGTGACCGTCCGCAGCGCGAGGTCGAGCCCCAACCAGGAAAGTCCCCAAGCCATGATCACCGCGCTCGCAATGGAACCTGCGGTATTGATTGCCGTCAGCCGGCCGATCGTCCAACTCGCGTCGGCTACATTCTTCGACACCAGTCGGACCACGAGGGGAAACGAAGCACCCGAAGCCAACGCACCCGGCAGCAACATGGCACCGTGCAGACCCATGAAGTGGCTGGCGCTTATCAGCTCTGGAGCGGCCTGCGCGAGCGCCGTCCAGATGTCCCGGGGCAGCTTCATGACGACTAAGACGCTCAGTCCCGTGAAAGCCTGAAAGCAGCCGAAGACGACGACTGGATGCCGGCTGCGGTCGCACAGCGGCGCAATGACGAGGCTGCCAATGCCGATGCCGAGCAGGATCACGACGAGCGGCAGCGTGTACGCGTACACCGAACTGGTGATCATCAAGGGCAGGTAGCGCGCCCACAGAATCTCGATGGCCACGCCGACAAACCCGGTCAGAAAGAACAAAGGCAGCAGGACGGAGACCTGTAGCATTCTTCCCGCGTCTGGCGTTTGGTCTTCTCGGTCGGACTGCTCGCCAAGCGGCGCGGAGAGCGTTTGCCAACAGACCAGTAGCACGGCGACGCCACACAAGACATTGAGGCCCGCTCCCAAGTAGATGGTCGCAGCGAGCCCCAAAACTGGTAGGGTCGCAAAGCCAGCTAAGGCCGCCCCAGTGGCAGCTCCCAGCGCGTTGATGCCGTAGAGGCCGCCCGCGGTAAATCCGAGGCTGCGGTGTCGGCGGATGATCGCCCTAGCGAGCAAGGGGACCGTCGTCCCCATCAAAACCGTGGGCACGAGAATCACGGCTGCCACCAAGACCAAGCGCGCCAGCGCGATCCACGGTGCCGAGCCGTCGGCCCAGCGATAGAGCGCTCCATAGCCGTCGTCGGCCACGTCCAACAGTGCGTTGCTCGCTAGGCCCAACACTGCGATGGCCAGTTCGACAATCCCATAGATTCGCAACGGACGGTGCAGCGACATCGACAGACGACCAGCGAGGACACTGCCCATGGCCAGTCCGAGGAAAAACACGGCGAGCACCGTTGCTAAGGCGAAGGTGGTACTGCCAAAGAATAGTCCGGCCTTTCTGATCCAGCAGACTTCGTAGAACAGGCTCGCGGCCCCCGACAGGAAAAGGCAACTGAGCGCCGTTGCCATCTCGAACGGAGAAGGACCGGACGCTCCTTTGGGGGAAGCAGGCTTTAGCGCGGCCACGTTGGGCAACTATACTTGGGTGAGGAAACTGTCCATGTGGCCGGTGAAATAATCGAGGACCAACCAGACTCCGGCCGCCACAATTTCCCCGAGGATAAGACCGAGGAAAAACGGGCGCAAGCTGCGGTACAGTTTGGGGCCGCCGTACCGCAGGATGATCAATTTGAGGAACCAAGCGAGGACTACGCTGGCGTAAATGTGACTGGTCTTCCAATTGGCGCTGATCAGATAACCCAGCGGACTGAGGGGCCACCATAGGACCTGGTGCCGAACCCACATCAATCCCGCCATCACCGCCCCACCGATTCCCATGAACAGCCAAGCGTCGAGACGGGGTCCTGTGGGCTCTGAGACAATGCGCGGGGCCATATCCGTGGGGCCAATGCCCCCCTTCCAGCCAAAAAAGAGCGGATTGAGGTTGATGCCGCCGTATTTATAGGCCAAGTACAAAACCATGTACGTAGAACCTATCAAGCTAACTACAATGGCGATGACTACGGCCCAGAACAGCCGGCGCTTGGACCCACCGATGACTTCGCTCATTTTTAACCCATTGGCCACCGACGCCATCACAAAAGAGCGGATCTCGGAGTGCCAGCCATAGGAAAAACCCAGCGCCACCAGCCCAGAAGCGCCCAGGACTTGGGTGCCGCCCCCCGAAATGACAAAGGTCGAACTCATCACCGGCGGTCTCATAGCGGGGACGCCGCCTTCGGTCACAACGCGGGTCAAGCTGAGAAAAATCACCATGGCGCTGAAGATGAACATCAGAGTGCCCAACAGCGGCAGGCCGCTCACCCACAGGCCAAGGCCAAAGAGGAACAGTGAACCGAACAGCCCCAACACCGCCTGCCGATAGGACACCACCTCTCCAGAGTCGTCTATTTCGGGTGCGCGTCCAATTGCCTTGCGGAATACATCGCCTAGGTGTTCGCGCGACCCCCACAACATGATCAGCACGAAGATGATCATGGCCCCCATACCCTGATGGGAGGTGTACGTATCGCGAGCGTAGTGGTCTATCCGCTCCGTGCTCTGGATGCCGACGACGTTGAAGATCCCCTTCTGAATCAGGGTGAAGGTGTGGAAAATCCAGATGGACGCGGAAATATCGAGACCGACGAAATAGAAGAAGCCGAGCCAAGACGGACTGAAGGAGAACCAGAGGATGACCGTGTCGCGGAAAATGGGCAGCCTGAAGTCCCGCTCAATGGACGGAAAGTAGGGGTAATAGGAATTTAACCCGTTGATGCTGATCAGAATGAACGAAAAGGAAAAGGCGACCCACATTGATTTATTAGTAAAGAAGGACTTGCCAATAATTCCCTTTCTCTGCTGCTGGATCATCTCCATAGGCACCTGGACCAAAGGATAGACCAGTTTTTCGCGGTCCGCCCACTGCTTGCGCAGAATGATCATCGCAAACGTCATGACCAGACAGAGCGAGAGAAAAAAACCGTACCAGTAGGCCAGAGGCACAACCCAAGGCTCCCAGGGAATGGGGGCACCCTGGGGCAGTCCTTCGTAGAAATAGCGCGCGACGTCTTCCCCCTGCGGAATGAGCCAGTTGGGTATGAACTGGTTGTACACTTCGGCCCAGTCGTTCTCAGGGGTGGCGTAGTAAATGGGCCCCACCAGTTGGGGCAGCAGGACCGGCGTCAATCCCATGCTGGGGACGCAGCAACTCACTATCATCATGATGTAGATAGTGATCAGTTCGGTCTGGTTGAGCGCCAAGGGCCTGCGGATGAGAGCTACTAGGCCGCTGGCCAGCACCAGAATAAAGAAGAAGAACAGGGCCGCTGGCGTGCTAAAATTCAGGGTCAGGTACGACCCGCGTATCATGAGGGTGCAATACACATCGAGGAAATTGATCAGAAAGGCGAGCACCGCACCGATCAATATGCCCCTCAGAGGAACGCCGGTGGCACTTTGCTGATCAGCTTCCAAGTTGGTCTCTTTCGTCAGGTATTGCAGGTACTCTGCGGGGATTTTCTTTTTCACACCACCCTCTGTCCCAAGCGGCTGTAGGGATCGGCTAGTACTCGCCCTGCGGTTGGCAAGGCGATGGAGAAATGAGATCAGAGGGACGACGTGTCACAGGCCGCCAGCTCCTGTGGGATTGACGGCCTGCGCTGCGGCAACGCCCGAAGGAATTTGCGTCTAGCTCTCAGTACACACTAGCCACGACCGTGGCCACCGTGGATTCACCAACACTCTCTGCGTCCACCTCTGGACCGACCCGACAGATATACAAGCCAGGCGGCAACAGCACTCCATCCTGGTCCCGGCCGTCCCAACTCACCTCCTGCACACCGGCGGCGTGCGCTACGGGCTGCGCCCGGCGGTGTACTAGCGATCCGTCGAGCGCATAGACCTCCAATATCAGCGAGGCCTGCCCCGGCATCTTAAATACGGGGAAGACGAATTTCACCGCATCGTTGATGCCGTCTCCATTCGGCGTGAACGGATTCGCCACTACCTCCATATCGCCTACCAGTCCACCGGCCACCGGCGTCAGCACGGTCAGGCCCTCACCCGCGTCGGTCGCGTCCACCCGCTGCCACACCACCTCCTCTTCCTCGCCCAAGCCCACCGAGACGAGAAAGGCATTGCTCGCTAGGTAAAACGCGCTCGAAAAGCGCAGGGCTACCTCGGTGCCGGCCTCTTGCACGACCGCGGGCATGTGGATCCACAGCGAGTCAGAGCCGGTTGTGATCCCCAGTTCACTCGCCGAGTACACCTCTTGGCCCACGGTCACATCCACTAACTCTACTTCGGCGCTCGGGGGCACTTCAAAGAGCACCTGATCAAACCCCAAACCTGCCGACCCTCCCTCGTTGGGTGGGATCGTCAGAAACAGCGTGAACTCCTCGGGTTGACCGCTTTGTTGGGCTCTGCGGGGCGTTACTTCACCCAGAATTTGGTGGGCCAATGGATCTTTCA
>JAPPEG010000267.1 GCA_028875345.1 Gemmatimonadota bacterium
AGCCGTGGATCATTCGCGAGGAAGAAAAGCCGGTCGCCGAAGGCGAGTACTTGCAGTCGCCCGCAGAGCTAAAGGAGTTCAAGCAGTTCAGCCAGTGCATCAACTGCCTGCTGTGCTACGCGGCTTGTCCCGTCTATGGACTGGAAGACGTCTTCGTCGGCCCAGCGGCCCTCGCGCTGTCCTACCGCTACAACCTCGACTCGCGCGACGAAGGCTACGCCCAACGCACGGTAGTAGCCGCTAGCAGTGAAGGCATCTGGGAGTGCACCTTTATCGGGGAGTGCTCGGTGGTTTGTCCCAAGGACGTGGATCCGGCCGCGGCCATCCAGCGCACCAAGGTCGAGACCACGACCAACTGGTTCAAATCCTTTCTCATGCCTTGGGGGGACAAATGAGCCAGTCGTACGAAACCTACAAGCCAAAGCTATCGCCGACTTGGTGGCTGAAGAGCCGCAACTACTTCCTGTTTATGATGCGCGAATTGAGCAGCGTCTTTATTGCCGCCTTCGTCCTCATCTTCCTCTACCAGCTTTTTGCGCTGGCCAAGGGGCCGGAGGCGTATGAGGCTTGTCGTTCTGTACTGACGACTCCGGGATTTGTGGTCTTTTACGCGGTGGCGTTTGTCTTTGCCCTCTATCACACGATCACTTGGCTGGGGGTAATGGGCCGGGTCCAGGTCGTGCGAATGGGAGCGTTTACCGTGCCGCCCAAATTGGTAACGGCTGGTGCTTTCGTCGGGTTTTTCCTCGTGTCGGCGGTCGTCGGCTACATTTTCCTTTACGTGCTATAGCCATGAGCTACAAACAAGACAAAACCGAACCTTTCTGGTGGGGCTTATTTTCTGCTGGCGGCGTGGTAGCCGCCATGCTGATCCCCGTGTTGATTTACTTCGTCGGGTTGGCCGAGCCGCTTGGCTCAGTCGGCGCGGAAGTGAGCGGATACGAGGCCATGAGCAAGTTGCTCAGCCATCCATTGGTCAAAGTGGTCTTTTTCGTCGTGGCCGTCCTACCTCTCTACCACGCGGCGCACCGCATCCGCTTCATGCTCCACGAATTTGGGGTGCGGAAGTTGATCCTTCCCATTCACTACTTCTGCTACGGCGGTGCCATAGTCGGCACTGGACTGGCGGCTTACATCCTCTTTTATCTGCTTTAACCCTCGGCCCCGATGGGTGAAATGAAACCGACGCTGCAATCGCGCATCCGCGGCTCGGTGCTGGCCCAGGCTTGGGGGGACGCCTTGGGTGCGCCGTTTGAATTCGCGCCGCCAGACGCCGTTGAAAAGCGCACGGGGAAGAAGTGGCTGGCACGGCTTCATTCATTCACCGGGAAAAAGGGGCCGCATGGGATGTGGGTGAGCGAAGCCCCAGCGGGTACGGGCACCGACGATGTGCGCTACAATTATCTCTTTATGGAACTGGTCGTCGAGTTGGGGAGGATGCCAAGGGATCGGGAAGTGGCGCGGCGATTGTTGGATGTGTATGAGCGGCCCGAGGATTTCTTTCCCAGCAATGCCAAATTAGCGCGCGAGCAGTTTGAGCTGTGGGAAGGGGTTAGCCGCGGTTGTCTGGGGGAGGAGTCGCCGCGTTACCTAGGAGTGTCGCCAGCGGTGCTCGCCACGCGGAGTATCGGGCTTAACTATCCGACGTTGGCTGGGATGTTGGTGCTGCCATCGGCGGGTTTGCTCTTTCCCGGCGATCCCGCAGAAGCCTATCGCGCTGCTTATGAGGCGGATTTTTTTGCGGTCGGCTATGCCCGCGAGGCCACCGCGCTTTTGGCAGCGGCGCAAGGGGCGGCATTGGCCGATATGTCGCCGCTGGCATTGGTCGATGCCGTATTGGCACTGGATCCCCTGTGCTTGGGAGGGTATTTCGGAGATACTTTCATCCGGCAGAAGCTGCCGCCATTACTGGCGAGAGCCGCCGGTAAAAAGGCCGAGGAATTGGCTGAGTTCCTTGCGTGGGAGCTGCGTCATTTCAGCGTCTTCGACCCCTTTCGGGCGTTGGCCATTGCCTTTGCCGCGCTCTTGTCCCATCCCGACGACCCGTCCCTTGCGCTGCAAGTGGCGGCCAACCAAGGCGACCTCAACGGGGAGGGGCACTGGAGCCGCTACGCGGATATCGACTGCTATGCCGGGATTACCGGAGCGCTGGTAGGGGCGTGTTGCGGCGACAATGCGCTGCCAGCAGACGTGGTCGGACAGGTCGTCGCGGGAAACAAGGCCGTGTACGGGTTTGACTTGGAGGAGACGACCGCGCGTTTCGCGCGCTTAGTGGTCTCAAAGCAAGGAAAGGAAGAACGTCAATGCCCATAGGAGACAAAAACGCTATAATCGCTGGTTGCGGAATGCATCACGTGGCCGTGCAGACGCGCGATTGGGAAACGTCGCTGAGCTTTTACCGAGATGTGCTGGGCATGGAGGTGGTCGCCGAATTTGGTTCTCCTGAGCGCAAGGTCGCGCTCTTGGATGCAGGCGACGGAAGCCACCTCGAACTCTTCGCCCCCACGGCCGAGTCGCCCGCACTTGGGGCCGAAAGCCCCAACGATCCGGTGACGCATTTTGCCTTGGCGGTTACAGACGCACGCGCCGCCACTGAGCGGGTGCGAGTGGCCGGATGCGAGATCACGGTCGAACCCAAGGATCTGACGCTGGACAGGCTGAACGTGACGATTGCCTTTTGCAAAGGCCCCAACGGCGAAGTCGTGGAGTTTTTCCAGACTCACTAGGCTGGGTTGACACAAAAAAAGCGCAGAACCTCAAGGGCCTGCGCTTTTCGTGTTTGTCTGGAGGGATTATTGCGGAGTTTCGGTTTCGGGGGCCGCGCCGATGACGACTACGTCTCGGGCTTGCAGGCCCTTGGGGCTAGCGACCGTTTCAAATTCCACCTGCTGACCTTCTTCTAAGGAGCGGAAACCATCGCCGCGAATCGCACTGTAATGGACGAAGACGTCGTCTTGTCCTTCGCGCTGGATAAAACCAAACCCCTTGGAACTATCGAACCATTTGACGGATCCATTTTGACGTTCGGACATGATGAAGGTTACCTCCCTTCGATTGCTAATGGCGTTGAACTAAGCGTTCCAAGCTGGGCTTAAGGCAGAGTTGGCTACAAAAAGACTAACGCGGGCTGCGTCCACCGACCCCGCGTCCACCGACCCCGCGTCCACCGGCCCCGCGTCCACCGGCCCCGCGTCCACCAGTCCCGCGTGCGCCGCGGACGAAGCCAACCTCGGCCATGCGAATGGCCTTCTGCTGTCGGCGGATGCTCTTTTGGCGGTTGATCTTCTTCTGGACCGAGGGTTTAGTATAGAAACGCCGCTTCTTCAAGTCGCGCAACAAGCCGGCTTTGCGGGTTTTGGACGTAAAGCGCCGTAGCGCCTTTTCAAAAGGTTCGTCCGATCTGACTTCGACGCTGAAATTGCTCATCTACTGCTCCTAACCCTTAGGCTTTTGAGTTCCTAGGTAAGAAAAATATATTCTACGCTATGGGTTGCTCTTAGTCAAGAGCCGTCTTAGCGGTTGTGCTGGCCCAAGGCGAGGGAGCTATAAAAGTAGTTGCGATTTTGGCCAGATGGCCTTTTTTTTTACAAAGACTCCCCTACTCAGCGAGAAGTCGTGCTTTGCCGTTCGACTTCCATGCTTCCTCTATATCACACGCAAGGAGACGCCATGGCTTTTTCGCATACGAATTCCAAGGGAGTCGCATATATTCTGCATTCCCGGACCACGACCCTCAAAAACGGGAACTCGCAGACGATTTACTTCTTTGCTAAAACTGAGAAGGAAGGAGCTCTCGACGCGGTGCCGGCCGGCTATCAGGTGTCTGAGAGCAAAAACGGTCTGCCGGTACTAAAGCGCAGCTAAGTAGGCTGCCTCGGCTGAGCCTCGTTCAGGCCGGTGCCTTTTCTCGATATTCCCCGTCGAGAAAAGGCACCGGCCTTTTTTGCGCCAAAAGGCGGTGCTGTCGCGCTTTTGCCGAGTATAGCGTTGTCCTATACTATGTGCATGGTGCCAAAAACGGTAGGAGAACAGGCTACGGCCAACTTGCAGCAACGGCTGGCCGAAAACCCCTACGTAGGCCGCGGCATTGTAATCGGTCGGACTGCGGAGGGGACTTGGATGCAGGTTTACTGGATCTCAGGGCGCAGTGCCAACAGCCGCAACCGCATCTTCGTCGCCGAGGGCGATGTGTTGCGGACCGAAGCGGCCGATCCCGCTAAGTTGAGCAATCCCAAGCTCATTATTTACAACGCCATGCGAGTTTACGCTCGGCGCAGCATTGTCTCCAATGGGGTCCATACCGACGCCATACACGAAGGTTTTGCCGCCGGCCGCAGTTTTGCCGAGAGCTTAGCTGGCTGGCTACACGAGCCGGACCCGCCCAACTACACGCCGCGCATAGCGGGCTATGTCGATTTGGAGGCCGATGAGGCTTGGCTTGCCATACTCAAGGCCAGCCCCTTTGATCCCGAGCACAGCGAACGCCACTTCTTCCGCTTCGACTGCGTCGAGCCGGGCTACGGTTACGCCATTACCACGTACGACGCTGATGGCGATCCGCTGCCGGCGTTTTCTGGAGTTCCCTACCTGTTATCCCTCACCGACGCGCCCGCCCGCCTCTGGGAGGCTCTAAACCCCGAGCATCGGATCGCGCTGGCGATGCGTCGAATCGCGGCCGACGGCGCGGTCGAAACCGAGATCATCAATCGCTATGAGGCGGTCTAGCCTCTATACGCGCGATGGCAGAAAAAAAGTGCGGTAGCGAACAGAGCCACGGCTACTGCCTGATGCAGCGAGGCCAAGGCCAAGGGCACGTGCGCGACGACCGTGCCAATCCCCAAGCCGATCTGCACCGCTACCAAGCAGAGAATTAGGCCGGCCCCAGTTTTCAGGGCTGTGTGGCGGGCGGCCCCCCACAGTGCTAGTGCTAGCCCGAGGACCGCAAAAGCAAAGAAGCGGTGTTGGAAGTGGACGGTGGTGGGGTTATCGAGCAGGTTTACGAGCAGCGGCTGCATAGACCACAAGCCGGCCGGAACCCAAACCCCAAACATTTTAGGGAAGGTGTCCGATAGGTGTCCGGCCTTGAGTCCGGCGACGAGGCCGCCAGCGGCGATTTGGAGACAGATGGCGGCAAACAGCCAGATGCAAAGGCGGCGCACAAGGAGGGGCACTGGTCGAGCTTCTGCCGCGGACGACAGATAGCCGAGGGCTTGCCAGAGGCAAGCGGCCAAAAGGGCCAAGGCGCAACAAAGGTGCAAGGTCAAGCGCAGGTGACTTACTTGGGGCCGGTCGGCTAGGCCGCTCTTGACCATTAGCCAGCCCACCAAGCCTTGGAGGGCGAAGAGTAGGCCAATGCCCAGATAGGTGGGTATGTGGGCGCGGGGAATGGCTCGACACCAGAGGAAATAGAGCAGGGGCACCACAAAGAGCAATCCGGCCAGTCGGCCGAGCAAGCGGTGGCCGAACTCCATGTAGTAGATAAATTTGAATGCGTCCAACTCCATGCCATAGTTGACGAGTTGGTATTCGGGCGTCTGCCGGTACTTGGCGAATTCGCTTTCCCAGGCCGCAGCACTGAGCGGCGGCACGACGCCGGTGACGACGTTCCACTCGACGATGGATAGACCCGAGCGGGTCAGGCGCACCCAGCCCCCGTACACTACGAGGACGACGATGAGGGCCGAGACAGCGAGGAGCCAGACGGCGAGTTGGCGATTGGTGGTCATGTGGTGGGATTTGAACAGATCACTCGTAGAAAATACCCCATGGCGATATATTGGCAACTTTTGCCGCGTCGCCGCACGCGATAGAAGGAGGTACGTGTGAAGCTAGCAAACAAAGATGCGTTGGTAACTGGCGGGTCCACTGGCATTGGCCGGGCTGCTGCCGAACTTTTCGCCCAAGAAGGGGCACGCGTCCACATCATTGACTACAACGAAGCGGAGGGCCGAGCCGCCGTGGCGCAGATTGAGGCAGCAGGGGGCCAAGCGCATTTCTACGCCACGGATGTGCGCTTGGAAGAGAGCGTGGCCGCGTCGGTCGCGCAGATCAGAGAGCGCACCGCCCACCTCGATGTGGCGGTTTTCTCGGCCGGGGTTTTGACGGGGGCGTTCAAGACGATTGAGGAGCTGTCGGAGGAGGATTGGGACGCGACGCTCGACACCAACCTGAAGGGCACCTTTCTCTCGGCCAAATACGCAGCGCCGCTCTTGGCGGCAGCCGGCACGTCCGTGCTGCTGATTATCGCCTCGGGAGCGGGTGTACGGGGCGGGTCCTCGTCCTATGCTTATGCAGCGAGCAAGGCTGGTCAGCACGGGTTGCACTATAAGCTCGAAGGTGAGTTAGGTCCCAAGGGGGTGCGCTTGCACGTGATTTGCCCCGGGGGAATTGCAACGCCGCTGAAGCTGGAGAATATAGCTCAGAGGGCCGAGGCCGCAGGCCGCGATCCAGAGGAAGCAAAGCGGAATGCCGTGCTAGGAGACCCGATGGGGATAGCGCGAGTGCTGGCGTTTTTGGCTTCCGAGGCAGGGTCTTACGTGCGAGGGACGGTGTTCACTCGATAGCGTTAGGTGCGCTCCCAACGGCTGGGATCCATGCCTGGGGCTTCGGAGGCCATGTTCGGGGGTTTGTTGCCGCCGTGGTAGTCCCAGTGGCGCGTGTTGCGGTCGGCGAAGAGCGGGCGGATTTCGTCGGGCAAGGTGTGGAGGTCTTCCTCGTTCCAAGGGCTGATCTCGTCGACCGGCCCGGCCCAAGCGGGTCGGTAGGCGACGGCCAGCATTTCGCGCGGGTAGGTGCCGACGTTGGGGAAGTTGCCGTGGAAGATGCGGTGGTGGATGAGTACGGCAGAACCGGCTTTGCAGGGAACCATGACTTCTTCGGGATGGGATTCGTAGCGCGTGTAGGGGTTGGCGTCGGCGTGCAGGCACAGGTGAGAACGCGGCACCACGCGGAAAGGCGAAACCTCTGGGATGAGGTCGTCGAGATAGTAGAGCACTCGTATTAATACCGGACAAGAGCCTTCAAAGCCGAAAATTTGGGAGCCGTAGGGTTGGCCATCAGCGTGTAGGCTGATGCCGGGATGGCCGGGTTCTGAGCGCGCATAGCCGTAGTGCATGACGATCACTTCGTCGCCCAAAAGTTCGCGCAGGAACGCGAGCGTCGGCGGGTGGCCGAGCAGGGAGGTGATTTCGCCGCCGTCGAATTGGATGTTGTTGCGGCCGCGCTGGCGTTCGCTGTAATCGACGGCTGTGGTCTCGAAGGTAGCGGTGATGGCTTTGAGGCGGGCGACGTGGTCGGCGTCGAGCAGGTCGGGCAGGACGAGGTAGCCCTCGACTTCGAGTTGGCGGATGCGTTGGCCAGTGGTGAGGGCAGACCAGTCGCGGTCGTCAATGCGGGGTGCCATGGTTGTTCTCCTCGTACAGGGGTACTATCCGAAAGGATACGGCATTGAGCAGCCGCAATCAACGGTGGCGTGGTCTCCGAAATCACACACGATGTGAAAAAGACTGGACGAAAACTACTTTGCCGAAGATGTGTAACAGCGTGTAGCTTGATCAACACAATAGAGTTTTCACAGAAATTACAGCATCCATGCAAACCACCGCTAGGCTGATATGCGGCCCTGCCCAGTCCATGGCGGGAGTCGCGGATGAGTCGGTTGATTTGATCGTCACTTCGCCGCCCTATCCAATGGTGGAAATGTGGGATGAGATTTTCGCGCTCCAAGACGGTCGTATCGGGGAGCAACTGTCGTGCGGCAAGGGACAGGCCGCTTTCGCGCTCATGCACGAATTGCTTGATGCGGTTTGGCTGGAATGCAACCGCGTCGTGAAGCCGGGAGCCATTGCCTGCATCAACATTGGCGACGCCACCCGAACCTTGGATGGCGACTTCCAGTTATACTCCAATCACTCCCGCATACTCAGCAGCTTTCTCGACCAAGGTTTTGCGGCTTTGCCCGATATAATCTGGCGCAAGCAGACCAACGCCCCCAACAAGTTTATGGGGTCTGGGATGCTGCCGGTCGGCGCGTATGTGACCTACGAGCACGAGTACATTCTCGTGCTGAGAAAAGGGCGGCGGCGGACATTCACAACGGCCGCGGAGAAAGCCAAGCGCCGCGAGAGCGCCTTCTTCTGGGAGGAGCGCAACGTCTGGTTTTCGGACGTGTGGCTCGATGTAAAGGGAACTTCGCAAGGGCTTGTCGATGCGCCGACCCGCGAGCGCAGCGCGGCCTTTCCGTTTGAATTGGCCTACCGGCTCATCTGCATGTTTTCCGTCAAAGAAGACGTGGTGCTCGATCCGTTTGCGGGGACTGGAACGACGCTGGCGGCTGCCTTAACAGCAGGAAGAAACTCGGTCGGCGTGGAGATTGACGAGACGTTGGTGCCGGTCGCGCAAAACCTGCTGCGCTCCACACCTCGTGCGGCCAACGAGTACAACCGCGCCCGGCTGGCCCGGCACGCAGAGTGGGCTGCTGCGCGCACAGCAGAGAGCGGCCCGTTGAAATACGCGAGCCACCACTACGGATTTCCGGTAATGACGGCTCAGGAAAAAGACTTGTTGCTAAACGAAGTTACGGGAATTGCTGACGGGGCCGACGGCATGACGCTGGTGGTCCAGTATAGCGAGAAACCGCAAGCGTATCAGCGCGAAAGCAAGGCCGCCGCACCGCCTGACTCCCCACAGACGCTGCTGCCGCTAGGCTACTGATCGGCGTTGCGCTTTTCTGCGCGCACCGCGCTTTGCAGCGCTTCATAGGCCGCCTCGCAATCGGCGAGCGCAGCACTCTGCTCTTTGATCTGTTGGTTCAGCGCTTGCACTTGATCGTCGGTCACGGGGTCGG
>JAPPEG010000314.1 GCA_028875345.1 Gemmatimonadota bacterium
TTCAGGAGATCAGCGAAATCGAGTTCGAGTTGGTCATCGCCAACGACTACCGGATTGAAAGCACCTCTAACCTCCAAGTCAATGCCCAAGGCGAGCCCGTGTTCTTGGAAGTCGAGCGCGCCCATGGCAACGTCAGCGATGGCTCTAACCAGCGCTTCATCCGCTTTGAATATGGCCTGCCCACCGGCAAGGATATCATTGGCTTTAACTTTGATGTAGACGATATCAAGGGCTTCAATATGCGCTCGGAGCTTGCTTTTAGTCGGGCGTTTCGCCGCTTTCCCAACCAGAACTTCCAAGAGCACGCCCTCGCTCAAGACGAGGGCATGGCCTACTACATCACGGCCTCGCAGGACGCTTATCCGTTTTTCGCGTATGGGGAATTCTACCGTCTGGAGCCTGAGTACCAGACCAATGCGTTTATCTCGGATGCGCGGGGTTTCATCGACTACGAACACCCAGAGCGCTATTCTTTTGAGGCGGTTGACGACAACGACGACCAAGATCGCTTTGCCGACTGGAAGCGCCTGTGGCAAAACGGCGACAATGCCTTTGGCGAATCGCCTTTTGGCACCGGTGGCCAAGCCGACCCGCAGGTTTTCCCTGGGTACGACGAGAACTCGGACTTCATCTCGGACTTTAATCAAAACGACAATAGCCAGCCGGATTTCGCCGAGCCATTCCTGCGCTATAATGTCGATCCACCCGAGTTCCTCTTTGGCGTTGACATGAACAACAATAACGTCATTGATCGCTTTGAGAACGATACGTTCGCCGACTACCCCTACCGACACGACCGAGATGGATACAACGTGTACGGGGGCGTTCACTTGACCGAAGCCATCAAGGCGACGGTGGGCTACTCCACGGCCGACGAGATTAGTTCCAAGCGCAGCGCGCAGATGAGCTATGCGGTAGTTACGGGTGAGTGGAAATGGCCGGGTATTGAGGCTCGGGCTTTCCAATACGCTCGCTCGGTTCAAGACGACATCGAAGACGATGTGATCCAATGGGTCGATCCAGATGGATTTCGCGAAACCATTGACCCGCTGATCGCCCAAGACACCTTTGTCTGGACCGGCTATCTGACGTTTGATTACCTGCGCCTTAAAAACCTGAACATCTACAACAAGGTGAAGTACGACTGGTTCAGTCAGCGCGGTGAGCAGGCCGAAGTCAAAGAGAACCGCCTCTTCTTTGGCGCGATCAACAAGGTGGATTATCCGCTGCCGATTACCGACAACCTATCTTTCTGGCCGCGCTACAAGAGCGTGTACCGCAAGATCAACCCGACCTTTAGCACTGACCTCGACATCACCGAATGGTCGCAGTTTTACATGCTGACCTCGAAGTACTTCCTCCTGCCTGGGACCTTTATCGAATACGGCGTCGAGTTGAACCTCTTCCGCAACCTTGAAGAGCGCCCAGAGATCTTGCCGCCCGGATACGTCGATGACTTTACGGGTTCGGTGCTGGCCTTACAGCTTTCCAACAGGTCGGCGTACCTCGGTTATTCGCTGACTATGAATACGGGCTTTCGCTGGGAGCGCCGGGCTTTTGCCGAGGCGACCGAAACCAACTCTCTGCTCTTCATTCGGGTTTTCGCAGGTCTCCAAGACTAGGAGCTGCTATTTCTCCGTGGATCCAAAGCGCCCGGCGTTCTCTAGTGGAGATGCCGGGCGCTTTACTGCCTAACAACATGGACATGCGCCTTGCCGTGGTGTGGATAGGGCTAGTCGCCCTTTTCGGAGAGATCGGTTGTGGCTCTCCGGAACGCCATGTCCTCAAAAAGCCTGCCACGCCCCAGCCTCTCGCGTTCTACCAAGGTGCCTACGAGCAAAACCCCACAGACCCAGAGATACTCTTGGCCTTGGGATGGCTCTATCTACAAAAGGACCGCACGCGCCACGCCGTCGCCGTGCTGTCCGAACTGGTTGCGGTTGTGCCCGACGACGTGGATGCCCATTACTACCTCGGGGTTGCTCTCGCCAAAGAGCACCGCAAGAGCGAGGCCATTGCCTCCTTTCAGCGTGCCCTCGAAAAGGCACCGGGCTTTGCCGAGGTGTACTGGGCTTTGGCGTTGTTGTACAACGAGCGCGGCGACGGGTACGAAAAAGCGCTTGCAACGGTCGAAGAGGGGCTGCAACTGGCAGGACAGAGTGGCTATGGGCATTTCGTGTTGGGATTTGTGCTGTGTTCGCGTGGTGACAATGAAAACGCCAAAACCGCGCTGCTGAAGGCCATTGAACTCGACTCTGACTTAGCGCACGCCCACTACTACTTGGCGTTGGTGTACTTGCGCTTACAGGACGATCAGCGGGCCATGGCGGCGATGGAGCAGACCATTGCCGCAGATCCGGGTTACACCTCGGCCTATTACAGCTTGGGCACGCTCTATGCGCGCACGGGCCACGACGCCGAGGGAGCGCGGATGATCGAGCTTTTCCAGCAGTTGAGTAGCGCGACAATGGACGAGGATCACTACCGCCGCTTGCTCTATCGCCAGGCCGTGCCGCTAGCGACCGACAAACAGGCGGCCACGCATTTCAACTTGGGGCTGGTTTATTTGCGCAGAAAGGAGTTGGCGGCGGCACTCGAACAGTTCGAGGCGGCCTTGGCCCTCGATTCTACGTACGCAGAGGCCAGCCACAACATCGGGGTAATCTACTCGCTGCAAGATCAACACGCGACGGCCCGGCCCTTTTTACTGAGCGCAGTCCGCCACAAGCCCGACTACGCGTTGGCCTTTGAAAACATAGGCAACAACAGCTTGGCCCTCGGCGAGTACGCCGAGGCGGTCGCTGCGTTTCGCCGCGCCTTGGCTCTCGACGGGAGCATGGCCTCAGCCCTCGATGGCTTGGGGACTGCGCTAATCCAGCAGGGCCAAGTGGCAGAGGGCCGCGCGGCTCGCGCCGAGGCCGCAGCCTTGAGGGCGCAACAGTAAATGTGGTTTGCACTAGTCGCTATGTGGGCGCTGGCAGGGTGCGAGGGCGATGGGGGCGAAGCGGCACGGCCTAGTTTCGTCGATGTAGCTGCCGAAGCGGGGGTCCAATTGCGCACCGTATCTGGGACGCCGCAAAAAGAGCACATCGTCGAATGCAACACGGGCGGGACGGCCCTTTTAGACTACGACCTCGACGGAGACGTGGATATTTTTATTGTCAACGGCTCGCGTATCGCTGGATACGCCTTGGGCCGCGAACCCCGCGCCGAGCTGTACCGCAACAACGGCGCTTGGCGCTTTACAGGTGTTGGCCGAGAAGCTGGCGTCGCGCACGTGGGCTGGGGCATGGGAGCCACGGCGGCCGACTACAATGCCGATGGATGGCCCGACTTATACTTGGCAAACTACGGCCCTAATGCGCTGTACGAAAACGAGGGCGACGGCACGTTTGTCGATGTGGCGGTCGAGCGGGGCGTGGACTTTAGCGGCTGGAGCTCGTCTGCGGCCTTTGGCGACTACGATCTCGACGGAGATTTAGACTTTTACTTGGCTAATTATATCGACTTTGACCCAGCGTTTCGCCCGGTCGATCCGAGCTATTGCACTTGGCGCGGGATAGACGTATTCTGCGGCCCGCGCGGGATGCCGGGCGAGCGGGATCAATTCTATCGCAACGATGGTGTCAGCGCAGGTTGGACTTTTGCCGACGCCAGTGAGGCTTTTGGCATTGCCGACTACGAGTACTATGGTTTTGCCGCGCTGGCCGGTGACTGGGACGAGGACGGCGACTTGGACATTTACATTGCCAATGATTCGACGCCGAATGTACTCTATCGCAACGACCGGGGTGCATTTGCAGATGTATCGCTCCTGTCGGCGACTGCGTACAGCGAGGACGGTCGAGAACAGGGCGGCATGGGTTTGGCGGGCGGCGACTATGATCAAGACGGCGATTTCGACCTGTTCGTTACCAATTTCTCGCACGACAACAACTCGCTCTACGACAACAATGGCCGGGGGTTTTTCACCGACGCCAGTTTTAGTTCGACCCTAGGCCGTGCGAGCATTAGCTCTTTAGGGTGGGGCACGGGTTTTTTCGATTACGACAACGACGGCGACGACGACCTGTTCGTCGCCAACGGCCACGTGTATCCTGCCGTTGACCGCCGCGACTTGGGGACCCGCTACGCCCAGCGCAACCACCTGTTTGAGAATCGCGACGGCGCTTTTGTCGAAGTCGGTGCAGCCTCGGGGCCGGGCTTAGCAGTAGAAAAGTCGAGCCGCGGCTCAGCCTTCGGCGATTTGGACAACGACGGCGACTTGGACATTGTGGTGGTTAATATCGATGACACGCCGACCTTGCTGCGCAACGACGGAGGCAATCGCCACAACTATCTGATGGTGAGGCTGCTCGGCGATGGAGGGAATATAGAGGCCATTGGTGCGAGAGTCTCGGTGTCGGTGGGTGGTGCGGTGCAGATGCGGGAGGTGCGCGCGGGCACGAGCTACCTGTCGCAGGACGATCTGCGGCTGCATTTCGGCTTGGGAGCGGCGACTGAGGCCGATCACCTCGTAGTGCGCTGGCCCGATGGAGTGGAAGAGCGCATCGATGGGGTGGCGGGCAATCGGCTGATCTCCATCCGGCGCGGCGCGGGCCTCGTCGCCGAGGGATTTGGACCCGTGCCGAGGCTGAGGCCGTGAAGGCGCGCTACGGAATGGTCTTGCTGCTTTGTTGCAGTACTGCGGCGGAATCGCGCTTTGTCGATATCGCGCAATCGGCTGGAGTCGATTTCATCCACCGCAGCGGCGCGACCGGCGCGCGCTATTTGCCCGAGACCTATGGCTCTGGGGCCGCATTTTTGGATTTCGACGGCGATGGCGCGCTCGACCTCTACTTGGTCAACTCCGGGCGGTTGCCTCAGCTATCAAACGAGCCTGAAGCGGTCAACGCGCTTTTTCGCAACGAAGGTGCGGGCCATTTCTCAGAGCAGACGGTGCGGGCTGGCGTCGGCGACCGAGGCTACGGCATGGGGGCGGCCGTGGGCGACTACGACAACGACGGCTGGGCCGACCTCTACGTTACCAATTTTGGGCCCAACGTGCTCTTCCACAATCGCGGAGAGGGTCGCTTTGCCGACGTTACAGCTACAGCCGACGTGGGTTGCCCGGGATGGGGGACGAGCGCGGCCTTTGCCGACGTGGATCTCGACGGAGACTTGGACCTATTCGTTGGCAACTACCTCGATTATCCGACCGAAGATCCGCTCGTGTGCCGGATCGGCAACAGCGAGGAGCGGCTCTACTGCGACCCACGCAAATTCGACGGCCAAGTCGATCGCCTCTATATCAACGAGGGCCGCGTGGGCGGTTGGACCTTTGCTGACCGCACAGCGGCCTTTGGCCTCGTCAGCGTGGCTGGCAAGGAGTTGGGGGTCGTCTTTGGCGACTACGATCAAGATGGAGATCCCGATCTGTACTTAGCCAACGACCTTGTGCCCAACATGCTGTACCGCAACGACGGCACGCGCTTTGTCAATCGGGGTCTTGCCAGCGGCACCAGCCTCAACGGCGAAGGGGTTGCTGAGGCCGGGATGGGCGTTGATATGGCCGATGCAGACGGCGATGGGGACTTGGATTTATTCGTGACCAACTTCCAGTGGGAGAGCAATACCCTGTACAGCAACTTGGGTGGAGGGTTCTTTGCCGACGCGACCGTGGCGTCGGGGATCACCCGCGCCAGCATGGCCTTTCTCGGGTTTGGTACGGGGTTTTTCGACTGCGACAGCGATGGTGATCTCGATCTGTTTGTCGCCAATGGCCACGTGTACGACAATGTGGAAAAGGTCGATCGAGCGGCGGCGTACGCGCAGCGCAATCAGCTACTCGAAAATATCGGCGAGGGCATCTTTGTTGATAGCAGCGACCGCGGCCCGGGCCTCGCGCTGGTACAGGTCAGTCGCGGGGCTGCGTTCGGCGACATTGACAGCGACGGCGACTTGGATATTGCGGTGAATAACTCCAACGAGCGGCCAGCTCTGTTGCGCAACGACGCAGATGGCGGTGAATGGTTGGGGCTTAGGCTGCGGGGTGCGGCGAGCAATCGCGATGCCATTGGGGCGCGGATCGCGCTGACGACTAGTGGCCGCACCCTCGTGCGCGAGGTTCGCCGCAATGCGAGCTATCTGTCGTCGAACGACCCCCGCGTGCTCTTTGGCCTTGGGAACGCCGAGGTCGCCGAGCGAGTTGAAATTCGCTGGCCATCCGGTGCCGTCCAAGTCGTAGAGGCCCTGCCCGGGCGGCAATACGTGGCCATAGAGGAGGATACTAGTCGGTGATTAAATGGGTTTCATTCGCACTGGGCATCGCACTGGTAGCTGGCTGCGAAACCGAGCCGGAAGTTCCACCCGTTCAGCCTGTAGTGCAGCCGCCTCCGGTTGAGGATCCACTGTTGATCGGGCGCGCTCTGTTGCGGCAGAAGCGCTACGCGGACGCGCTTGAGGTGTACGGGGAGGCGCGGAAGCGCCATCCGCAGTCGGGCGAGGTGCTGGCTACGTTGGGCCGGATCCACTTGGCCTTGGGCCAGCCCGAAGAAGCGGTCCAATTCTACGAAATGGCCGTGGCCCTCGAATCCGATCAACCTGAATGGCTCGTCGCTTTGGGCAATGTGCATCTGAAGCTGAGCCGCTACGACGAAGCTCACGCCGCGTTTGCCGCGGCCTTGGCCTTGGACTCGACGTACGCGCCAGCGCGGCGCAACAAAGCGGCGGTGTACAGCAAGCAGGGGCGGTTGGGCGACGCCGCGCACGAATACGAGCGCGCCTTGGCGCTGCGGCCCGAACACCTCCACACCCGCTTCAACCTCGGGCTGGTGTACTCCAGCTTGGGCCGCTATGCAGACGCCAGCGAGGCCCTGCAACAGGTCTTGGTGGCAGCGCCGGAAAACGCGCGTGCGCTCTACGCAATGGGGGAGATCAAACTCCAAGAGGGCGATGACGAGGGGGCCGTCGAGTACTTTGAGCGCACGCTGGCAGCCGACACCACCTATGCGGAGGCACATCTGCAACTGGGGAGGATTCAGATGGGCCAAAACGATCTTGCGGCTGCGACCGAGCGCTTCCGCCAAGCCATTCTAATCGAACCTGGGCTGGCCGAGTCCTTCCGTCTGCTGGGCCAGATTCACCTGCGACAGGGCCGCGAGACAGCCGGAGAAAAATCCTTCGCCGCTTACGAAAAAGTCAAGCAGGTCGAGGGGGATATCCAGCGCTATCGCGAGCGGCTGCGCAGCGATCCAGACGACGCCGACGCCCATTACAGTTTAGGTTTTATGTACAACCGCTTGGGGTTTACCGGCGTGGCTCTGCCGCACTACGCCCAAGCCGTGCGGATCAATCCCGGCCATGTGCAGGCGCTGAACAACATGGGCAACATTTACTTGCGCACTGGACATTTCGATCAAGCGGCAGCGGCATATCAGCAGATCATCGAACAAGACCCCGAGCACGTGGCCGCCTTTGCGGCCCTCGGACAGGTCTATTTGAATCAGCAGCGCACGGATGAGGCCATCGCCGTGCTCAATCGTGCCCTCGCGCTCGACGAAAACTGGCTCGGTGCTCACCAAGCCTTGGCCGAAGCCTACAAGCGGCTGGGGCAGATTGCCAAAAGCGAAGAACACAAACGCATGGCCGACGCCTTGCTTAGAAAGCAGAAAGATGATCAATAACGCGAGAAAATGGGTAGGGCTTGCAGTCTGCACATTCCTTTTTTGTTGTGCCCAAGAGCCAGCGGCCCCGGTCGCCGAGGGTGGTGGTTTAGTGGTGACTGGTACTGCCTTGGCCCAAGTCGGCGACGATCTAATTGACGAACGCGAATTCCGCCGCTACGAAGCCCGGATCCAACCGCAGCATCGCTCTTTGGCACAAGGCGTGGAAAAGCATCGCGAGCACCTGATGAGTTTGATCGACATCAAGCTCATGGTGCGCGAGGCGTACGCACGAGGACTGGACAAAAACCCCGAATGGATCAAGGCTGTGGAACTCGCCCAGCACAAGGCCATGATCGAAGCCTATCTGCGCGAGCAAGTTGGTCTGCAAATCGAGATTTCCGAAGACGAGTTGCGAGCCAATTTTGCCGCGCATCCAGCCCGCCACGCTGTGCGTGGGGCGCACATCCTGCTCGACAGTCGCGTTCGCGCCGATTCCATCTACGCGGAGATCGAATCCGGCCGGGCTACTTTTGAGGACATGGCGCGCAAGCACTCGCTGGACGAGGAGACTGCGGCCGATGGGGGCTGGTTTGATTCGTACTATGCCTTCGACCGGGTCTCAGACCGAGTGTACGAGCGGGTGTTCTCGTTGGACGTAGGCGAGGTAAGCCAGCCCTTCCGCACACCCCAAGGCTGGGAAATCGCCAAGGTAGTAGATAAGAAATTGGTGCCTTTTGAGAAGTATCGCACGGTGATCCAGCGGGCGACTTTTCTAGAAAAAATCGAGACCTTGCGCAGCGATCACATCGATAAGCTAGTCGTCGAGAGTGGCTTGCGCCCGGTGGGGGAACAGGTGCGGCGCTTTGTCGCGGCTTGGAACCAACAGCCTGGTGCGCCGCAGCTAACACCCGAGGAGTGGGCCGCCCCGCTCTACGAATATGATGGCGGCATCATCACCATGCAGCAGGGCAGCAACTTGTTGCACAATACGCGGCTGGGCCGCGCCCAAATCGACAGCGCCGTGCTCGACGACCGCGTGCGTCGCCGTGGGGCACCAGACCTGCTGTTGGGCTTGGCGGCCGAGCGCGGAGGATACGCCGAGCGGCCCCAGGTGGGGGAGAAGGTGACAGCCGAAAAGGAGCGACTGCTGCTGCAAGGACTGTGGGAAGAGCTGCTTGAAGACGCCTTAGAGGTGAGCGAAGAGGAAGCGCGCGCCCACTACGAGGCGCATTCAGAAATGTACTGGGCACCAGAAGAAATCGTCGTCCAAGAGATCATGGTTGCCGATGAGTCACTCGCCCAAGAGCTGCTGGAGCAAATTCGCAACGGGGCCGATATGGCCGCGCTGGCAACCAAACACAGCATCCGCCGCGATGCGGATGAAAACGGTGGCCTCTACGCGTTGCGCGCATTTGAAAAGATCATTTACAAGGAGCTGATGGACGCGGCCTTATCCGCGCCCGAAAGAGAGTTGCAAGGTCCGATTGAACTAGTCGATCCCTTGCCGACTTCTCTGCGCGATCCTCAGCCTTTGGAACGGGCCTTTTCAATCTTCAAGGTCTTGCAGCGTCAGCCTAAGCGAGTGCAAGAATACGAACCGAGCCAACAGAAGGCCCACTATTTGGCCCGCCAAGAAAAACAACAGCGCGAATTGCGCACCCTCAACTTGCAGTTGCGCGACAAATGGCACGATGCATGGGGCATCAACGCCGACGCGCTCGAAAAGTACGCGCTCGCCAAGCCTTTATAAAAAGAAAACAGTGCCGCTTTCGTAAATTTTTTATACTATATCTATCTAGTATATCGGGGGTAAAACCATGAAACGTCTATCGAATTTGTGGCTTTGGTTCCTCGCCGCAGCATCAGCTACGGGCGCGGCGGCGGACATTTCTTTGTGGCAGATCGGCGGCAGCGGCCTTCGCTGGGCCGATAGCGACTCGGCCCAGGTAATGATTGACTTTGCAGGAACGAACAACTCGATTCAGCCGGTGCTGGTCAGCTCGGATACGACGGTCTTTCTCCTGCTCGAAAATTGGTCGCCGAAAAAGGCTCCGGACGAGCTAGGTTTTGTCGATGGCGAGCGGCCCCGAGCCTGGAAGGGTTGCTGCGGCACCTCATCGACGGTTGACAATGCGCTCAACCTCATCGACGGCAGCGGCAAGACGTACAATCCGGTGACCAGCAACAGCATTAACAGCGAGTACTACACCATTGATTTGGGCGTGCCGGTGCCGTTGTTCCGCTTTGCTATGAGCACGCCGGACAAGGGATTTTTCCGCTCGGACGGGACCCCGCTAGAGGAAGACGCCATCCCGGCCTTTGAGGTGTCGATCGCCCCAGACACCAACAACGACGTGCTGAACACGTCCAACCCCATCGGGGAAGTTATCGTCGAGGCGCGCGAAAATGTCGTCCCCAAGATCGCGGCTGATTTTCCCTTGCAATACGTGCGCTACGTGCGCTATAAGCGCAAGAATTCGATCCTCGACGAGGCGACGAATCAGTCGTCTGGGCATTCGGGCACGGCGCGCAAGGGGACGGTGGCTGAGTTCTTCCTCTGGGGAGAGGGAATCCCCAAGCGGGCCACGTACAAGACGACTATTTTCGATCTTGGCACAGTCGTCAACTTCGGGCGGCTGTTCTGGAAGGCCACGCCCATGCGCCTAGTCAACGGCGTGGCCGAGGAAGCCCCGGACGCCAACGTGCAGATCGAGGTTGAAGCGCGCACCGGAATCGACTCGAATCCAGATGTCTACTACGAGTTCACGGATATGGGAACGCGCGTCGTCGTCGAGCAACAACGCTATCAGGGCGTGCTGAAAAACCAGAGCGCGGCCGTTACTAATGCCGACGGGCTGGGCGGCACTCTGACCCTTTCCACTCGGCCCAAGCCGGGGCTCCGCGCCGGCATTGAGTACGACCAACAAAACTGGACGTTCTGGTCTTTTCCGACCACTGAGTCCGACCGACCCCTCAACCTCAACCGGGGGTCGCATCTGCAGATCAAAGTGGTGCTGCACAGCGAGCGATTCGACGAATTCGTGCGCCTCGATTCTCTGTGGATTGAGACCTCGCCGATCTTGGCCAGCCGCGTCGTAGCTGAAGTGGCCGAACTCGGCCAGCCCAATCCAGCGCGCGGCGTGGCCGAGGTGGCCTTGGGCGAAAGGACGGACTTCACCTACGACATCAAGGCGGAATTCGCGGCCGGTGAGGTGGGTTTTGACGCCCTGCGGATTAGCACGGGCAGCGCACAAAACGAGTTCAAATCGCTGGAAATGGATGGGGTTACAACCGACCCGGCTGGAGTCGCGGTTGAGGACGACGGCTTTGTCGTGCAGTTGCCGCAGCGCATAAGCAGTGCCCACAATCCGGATTTGCGGGTGACCTTTGCCGCCGAAGTCTTCGACTTTGCACGAACTTTTGAGGGCGAGGTTTTCAACACCGACAGTGCCGATCTGCCGCAGCCAGTGGAGGGTGGGGACGTCAGCAATGCGATCGGTACCAATAGCCTGCGAGTCTTGGCTGCGAGCGCAGCCAATCCGCAATTAGTGCAAGATGTGCAGTTTTCCAGCGGCGTGATCACCCCCAACGGCGATGGGGTCAACGACGAGTTGGTCATTTCCTACTCGCTCTTCGCGTTGCCGCAATCGGTGCCGGTACAGTTGCAAGTGTTTTCGCTGGCCGGTCGTCAGGTGGCGCAAGTCCAGCGCGGCCAGCAGGGGTCCGGGCCTCAGCAATTGCACTGGGATGGTCGCGACCAGCGCGGTGAGACGCTCGTTCCGGGCCTTTACCTTTTGGGCATCGGCATCGAAGCCGAAGACAAGAGTGCCCTACAATTGCGGCCCATTAACATCGCTTACTGAGGAAATCACTCATGTCCAATCGCGCCATCGCCTTAGTGATGATACTCGCCTGCTACGCGCACGCCGAGTTTCTCACCTTTGACCGCCAAGAGGCTTGGGAGGCCAACTGGTCGCTCAAGCCGCAGTTAAACATCTTCACTCCAGAGGGGCACTTGGGGCTGCTCAAGTTCCGCAAGGACATCAACGCCGCGCTCGATGCCCATCTCTTCGTCCACCCGACCAATGAGCGTGGGGATGTGGCCGGTGGCATTTGGTCTGCGCTGAGTAACCCGAACGACGCTCCTCGAATCATCGACGGGGATGACGTCACCTTTTGGCAGCCAGCCGGCAGCGATCCGCTCGACAAGTGGATCGTGCAAATCGACTTGGGCCGCGCGGTACTGGCCAAAGAGATCCGCATCCACTTTCCCGATGAAGAGGGGGCCAAACCCTTCCGCCAGTTCAGCGTCTTCGCCTCTACAGGTGCCCACGTGGCGGCTTTAGAGGATGTATATCGCTTCGCGCCGGTCTATCGCACAACTAAACCCAACTTGGATACGTATATCAGCTTTGGGTTCAAGCCGGCCGTGGAGGATACCACCCGTGCTGTGGAACAACTAAGCGGTGCCGGAGGCAGCGCGGACTTTACCGCTCCAGAGTTTACTGGTGATGCCAATACCGCCACCACGGGAGGACGCAACAAGGTAGTGGCTACCGGCCAAGCGGATTCGCGGGTGGCCGTTAACTCTAGGTGGCAGATGATCCAGTTCATCCGCTTCCTCGTCGATGAGCACCAGCTCGACGGCGCGCTTGCCGAGATCGAGGTCATTGCCGTTGGTGACAACATCAGCCTTGGGGTCGAGGAAAAGGGTGGCACATACGTCAATGGATCGCGGGCGACCGATCCCTTCTTTTGGCTCGACGGAGATCTTAATACGTACGGGGTCATCGAGGTGCATCAGCAGTTTACCGAGTCGCGCGGCACGGCCCTTGAAGGGGGTTTGTGGTGGCAGGTGGATCTGGGAGCGACCTACTGGGTGGATGACGCGTTCGTCTATTGGCAAAAGGCTGGTGAGCGTCTGGCCGATTTCCGCTTGGGTACCAATAATGCCGGCACAGGGTACACTTTCTTCTCTTCTGACGGCACCAAGACCCTGTCTGGCGACATCGACTTTAATACGTGGATTTTTGAACCGGAGTGGACCAATGCTCGCGAGCAATACAAGCGGCACTACCGGTATTTGTTCAATCCGCGCAAGGTGCGGCACATCTTCTGGCTGGCCCTGCACGACTTGGGCTGGCGCGCCCATCCCATGGAGCTACAGATGTTCTCCCCAGGCCACCCGGCCGAAGTCGTGATCCAATCCAATTTTTTAGATCTGAGCGCGCTCGCTGGCGATGGGCAGCCCAAGGTGATCAAGGCCATCCACTACGACGCTGACCTGCCGCCCAATACTCAGATCGAACTGCGTTCCCGCTCGGGCAACGAGATGGGCGAGGTGTACACCTTTCACAACAAGATCGGCGAGGTAGTAACTGAGGAGAAGTGGAACAGCTCGCCCAAGGTACTGCGGGGCCGAGTGGATACCTCGGTCGTTGTCGGGGAGGCTTGGAGCGAGTGGAGCAACGTGTACAAGCTGTCGGGCGAGCCTTTTAAGTCGGATTCGCCGCGCAAATTCGTGCAATTAGAGCTGGTTATGAGCACGGAAGATCCCGAGGTGGCTCCCACGGTACGCGCGGTCGAGTTGGAATTCGTCGATGCGCTGGTCAACGAGGCACGCGGGTCGATTCTGCCCCGCCAAGCTAAGCCCAACGAGGATACCCGTTTCACCTATATGCTGTGGCCGTCCGTGACCGCGGAGAACACAGGTTTTGATCGCCTGCGCTTGGTCGTGCCCGACTTGGTGCGGGCCGATGAAGTCGAGGTGACAGTCGCTGGTCAGATGGTTGCGCCGACGGCTATGGGCATTGCCGCGGATTCGCTGTTGATCGACTTGCCACAGGTGGTTCAAGGGGACTCCGTGCAGGTCGCCTTCACCACGCGGTTAGTGCGGAACGCCGCAGTTGTAGATGCCGATCTGGGTCTGAGCGACGCGCCCGGCCTGTGGCAAGACGTCGAGCCGGCCGAGCGCCGGTCCAACGTAGTGCTCTTGCCCGAACTGGCCGACAGCGACCGCTTGATTGGCGACTTACAGCTTTCGAGCCGCGTACTCACGCCCAATGGCGATGGAGTCAACGACGCTGTGGAGTTGAGCTTTGTCGTCTTCAAGGCCCAAGATGCGGTGCCCATAGTCGAGGTGAGTGACTTGGTCGGCCGGCCCGTGGCCCAATTGACGCCGGTCACAGAGGGGCCGACCCGCCGCTTTACGTGGAATGGTCAAGATGCGGGCGGTGCCACTGTGCCCCCGGGCATCTATCTCTGGCGCATAGACGTAAACGCAGACTCAGGCGACGCCATTGAGCTGCGCGTCGTCGAGGTGGCGTACTGAACGAATCTGCAACGGCCCGATGGAGTTTGCTTGCCATGTTGAACATTGTGAGAATTTCCTCGCTAGTTGTATTCACCATCCTCACAGCTTGCGCCCAAGGATCGGGCATGACCACCAAGCGCCAGTTGAACTTATCTGAGCGTGGGGTATCAGCGATTCCTCCCAGCATTACCGAGGGACAGGTCGGGCCTTTGCTGATACGGGGCCGCAGTGCATATCAGGCCGAAGTTGAAAGGACGATAGAGCGGGCCCAATCCGTGCCTATGGAAAATTCTGGTCTATTCGCCTTTTTCGGCACTGTTAATAAAAGCTATCTCCGATCGCAGGTGACAGACCTCCATCTGGAGATCATCCCCCGTATCATCAGGGAATTGCAAAGTCAAGGAGATGCCTTTGCGAACAAAAATGTATCGCCTGAGTTCGCGGTCTCATTTGTGGTAACAGACCTCCATTTCTGGCAAAAAATAACCCCGTCCCAAGTAATCACTATGAACCATCGGGCGGGCCACGGCCACATGCACTTGGAGCTAGAAATAAGGCGCTTGGCAACCAACGAGGTGGAAGCGACGCATGTTCTGATCGGGCAGGTGGAAAAACCCGAGGCAGCCGGCGTGTACACTGTGGATGACCTACTCGATGAGGTCGCACAGCAGACGGGTGAGACTGTCGTAGAATTCATGAGGTCGTTGGAACTGTAAAACCTTCTGGTGATGGGAAGTTTTACTTCAATATCAACGGGGCTTGCAGTAGCATGCATGATCGAGAGACGCGGGATTTGCTGCGTGCTCACGGCCCTGTTCATCTGCGGTGTTAGCCATGCCGAAGAAATCCGCTTTGACTCCCCGGCCGAGTGGGCGACTTGGGAGGTTCCGGTTGATATCGTCCAGTTTGCAGACGACGGCCCGCTGGAACTGAGGAAATTCCGCAAGGAGATCAACGCCACCCTCGATGCCCATCTTTTCACCCAGCCTACCCAGACTCGTGGCAAGGTCCAAGGGGGAATCTGGCAGGCCGGCTCCAATCCGACGGCGGCCCGACGCATCATGGACGGCGATCTGGAGACGGTGTGGCGGCCTAGCCAAGCCGACGATTTGGTCGATTGGGTGGTGACCATTGACTTGGGGCGGCCCGTGCTAGCCGAGCGCATTCGCTTGGTGTTTCCCGACCGCGCAGGAGCGCGTCCTTTGCGGCAATTCAGCGTTTTCACGGCCAACGGTGCGCGCATCCAATCCACGGATGACGTCTTCAAATTCAACCAAGCCTTTCAGACAACCCAGCCCAACCAAGAGCAGGTCGTCGATATTGATCTAGTCGGCGAGCGCGACGTAACGCGGGTCATCGACGAAAACCTCGGGCTGGACCCAACCGCGCTAAATACCTTCCGCATGGTGCGCTTTGTGCGCGTGCGCGCCGACGAAAAAAGTGCGGATGCAGCTTTGGCCGAAGTGGAGGTGGTCGCCGCAGGCGACAACATAAGTCTCGGGGTTTTGGCGCGCGGCGGCAGCTTCGACAATGGACTTTTGGCGCGCGAGCCGCAGAATATGTTCGACGGCATCACCGATACGTACGGCAATATATTCACCGTCCAGAGCAAGGGCGGCTGGCGCGAGAGTGGGGTGTGGTGGTCGGTGGATTTAGGGGCGCTGTTCTGGCTCGACGAGGCATTCATCTACTGGCAGGATCGCGGCGAGGGCCTGTCGAGCTTCCTGTTCGAGGGATTGCAGGCTGGTTCTGGATACCAAATTCTCTTTTCCGATGGGCGGCGAACCATTGCCGGCGATATCGACTACACGCCGCTGATCTTCGAGCCAAGGCCAGTCGGCGCAGAGTGGAACTTGCGCCACCATCGCTACGCGTTTGCGCCGCGCAAAATTCGCTACTTATTCTGGCATTCGCTGACCGACACAGGCTGGTTTTCTCACCCCATGGAGTTGATGCTTTTCTCGCCGGGCTACCCCGCGCAAGTGGTGTTGCTCTCGGACTTTATCAACCTCGGCCAACTCGCTGGCGATGGCCGCGCCAAGGCCATCAAGCGCTTGCGCTGGGAGGCAACCACGCCGGATCAGACGCGGTTGCAGGTGCGCTCGCGGTCGGGCAATACTCTGCAAGAGTTCTATACTTTCTACGACAAAAAGGGTGAGGAAGTCACCGAGACGCGCTACGGGAGCCTGCCCAAAGTCATCCGTGGCCCCATTGACACCACGGTCGTCGTAGGAGCCGATTGGGGTCCATGGAGCAATTTCTACCAGTTTTCGGGCGAGGCGTTTAAGTCGGAGACGCCGCGCCGTTTTATCCAGTTGGAACTGATTCTCTCCACCGAGGCTCCGGCGGTCGCGCCGGTGTTGCACGCGCTGGCGCTGGATTTTGAGGATGCGCTGGTCTCCCAGGCAGCCGGACAGATTGCGCCGCGCCACGCCGTTCCTAACGAGGCGATGCAGTTTACGTATGTGCTGCGGACGAGCACTACCGAAGGCGATACGGGCTTTGACCGGCTGCGCTTTTCCACGCCGAGCGCAGTGGATGCCGCAAATGTGCGGCTGTGGATCAGCGGCGTGGAACGCGAGGCGAGCGCGGTGCGCGTGGTGGGGGATTCGCTATTATTCGTCGATTTGCCGGAGGTGGTGCGGACGGACTCTGTCGCCGTGGAGTTTACCACGAAGGTATTGCACAATGCCACGGTTTTTGCCGCTGACTTAGGTCAGGAAGCTCGTCCAGATCTGTGGCAGTCGGTCGAGGCGGCTGAGCGGCAAGCGAACTTGGTATTTTTGCCGGACCTACCCGGCAGTGAGCGGCTGATTGGCGATTTGCAGATTGCGCCGTTGGTATTTTCGCCCAACGGCGATGGGATCAACGACCACGTGCAGATACGCTTTGCGCTGTTCAAGGCGGTGGATGTGTCTCCAAGCGTGCGCATTTTCGACTTGGCGGGTCGAGAAGTGATGGCTCTTGCTTCGTCGGGAGGGGATGTGTTGCAGTCGTTTAGTTGGGGCGGATTGGATGCGTCGGGTGAGCGGGTGGTGCCTGGGGTTTACGTGTGCCGCATAGACGCGGGAGCCGACGCTGGACAGGGAGAAGTAATGCGCACCCTAGCCGTAGCCTATTGAGGTAGGTTAGAGCGGTATGATGCAGAGAAAACACAGGGTTTGCCATTTGCTCTTGGGGCTGTTCATCTGCGGTGTGAGCCGGGCCGAGGAGGTCCGCTTCGACACCCCTTCCGAGTGGGCGACTTGGGAATTTCCGGTGGACATAGTCCAATTTGCAGACGACGGTTCGCTGAAGTTGAAGAAATTCCGCAAGCAGATCAACGCGACCCTCGACGCCCACCTCTTCACCCATCCTTCTAAGAAGCGCGGCGAGGTCGAAGGCGGAATATGGCGCGCCGGCAGCAATGAGGCGGACGCACCCAAGCTCATGGATGGCGATCCGGCGACCTATTGGCAGCCCGATGTAGCAGACCAGCTCGTTGATTGGTCGGTCGATATCGACTTGGGTCGGCCGGTGCTGGCGCGGGAGATCAAGCTGATATTCCCCGACCAAGAGGGCGCTCGGCCTTTGCGGCAATTTAGCGTCTTTATCACGCAGGGTGCCCGGATCCAAGCGCAAGACGACGTGTTCCGCTATCGCAAGATCTTCCAGACGACCAAGCCCAATACCGAGACTACCATTGCGATTCCGCTGCTAGGTAGTGCGCTGGATACTACGCGGGTGCTCGACGCGGATAGAAGCGTTGATTTGAATGCCGAGCAGGACTTCCAAATGGTGCGGCTGATCCGCATCGTCGCCGATGAAAAGAGTCGTGATGCAGCCTTAGCCGAAATAGAGATCCTTTCCCAAGGGGACAACGTTAGCTTGGGGACCTTGGAACGAGGTGGGCGCTTTGAACACGGCCTGCTGGCGCGTGAGCCGCAGAACATGTTCGACGGCAATATGGACACCTTCGGCAATATTCTCACCTCGGGGGGGACCAAGGGCGGCTGGCGCGAGGGCGGGCTGTGGTGGCAGGTGGATTTGGGGGCGCTGTTCTGGATCGATGAGCTATTTATATATTTTAAAACTCGGGGTGAGGGCACGTCGAGTTTCTTGTTTGAACGCCTGCATCACGGGCGCGGCTACAACATCTTGTTCTCGGACGGACGGCTCACTACCGGCGGGGATTTGGACTTGACCTTCCTGCTGCGCGAGGACATGGCCATTGACGCGGCGTTAGCATCCGCGCGGCTAGTCCGCCACATTCGCTATCTTTTTGAACCGCGCAAGATGCGCTACATCTTCTGGCACGGCCACGAGGACCAAGGTTGGTTTTCGCATCCAATGGAATTTATGCTCTTTTCGCCGGGCTATCCGGCGCAGGTGATGTTGCGCTCGGACTTTATCGATCTCGGCCAACTCGCTGGCGATGGCCGCGCCAAAGCCATCAAGCGCTTGCGCTGGGAGGCGACCACGCCGGATCAGACGCAGTTGCAGGTGCGCTCGCGGTCGGGCAACGTCCTGCAAGAGCTATACACGTTCTACGACAAAAAGGGCGAGGAAGTCACCGAGACGCGCTACAACAGTTTGCCCAAAGTCATCCGCGGCCCCATTGACACCATGGTCGTCGTGGGAGCCGATTGGGGTGCGTGGAGCAACTTCTACCAGTTTTCCGGCGAGGCGTTTAAGTCGGAGACACCGCGCCGTTTTATCCAATTGGAGCTGATTCTCTCCACCGAGGATCCGGCTGTCGCGCCGGTGTTGCACGCGCTGGCGCTGGATTTTGAGGACGCGCTGGTGGCGCAAGCGGCTGGGCAAGTTATGCCGCGTCATGCTGCACCTAACGAGGCGACACAGTTCACATACACGTTGTGGACGAACGCGGCCGAAGGCGACTCGGGCTTTGACCGGCTGCGCTTTTCCTCGCCGAGCGCGGTGGATGTAGCGGATGTGCGATTGTCGATCGGCGGCGTGGAACGCGAGGCGAGTGGGGTGCACGTGGAGGGGGATTCGCTGCTGTTCGTAGATTTACCGGAGACGCTGGGGACGGATTCCGTCGCTGTGGAGTTCACCACTAAAGTGCTGCGCAACGCCACGGTCTTTGCTGCGGATTTGGGGCAAGAAGCTCGTCCCGATCTGTGGCAGTCAGTGGAAGCGACCGAGCGGCAAGCGAACTTGGTGTTTCTGCCGGACTTACCCGGCAGTGAGCGGCTGATCGGCGATTTGCAGGTTGTACCGCCGGTGTTTTCGCCCAATGGCGATGGGATCAACGACCACGTGCAGATACGCTTTGCGCTGTTCAAGGCGGTGGATGCGTCTCCGAGCGTGCGCATTTTCGACTTAGCGGGGAGGGAAGTGGCAGCGCTGATGTTGTCTGGTGGAGATGTGTTGCGGTCGTTTAGTTGGAATGGATTGGATGGGTCGGGTGAGCGGGTGGCACCGGGCGTATATGTGTGCCGGATTGACGCGGGTGCCGACGCCGGTCAGGGAGAAGTAATACGCACCATAGCCGTAGCCTATTGAGGAATGCCATGACTGTCGCTCCAGCCGTGTACCGCGATCAGAAGTGGATCATCTCGCCCTTTGGCGACCTGTTCTTTTTTATAGGTACGCCACTTTTGTGCTTGGTGACCATGCTGCCATTGCGAGCCGTGTTCGACTCGCAGACTATCGCCTTCTACGCGCTGGCACTGTTTGCCACCGGCCATCACTTGCCGGGCTTTATGCGCGCATACGGCGACCCAGATCTATTCAGCACCTTCAAGGAGAAGTTCCTCGTCGCGCCTATCGTCGTGCTCATCGTGACGGCGCTGGCGCAATTCAATACCCTGCACGGGCTTTTCCTAATGGTGCTAGTGTGGGAGATCTGGCACCTGTTTATGCAGCACTACGGCATCATGCGGATCTACGATGCTAAAAACAAGATCTTCTCCAAGCTCGACGCCCGGCTCGACTGGCTGTTGACCTTGTGTGCCTTTGCAACGGTGGTCATCTATAGCCCCGAATACTTCCATCGCATCCTCGACCACAACCAGCGGGTCGGCGTGCCCTTCCTGTCGGCCGAATTGACGTTCCTGCTCAAAAAAGTGCTGTTCTATGTTACTATGGCCGTGCTGGCGGCGTACTTGGCCAACATCGTCCGGCGGGCGATTACCGGTCAGAAGATAAGCCTGCCAAAAATCGCGGTGATGGCGACCACGGTGTTTATCATTTACTACGGCTGGATACACATCAACGACCTAGTCATCGGCTACGCGGCCTTTGCCGTTTTTCACGATATCCAGTACTTCGCCATCGTCTGGGTCTACAACAACAACCTCGTCAAAAGGCAGGAGCGCACTACCAAGCTCCTGCGCACCTTCTTTACTACGCGCACCTTGCCGATACTGGTCGCGTACGTGCTGGTGTGCTTCGCCTACGGCAGCATCAACATGATGGAGGGCTTCCTCAAGTCCGAGCAGGCGATCAAAATGGTCGAGATCTTCGTCATCACCTCGACGCTTTTGCACTACTATTTCGATGGGTTTATCTGGAAAATCCGCGACCGCAAAAACCAAGCCAATCTGGGGATCAACGCCGAGGAAGGGTCCAACCGCATTGGATTGCAGACATTGCCGAGCGGCTTGGTCTCGTACTTCCGCGAAACGGGCCGACAGTTGGCCTATTTCGCAGTGCCGGTGGTGGCACTCTCGCTTTTCCAATTTTACTGGACGGCCGACGAGGCCGAGGCGCGGGAAAAGATGGTCGAATTGTTCCCGGACTTGGCTGGTGCCCACAACAACCTCGGCGTCTTCTATGCGCGGCAGGGTGACTGGGAAAGGGCTGCTGGCGAGTATCAGCGGGCGCTAGAGCTAGATGCGGGGGCCTATGAGGCACACAAAAACCTCGGTTTACTCTACGCGCGACGGGGGCGACGGGGCGATTGGGAAAAGGCGCATATGCACTACCAGCAGGCGATTGACCACAAGCCGCGCTACGTCGAAGCGCTCAACGCGCAGGGATTGATCTTTTTGCAGCGGGGCGAGTTCACGAGGGCAGAAGAACGCTTCCGCGAGGCCCTTGATGAGTTCGACTACGCCCCAGCGTACAACAACCTCGGTACGGCCTATTTGCATATGGAGAACTTGCCGGCGGCGATCGACGCCTACCAAAAAGCCGTCGCGCTCGACCGGGCCGACGCCTCGCACCACTTCAACTTGGGGTTGGCCTTGCAGAAGGCCGGAGAGAACGAGCAGGCGGTCGCCGCGTTTGCCTCGGCGCTCTCTTTGGAGCCTCGCCACGTCAAAGCTTATTTGAGCATGGCGCTTTCTTACCAGCGATTGGGCCACATTGCCGAGGCGCGGCAGGCGTTGCAGCAGTTATTGGCGGTGGACCCGAACCATGCCACGGCGGCGCGGCTATTGGCCCGGTTGTAAGCGGTGGTCCTGCCTAATGACGATGCGCTTGGTGGCCTTCGGTCGCTAGCGCGAGGGGATAGACGTCCAAACGTTCTAGGGCCGTAGCATCTTCGCGAATCCGGTACACCCCATTGACCGGCACGTTTGTAAAGGTCTGCACCGTGCCCGACGGCCAGTGCAAAGTCAGCTCGTCGAGTACTTCAGCTTCCCCCAATCCGATCTCCTGTTGTAAGGTCGAAGCCCCAAAACTCGCGCCCGTGCCGACGAGGATGTGAATCGTCCGCGTCCCAGCGTGGGCTTGAATCCGCGTCCCAATCCCGGCTCGATTCGACTTGGTCCCCTCTAGTTTGAGGGTGATCCAATGGTTGCCGTGCCCGGGGTTTTCAAAGAGCACGTTGGTGTACACGTCTCCCGAATAGGCTCCACCGACCACCGCATAGATGTCCTGATCGCCGTCGTTGTCGATATCGCCGAAGGCTACGCCGTGCCCTTTTTGCAGGTGTCCGAAGCCACCGGAGGTAGTTACATCTTCAAAGCGCTGACCCGAGGCGTTGCGGAACATGCGGTTGGGCATCAGCGAACGGTAGTCGGGGTCGCCGGTGCCAGCGTAGAAATCGAGCCAGCCGTCGTTGTCGAGGTCGCCGAAGTTGCAGCCCATCGTATAGAGGACCTTGTCACTGTGGGTCTGTCGGGCCATGTCGGCGAAGGTGCCGTCGCCTTGGTTGCGATAGAGGCGAGGCGGCTCGCCTTTGTGTGGTAGGCCCATGTAGTCGGCGGCGACATCGCCAGCGTCGGCCTTGTAGCCGGAGACGAACAGGTCCAGCCAGCCGTCGTTGTCGTAGTCCCAAAACCACACCGGAAAGCTGAACGTCGGCTGACCCACGCCAGCGCGGGCGGTTATATCGGAGAAACGCCAGCGGCCATTGGCGTCTGGCCCATCGTTGTGGAAAAGTAGATTGGGCTGTCCGAGGCGGGAGATGTAGAGGTCGGGCCGGCGGTCGTTGTCGATGTCTCCCCAAGCCACCCCTTTGACGAAGCCATCGACGTCTAAGCCGACTTCTGCTGCCACATCAATAAAGGTTCCGTCGCCTTGATTGCGGAACAATTCGCAGGGATGTTGCTCTTGGGCGGAGGATTCGTTGCCCACGAATAGGTCGAGCCAACCGTCGTTGTCAAAGTCGGCCCAAGCCGCGGTCTGCGTTGGGTGCAACGTGAGCAGCCCAGCCGCCTCGGTTACATCGGCGAAGGTACCGTCGCCTTGGTTGCGCAATAGCGAGTTGGGATGGAGGCCGTCGGCACCAAACCAGCCACCGCGCAAGACCAGTACATCGGCAAAGCCGTCGTTGTCAAAGTCCGTCTGCACGGCGTTGAGACCGCCGACTAGGCCGGTCAAACCAGCGGCGGCGGTGCGCTCGGCGAAGGTGCCGTCGCCTTGGTTGCGGAAGTAGCGCAGTGGATCGTCGAGACCCCAAGAAGTGGCGATGATGTCGAGGAAGCCGTCGTTGTCAAAGTCTTCCATAATGCCGCCTCCGGCCAAGCCGAGGACATTCAATCCTAGGGCATCAGCTCGGTCGGGGAAGTGGCCAATATCGGCGTCAGCGACGAAGACCTCTGGGGGAATGAGATGGGCGGCTGGCACTTGGTGTGGATACTCACCCACGGTCATGTAGGCGATGTTGAGCAACCAGCGCGAGGTCAGGTCGTAGGGCGTTTTTTCCAAGATTGTGCGGTAGTAAGCGATGGCCGCCCGCGATCCCTCCTGCGCCTTATGGACTCCCTCGGCTGCGATGGGCAGCAGGCAAGAGGCGAGGTTGTGATCGTCGATGCAGTTTTGCTGCTCGCCGAGCCGCAAATAGGCGAGCGCGATCATCTCTTCAAGGCTCGGTCGGGTGCGGAAGCGGTGGACGGCAGCTTGCTCGCGCACCTGCTCGAACAGGGTGGCTGCCTCGGCGGATGCACCGGAGCGCAACAACTCTTTGGCCAGTTCGACCTGTCGGCTGAGCTGTTGCACGGGATCGTCTGGCTCGGACTGGCGGCGCAGCCAGTCAACGCGGCGCTGGCTCAAATAGATGTTGTCCTCGGCGTTGGCCTGAGCAGCGAGGGCGTCGAGTTGCTCAGCCATGCGCTGAGTGCCGGGAGCCTGATAGGGATCGGCAGTGCAACTCGCTAGCGCGAGGGCCAAGAAGGCGATGGCGCAGGGGTTCATAAGGGTATAGGTCGGAAGATTAGACGATTTTTATTTGAGCAAGGTTAGTTGTTTGGTGGCTAAATAGCCTCCGGCTCGCAATCTGTAGAAATAGATGCCGCTGGCGACTGTGTATCCGGCGTCGTTGCGCCCATTCCACTGGGTGCGATAGTATCCAGCGGCGAGATGCCGTGCGACCAAGGTGCGGATCTTTTGGCCTATCGCGTCGTACAGGGTCAATTCGACGGCAGCGGGGGTCGCTAGCTGGAATTCGATGGTCGTGGCTGCATTGAAGGGATTGGGGTAGTTCTGGGTAAGGGCAAAGGCGGCCGGTGTGGTCCCTTTGGCTGCGACGGGGTCTAGACTGGCGATCCATTCCGCGATGAGATCGGCTCCGCGCTCGTCGATGATTGAGGAAGCTAGCGGAGGCATGCGAAAGGTGCCCATCGTCAGTAGCCGCAGGTATAGCGTGGAAAGCTGCGGTTCTCCGGGGGAGAGGATGAGGGCCTCTGGCTCGCCTATATCGCCAAGTGTGGGAAAAGCCCCGATAGTATTGGTTTCGGTCAAGGGCGTGTCGTAGCGCAGGTCGATGATGGTGCGTCCGACGCTCTCGGGCCGATGGCACGGTGCGCAGTTGACATCCAGGTACGAGCGGGCGCGCTGGTCGAGCGGGACGCTGGGGTCGAAGGGATTGGGCAGACGGGGCAGGGAAGACAGGTCGGCTGGCAACTCTTCGGTGAAAAGGCCCTGTTGGGCGAGGGAGTGCAACTGGTTTTGCTCCGCGCCCGCGTGGAGTTGGGCTGTGTGGACGCCGAGGACGTAGCCCGCGCCCTTGGTGTGGCAGACTTCGCAGTCTTGGCGCGCGGGAAAGTAGTACTCCTGCAAGAAAAAGCCCACCGGATCTTGGGGGTCGTCAATCACGTATGCAACGGTCGTGCTGTCGGCGAGCAAGGAGGCGTCGGTGCCTGCTTCGTTCCACAGGTAGCTGTAACCATCCCATCCCGGATCATCCACGCGCTTGACGAGGAAGCGCGTTTCGATGATGCGCCGGCTGGCCGGATCGCCGCGCACCAAGTCGAGGTAAAAGTTTTTGATCAGAAGGGTCTCGTCGGGAAAGCTCCAAGGCCCGCTGCTGGCAAAGTCAATGCGCTCGCCGGGCGGCAGGCGAATGAACCGAGTCTTTGTGGTTCCGTCCGACCAAAACGGCGCATTGACTTCGTACGGCACTACACTGGCTGCGGGCGTTTGCGTGGGTAGGTCGCTGAAAACCTGCGCATCGGCCAAGCTCGCAGGTGGGAATTCCTCAGCGGGCGGCAGGACGATTTCCCACAGCCCGCGCTTGCCGCTCCATTCGATCACATAGAGGCGGTTGCCGATAATTTCCGCGTCAATGGGATTGGAAAATCCGCCGACGATGCGAGTGACGCGCGCTTCGTAATTGTCGCCGACTTTGGCCAAATCGAGATGCAGCAGGTCCTGGCTGGGGTCGTTGAACGGCCCGTTGACGCTGTCCCCGTCGGGATCGCCGCGAGTCCAACTGAGCGTGAAGCCGTCGCCTTGGAACGGCTCGGCAAGGGCACGGTCCGCGTCGAATACCAATCCGAGCGGCGAGCGGTGTGCGGTGAAGGTGCCAAAGCGCACGCCTTCCTCACTGGCGTCCTTGATGCGGCCGTCGGCGGGATCGCGGTAGGCGTCGGCGTCTGGTCCGAGATTGATCACCGGGTCGGTGAAATCGCGCGGTGGCGGTGGGTATGTGGGATCGTTGTGGTAGTAGCCTTCGCGCACGGCCGTGGAGCGAGGGGAGAGGAGGAAGTCGGTGGCTGGGTCGTAGTCGGGAAATTGCTGGGGGGTGTCGTCGAGACCCATGCGCCAGGGGAATCCGTAGTGATGCCCTTGACGCAGCCAATTGAGTTCCTCGGGCATGTCGCGGCCGGGTCCGTTTTCCGTGGTGAAAAGGTCGCCGTTGGGCGCGAAGGCGAAGTCGTAGGCATTGCGCAAGCCCTCGGCAAAGAGGAATCCTTGGTCGAGGAGCTCATAGCGGCTGTTGGGCAGTACGAGGTCGCGGGCATCGGTCGGAACGCGCAAGATGATAGCTGTGAGCGTGGTTTCGCGCAGCCCGGGGAAGTGCCCGTCGCCGTCTTGGATTTCGCCGTGATCGGTGCGCGAGCCGCTGTTGATAAAGAGCGAGCGGTTGTCAGGGCTGACGATTAGTGCATTGACTTCGTGGTTGTAGATGCAGTCGCACCGCTCATAAGGTTCGGTCTCCGCGAGGGTGAACCAGGTGCGCTCGCCGCTGCTCGGATCGACTTCGCCCTTGGTGATGGTGGCGATGTTGTAGATGGACAGGTCAATGCGTTTGAGGACGTAAAAGGTGCTGGCTTCGTCGATAAATAGTGCGCTCGGGCGGATGAAACCGTGGTCGGCGACCGTGTACACTGTGCCCTCAGGCAAGAGGGTGATGTCGCCATTGGTTGTCTTGAGGACGTAGCGGTTGTTGGTCGTGGGGTCGCGGCCAAAAATGGAGGCGGTGAGGATGTCGTCGATGGGAACGTCGGCGGGTAGGTTGTCCGGGTCGAGCTGTTCCCACTGCCGCTCGCCGGTGTCGGCGTCGAGCAAAATGCCTCGGGCGAGGGCAAATTGGCCGCTGTCGCGAGGGCCGTGGCGATTGGAGGCTAAGTAGAATGAGCCATCCGGCCCGATGGCAAAGCCCGTGAAGCCGGCGCTGATGCCGTGGTCGCGGTGGGAGTATGTTGGGACGAGCCTAGCCGCTGTTAGGTCTATGCGTTCAATCGCGCCGTCCTGCCGCAAGATATAGAGCGCGTCGTCGCGTGGATCCTTGGCGATGCGGATGGTGCCCTGGGAGACGCTGAGGATGCGGCGGATTTCAATGTCGTCTCGGGTAGCTTGAGGGTCGGCATAGGCGGTGGAGCAAAGGGCAGCGAGCGCGGCGAGCGAGAAGCAACGGACCAGCATGAGGTTCTTTAGAAATGCTCACTTGAGCAGCGTGAGTTGGCGGGTGGCGACAAAGTCATCGGCCGATAGCTGGTATAGATACGCGCCGCTGGCTACTGGCTCGTCGCGGTCGTTGCGGCCGTCCCATTGCAGGCGGTGATGCCCAGCGGGCAGGGAACCGCTGATGAGGGTGCGCACGCGCTGGCCGTTGATGCTGTAAATGACCAGCTCGACTTGGGACGCGAGGGCGAGTTGGAAGGTAATGGTGGTGCTTGCGTTAAAGGGGTTGGGGAAGTTTTGCGCTAGCGCAAACTCTGCGGGCACAATGCCTTCGGCCTCGGCAACAGCCGTCTCGGTTGCAGCCTGTGGCAGAGTGATTTCCCACAGGCCGCGCCCGCCGCCCCATTCGATCACATAGAGGCGGTTGCCGATGATTTCCGCGTCAATGGGGTTGGAAAACCCGCCTACGATGCGGGTGACGCGCGCCTCGTAGTTGTCGCCGACTTTGGCCAAATCGAGGTGTAGCAGGTCTTGGCTGGGGTCGTTGAATGGACCGGCAACATCATCGCCGTCGGGATCGCCTTCGGTCCAGCTAAGCACGAAGCCATCGCCTTGGAATGGTTCGGCGAGAGCATTATCTGCGTCGAAGACCAACCCTAAAGGGGAACGATGCGCGGTGAAGGTGCCGAAGCGCATGTCCTCTTCGCTGGCGTCCTTGATTTGGCCATCGGCTGGATCGCGGTAGGCATCGGCGTCCGGTCCGAGGTTGATCACTGGCTCGGTGAAGTCGCGCGGCGGCGGTGGATACGTGGGATCGTTGTGGTAGTAGCCTTCGCGCACAGCCGTGAATCTAGCGGGAAGGAGAAAGTCGTTGGCGGGGTCGTAGTCGGGAAATTGCTGCGGGGTGTCTTCGAGCCCCATGCGCCAGGGGAAGCCGTAGTGATGCCCTTCGCGCAGCCAGTTGAGTTCCTCGGCCATGTCGCGGTCCGGTCCGTTTTCCGTGGCGAAGAGGTCGCCGTTGGGCGCGAAGGCGAGGTCGTAGGCATTGCGCAGGCCCTCGGCAAAGAGGAAGCCTTGGGCGCGCAGGGCGTCGCGGTCGTTGGGCAGCACGAGATCTCGGGCATCGGTCGGAACGCGCAAGACGATAGCTGTGAGCGCGGTTTCGCGCAGGTCGGAAAACTGCCTGTTGCCGTCTTGTATCTCGCCGTGATCGGTGCGCGAGCCGCTGTTAATAAAGAGCGAGCGATTGTCGGGGCTGACGACTAGCCCATTGACCTCGTGGTTGAAGATGCAGTCGCACCGCTCATAGGGTGCGGTTTCCGCGAGTGTAAACCAAGTGCGCTCTCCATTGCTCGGATCGATCTCGCCCTTGGTGATCGTGGCGATGTTGTAGCTGGATAGGTCGATGCGTTTGAGGACGTAAAAGGTGCCGTCGGCGTCGATAAACAGGGCACTCGGGCGGCTGAATCCGTGGTCGGTGGCCGTGTACACCGTGCCCGATGGTACGAGGGTGATGTCGCCGTTGGTCTTGAGTGCGTAGCGGATATCGGTCGTGGGATCGCGGCCGAGGCTGGTGGCGGCGAGGATGTCGTCGATGGGAACGTCAACGGGCAGGTTGTCTGGGTCGAGCTGTTCCCACCTTCGCTCGCCGGTGTCGGCGTCGAGCAAAATGCCGCGGGTGAGGGCAAAGTGGCCGCTGTCGCGCGGACCACGGCGGTTCGATGCAAGGTAAAACGAGCCATCTGGCCCAATGGCAAAGCCCGTAAATCCGCTGCGGATGCCGTGATCGTCTCTGGAGTATGTCGGCGTGTGTATGGCTGCTGCTAGATCGATGAGACCAATCGAACCGTCTTGTCGCAAGGTGTAGAGCGCATTGTTGCGCGGATCCTTGGCGATGCGAACTGTGCCTCGGGGGACGTTGAGGATGCGGCTAATTTCGATGTCGTCGCGGGTGGCTTGCGGGTCGGCATAGGCGGTGGAGCAAAGAGCAGCGAGTACAGCGAATGAGAGGTAATGGGCGAACATGGGGTCCTTTCAGAGGAAGAATGGGGTAAGGGTCAATACAGTGGGGTCAGGGCCGAAAGATTTTTAGATTGAGTTCGTTGATTTCGCGGTAGTGTTTTCTATTGGCTGTACAAAGTGTTAAATGATGTTCAATAGCGGTTGCGGCAATCAAGGCATCAGCTAGATACAGCGCTGTCTTAAGGGTGTATTCCTCCATATATACAGACGCTCGGTGGCCGATATTTTCAGTGAGAGGTACGGTCTGAAAGGCGTGATCTGTGAGAAAATTCTTGATCTTTTTTAACTCCTGTCGGTTTCTTGCACCCTGGATAAATTCCATATACGTAACAATTGATATCTGACGATCAGCGATACGGTCAACGAGATTTGCCGCCCCTTCATGGCCTCTGAAAACCCATATCACAACATCGGTATCAAAAATCATTCAAGCGGCCTTTGCGCAAACTGCGGACGTAAGCATCGACATCGGTCATGTCTTTTCTGTCTCGCCACAGACCAAAAGCCTCGTGGTCTTTTACCGATTTGTCTGTTCGCTGTCGGCTGGGAGACAGGATGGCTTTTTCCTTGCCGCGATAAAAAATAGTGACCGATTCGTTGCGGTCGAGAGCGAGCAAAACATCTTTCATGCGTCGTCTTAAATCGAGAATAGATGCTTTCATAATTTCTCCTTAAAGTGGACACATAATGTGTGCAATTAAAAATAAATGTCAAGCGGTGAATTGGGTTCAAGCCGAATCTGGATAGCGATGTGAAAAGTCTATTCGGTCGTAGATGACACAGGCGCTTTGACTTTTCGGCGGGCGTGGATTTCCCGTTTGAATGCTTACAACCGGAAGGCAAGTCGCGGAACTATTCGACCTAGGAACGGAGCCAATAACTCTTTGCCTAACAGGTTATTAGCACGTTTATATCACGCAGTGTCGTCAATGCGGTCGCCAAAGAGGGTATGCGAAGTGGTGCGGGCGATGCGGACGGCTACGAACTCGTTGCTCGCTGCTGGTTGTGGGAAAATCGCCGTCTTGCCCTGCGGGGTGCGGCCGTAGTAGCGGGGCTGGCCATCGGCGGCTGGCCGTTTGGACGGGCCTTCGACGAGGACCTCGACCGTGCGGCCGACTTGTCGCTGGTTGACCTGGCGCGAGATCTCCTCTTGCAGGGCGATGATGTGCTGGAGACGCTCACCCTTGACGGCTTCGGGGACATCGTCGGGCAGTTTCTTGTGGGCGTACGTGCCTTCGCGCTCTGAGTATTTGAACATGAAAGCCGAGTCGTAGCGGATCTCCTCCATTAGATCACAAGTCTGGCGGAAGTCCGCGTCGGTCTCGCCGCAGAAGCCAGTGATGATGTCGGTCGTCAGGGCGAGGTCGGGCAGGGCGGTGCGCAGCTTATGCACGAGCTGTCGGTATTGATCGACCGTGTACCCGCGACGCATGCGGGCGAGTTGCTCGTCCGAGCCGCTTTGCACCGGCAGGTGCAGGCTCGGGCACACAGGGCCGACCTCGGCCATGGCGTCGATTACGCGGTCGGTAAAATCGACCGGATAGGGCGAGGTGAAGCGCACCCGCTCAATGCCCTCGACTTGGCTGATTTGCCGCAAGAGATCGGCGAAATCCACGTTGTCGGCGCGGTAGGAATTAACGGTCTGGCCAAGTAAGGTGACTTCCTTGAACCCCTCGGCGGCGATGCGCTGGACTTGGCGCACGATCTCGTCGGCGGGCACGCTGCGCTCCCGGCCGCGCACAAAGGGCACAATGCAGAAGGTGCAGAACTTGTCGCATCCTCGGATGATGGTCACCCAAGCATTGGTGCCGGTTGTGCGCTGGGGGTGGACGTCGCTGTAGTTTTCGGAGCGGTCGAGCCGCACGTCTAAGAGCGCGTCGTCGCTGGATTGGGCGAGAAGCTGGGGTAGGCGGCGGTAGGAATCCGGTCCCATGACCAAATCGACGAAAGGAGCGCGGTCTGGCAGAGTCTTGCTCAGGTGTTGGGCCATGCAGCCGAGGATGCCCAAGGTGAGGTTGGGGCGATGGGCGCGGAGGCCGTTGAGCTGGCTGACGCGGCCAATGACCCGCTCCTCGGCGTGTTCGCGCACCGCACAGGTGTTGAGCAGGATGATGTCGGCCTGCTCGGCGCGTTCCGTAATCTGAAATCCGGCGTCGGCGAGGATGCTGGCCACCAACTCGCTGTCGGCCACGTTCATCTGGCAGCCGTAGGTCTCGATGTACACGCGGCGGCCCGCCGGACCGGGGCGCGTTGCCACGGGCTGGTATTCGGTCGCTTCGAGGAGAGGCAAGTTCATTGGCGCGCTCCAAAAGCTAGCTCTTCGCGGGCTTGCTCGATTTGCACGTCCACAAACTCGTTGGGCCGGGCTGGACCGGCGAAGAGTACCTTAATGTAGTTGTCGCTCAAGCCGATCTGCAAACCGGTGGCCGGGTCTGAACGTCCTTCAGCGAGGACTTGGAGAGAGCGGTCGACAAAGCGCTGGTGGAACGCGAGTCGCTTGGTTGCGCCGAGGGCGATGAGCGCTTGGGCGCGCTCCTTTTTGACCGCGGCGTCTTGGTGATCGGGCAGGTGCTCGGCCGGAGTTCCTTCGCGCTGGGAGTACGAAAAGACGTGGAGATACGTCAGCGGCAGGTCGGCCAACAGGGCGCGAGTCTGGGCAAAATGCGCGTTGGTTTCCCCGGGGAAGCCGACCATGACGTCGGCGCCAATGGCGCAATCGGGAATGCGGCTGGCGATTCGCTCGATCCGCTCGGCGTAATAGGCGCGAGTGTAGCGCCGTCCCATGCGCTTGAGAATGTGGTCGTCGCCGCTTTGCAAAGGCACGTGGAAATGGCGGCAGATCGCCGGGGAAGCTGCGGCTTGGTCAATCAGCGCGTCGGTGACGTAACCCGGCTCAATGGAATTGAGGCGAATGCGCTCCAAGCCGGCGATCTGCTCCAACGCGGCGAGCAGTTCGACGAGGGCCTCGGGCTGGCCTTGGTCGAATCCGTAGCGGCCCGTATGGACGCCGGTCAGGGCGAGCTCTCGGTAGCCGGCCGAGACCATACGCTGGGCTTGGACGATGACTTCGGCGGCTGGACGGCTGGCGCTGTGCCCACGCACCGCTGGGATAATGCAATAGGTGCAGTGTTCGTCGCAGCCGTCTTGGATTTGCAGGCTGCCGCGCGTGCGGCCTTGGGGCACTGCGCCGTCAATGGCGAGAAATTGCTCCGTGCGCGGCCTCGTTGCCGAGGGCGCAGGAGTCTCGGTGCCCGCTAGATGCGCTTCGATCAGTTCGACGAGTTGGGCCTTCTGGCCATTGCCTACGACCAAGTCGGCACCGGCCGCGGTGAGGTCTGCTGGCCGCCGCTGGGCATAGCAGCCAGTGGCGACGATCTCCGCGCTTGGATTGCGACGCCGGGCGCGACGCACGGCCTTGCGCGAGTCCGCATCGCCTGCGCCGGTGACCGTGCAGGTATTGACCACGTACACGTCGGCCTCAGTGCCGAAGGGCACGACTGAATAGCCGCGCTCGGTCAGACGGTGAGCAAGGGCTTCTACTTCGTAGGCATTGAGCTTGCAGCCCACGTTTTGTAGGGCCACGCGCGCGTTTTTGGATGTTTGAGTGCCCATAAGTCGCGAAAGGGAAACGAGATAAACAATAAAAGTTAAAGATCGACCCTCTCTTGGGCAATGGGCCGCTCAGGCGGGTTCAAGCTGGGCGTAGGCGACGGCGATGCGTTTGGTCCGCGTCCCAAAGCGGATGGAGAGCTTCATCTTTTCGCCCTGCCCCTCGCGGCTGACGATTTGGCCGCGCCCCCATTGGGGGTGGCGCACCCACTGGCCAACGGCGAGGAAGTCGTCTTGATCGACAAACTCGTCGAAGCCGGGCGACTGCTCGGCGTCCCACTCGTAGTGGACGCCTTGGGGAGCTGGAGCCTTTTTGCGGGCCGGCGGGCCGACGCGCCGTCGCGAGCGGTCAAAGCCGCGGTCCAACTCGTAGTTCTGAGTCGTCAGCTCGGCGGGGACTTCGCTTAAAAACCGCGAGGGTTCGGTTGCCAGTAGCGAGCCGTACGCATAGCGGCGCAGGGCATAGGTGAGGTTGAGCTGCTCTTGCGCACGGGTCATGCCCACGTAGCAGAGCCGGCGCTCCTCTTCAATGGCTTGGGGATCGTCGATGGCCCGCGCCGTGGGAAAGAGGTTTTCTTCGAGACCGCAGACAAAGACCAAGGGGAACTCTAAGCCCTTGGCACTGTGCAGGGTCATCAAAGTAATGGCGTTGCCATTGTTGTCGCTTTCGTCCGCCGAGGTCAGCAGCGACTTTTCTTCGAGATAGGTCGCTAAAGCCGAGTCTGGGTTCGCGTCTGCGTATTCGGTCATTTCGGCCAACAGCTGGTCGAGGTTCTGCAAGCGCGCCTCGGCTTCCGGGGTGTTTTCCGCTGCGAGCATGGCGCGGTACCCACTCTTTTCGACGACGGCAAAGCCCAGTTCAGGCAGGGAGAGTGCATCGGTAGCTGCCGTTAGTTCTCCGATCAACTCGGCGAAGGCAGCGAGGCTTTTTTGCGCGCGGCCGCTGAGGTTGGGTACATCGTCGAGGTGTTCAAGTGCAATGGAAAGGCTCCAGCCCTGGGCTTGGGCAAAAGCCTGCAAGCGGTCGAGGGAGGTATCGCCAATGCCGCGACGGGGCGTATTGACGATGCGGCGTAGGGCAATGTCGTCGGCCGGGTTGACCAACAGGCGCAAATAGGACAGCACATCGCGGATTTCGCGGCGGTCGTAAAAGCGGATGCCCCCGACGATTACGTAAGGGAGACGGGCGCGTTGCAATTCCTCTTCAAAGGGCCGCGACTGGGCGTTGGTGCGGTAGAGCACCGCCGCGTCCCCAAGCCCGTAGCGGCCCAAGCGGTCGTAGCGCTGGATGGCATCGACGACGTGGCGGGCCTCGCGGCGGTCCGAGTCGCATTCGACGACCGCGACCGGGTCGCCCTCGGGGCCGTTCGTCCACAGCTCTTTGCCCTTGCGACCTTGGTTGTGGCTGATGACGGCATTGGCCGCGGCGAGGATGCGGCCGGTGGAGCGGTAATTTTGCTCTAATCGCACTATGCAGGTGTCTGGATAGTCGCGCTCAAAGTCGAGGATATTGCGGATGTCGGCACCGCGAAATTGGTAGATCGACTGGTCGTCATCCCCGACCACGCAGATGTTGCGGTGGAGCGCCGCTAGCTGGCGACAGAGCAAGTATTGGGGCCGGTTCGTGTCCTGGTATTCATCGACGAGCAGGTGCTCAAAGCGCTCTTGGTAGGTTTGCAGAATGTCTGGGTGGCGGTCGAACTGGCGCACGACCTCGATGAGCAAGTCGTCGAAATCAAGAGCTTGGTTGCGGCGCAGTTCGCGCTCGTAATCGGCGTAGAGTTCGGCAATTTGCCGTTGGTGTTCGTTCGCTTGGTGTGCGAATTCCAACGGGTCGAGCATGGCGTTCTTGGCGCGGCTGATCTGGCTGACGACAGCGCGCGGCGCGAGTTCGCGCTCGTCGATTTGGTGGGCATTGAGGACGCGGCGGATGGTGGCGCGGCGGTCGTCTTCGTCGTAGATGGAGAAGTTGGGATCTAAACCAAACCCTTCGGCTTGGCGGCGCAGGATGCGCGCACAGATCGAGTGGAAGGTGCCGATCCATAGTTCGGTGGCCGCCGGTCCGACTAGCTGCTCGATGCGCTCGCGCATTTCGCCCGCCGCCTTGTTGGTAAAGGTCGCGGCGAGAATGCGCCACGGGGGCACACCGACTTCTTTGATGAGGAAAGCGATGCGATGGGTGAGTACGCGGGTCTTGCCCGAGCCGGCCCCGGCGAGGATCAACAGCGGCCCGCCCGAGGTCTCGGCTGCGCTGCGCTGCGCTGGATTGAGGGCGTCTAGTATGGACATCCTCAGTTCGTCTGCATGCGTTGGGCTAGCTTGACCTGGCGCTTGGCGCGCTCGTGTTCCCTGTTGGTGCGGCTGAAGATGTGGGTGCCGTCGCCGCGGGCGACGAAGTAGAGATACTCGGTTTCCTCGGGATAGAGCACGGAGAGGAGAGCCGTGCGGCCGGGATTGCTGATGGGGCCGGGGGGCAGACCTTGGTAGCGATACGTATTGAAGGGCGAATCCACCTCCAAGTCGGCATAAGTCAGCCGCTTCTTGTTCGTGCCGAGAGCATAGTTGACCGTCGCGCAGGATTCGAGGCGGCGGTTGAGCTTGAGGCGGCGTTGGAAGACGCCGGAGATAATGGGCTGCTCCTCAACGGCCACAGCTTCGCGCTCGACGATTGAGGCCAGCGTCACAGCTTCGTGCAGCGAGAGGCCGATTTCCTTGAGCCGCTGGTGCAGAGAGTCGGCGAATACGCGGTGGAATTGGTCAACCATGAGAGAGGCGATGGTATGTTCATCGGTGTTTAGGTCGAAGAAGTACGTCTCGGGGAAGAGGTAGCCTTCGAGACTAGGCGCAACTACGCCGAGTTGGCGGATGAGGTGCGGGTCTTCGGTGGCAGCAATAAAGCGCGCTGAATCCGCTACACCTGCGGCCTGTAGGTGGGCCGCGATCTGGTGGCGATTCAGGCCCTCGGGGATTGTCGCCGGCTGAGTTTGGATAGGGGCCTTGAGCAGGGATTGGACAATGGCGGCTGTCGTGCCATTGCCGTCGAGTTGATAGGTGCCCGCCTTGAGCTGATGACCGAGACCTTTGAGTCGGACGGTCCAGACAAAGACGTGCGCGTTGCGGATTAGGTTTTCCCGCTCTAGCAACTGGCCGATCCAGCGGGCGTTCGCACCTTGGGGGATGTGAATTTGCCGTGCTGGGTATTCGTAGGTCGGTTGGTTCAAATACCACAGCGCCCCAAGCGGCAACGCCGCTCCCACCAATGCGATGGCCGCGACGAGTAAGAGCGCACGGAACCAATATGCAGACTTGGCTTGAGTTGACATACTGTCGGCCTTACCTAAAAAAAGTGATTCGGGTGTGCCGAGCTTCGCACCCATCCATACAGAGGACGGGAGCTGTGGACTTGAAATTTAGCGCAAAACTTATGGTTCGGGAATTTTTTTACAACCGAGACTGAAATCGCAAATCTATAAGAAAAGACAGCCAGTGTCAATCTGCATCGCTTTCTTGACGCTAGCTGGGAATCGGTTAATTTTTCAACTTTTTGTCTTATTGCCTCAACGCGCCCGGCCTTGCGGCTACAGGAGATTTCCGTTGGACCCCCAAGTGCTCATCAGTATCTCGCAGCTTTCCCACGTCTACGCAGATAGGCGCAAGAAGGCGGATCATCGCGCACTCCATGAGATCAATCTCGATATCCACTATGGGGAGACAATGGCCCTGTTGGGGCCTAATGGCAGTGGTAAATCTACCCTTCTGCGCGTGCTGACCACCGCGCTGGTACCCACCTCAGGAGCGGTACGAGTCGGCGGCGTACTCTTGGGGCATGATCCGTCGGCAGTGCGCCGTCAGTTGGGAGTCGTCTTTCAAAATCCCGCGCTCGACGGGAAAATGACGGTTGGCGAAAACTTGCGGATGGCGGGTTTGCTCTACGGCATGGGCCGTCGCGCCGTGAACCAGCGCAGCCAACAGTTGCTAGAGGTTGTCGGCTTGTGGGAGCGGCGCAACGAGCGGGTGGAGAAGTTGTCTGGGGGCATGCGGCGGCGCGTCGAATTGGCCAAGGCGCTGCTGCCAACGCCAGCTATTCTCGTACTCGACGAGCCGACGACCGGGTTGGATCCAGTGGCGCGCCAGGATTTTTGGAACCAAGTGGAGGAACTCAAAGCGGACGAACAACTCACGGTCGTGGTCTCGACCCACCTCTTGGACGAGGCCGAGCGTGCGGACCGAGTCGCTATTTTGCACAAAGGACAGCTACTCGTCTGTGATCCCCCAAGGGTCTTGCAGCGCCAATTGGGGCGCGAAATTCTCACGTTGTGCAGCGACGATGCAGCCGCGCTGCAAGCCGCACTGCGCAGCGACATGGGCCTAGAGGGACAAGTCGTCGATCAAGACCTGCGCGTTCCGCTCAAAAGCGACATCAGTCTCGACGAGGTATTCCAGCGCTTCGGCTCCCAGATCCGCTCGCTGTCTTTGGCCCCTCCCTCGCTCGACGATGTGTTCGTGCGCCACACTGGCCAGCATCTCGAGGAAGGGAACGCCGCTTGAACGGCGTCTGGATTCTAGCCCAGCGCGAAGTGCTGCGCTTTTTGCGCCAGCCTTCGCGGCTTTTGGGGAGCTTGGTGCAGCCGCTGATGCTGTGGTTTTTCATGGGCTCGGGTTTTGCCGATAGCTTCATCAGCAGAAGCAGCGAGCTGAGCTACGGAGAATTCTTCTATCCGGGCATCGTGCTGATGCTCCTGCTCTTCGCGGCGATTTTTTCCACCATTACTCTCATCGAAGACCGCAGCGTCGGCTTTTTGCAAGGCGTGCTAGTAGCCCCAGTGCCGCGCCTGAGTATAGCGCTAGGCAAGCTGGTCGGCGGTACGCTTATCGCCCTCTCACAGGTGCTTGTATTTTTGCTGCTGGCACCAGTGGCTGGCATTGCCTTGGCAGTGGAGATGGTCCTGGCGCTCTTGGCCCTCTGCACGCTGATTGGCATGGGCTTCACGGGCTTGGGCTTCATGGTCGCATGGAAGCTGGATTCAGTGGCAGGCTACCATTCGGTGATGAGCGTCGTTCTCATCCCCTTGTGGTTTCTTTCTGGCGCACTCTTTCCCATTGAAGGAGCTGCTCCTTGGCTCGAGTGGGTGATGCAGTGCAATCCCGTGACTTACGCACTGGTAGTTTTGCGGAAGGCTTTCTACTTGGTGCCGGCTCAACTGATAGCCGACGCGGCGTTTATGCATGCCCTGCTGATCACCGGCGGCTGGACGGTGCTGACGACCGCAGGGGCCGCTTGGATGGTGGCCCGCAGTCGCAGTTCCTGATTTTAGAGCCGGTAGAGCATCAGATAGACCACCACGCCGCTAACCGAGACAAAGATCCACACCGGCCAGACCCAGCGGGCCAACCGACGGTGGCGGGCGAAATCTTGGTTGTAAGCGCGCCAGACGACGAGAGCTACAAAAGGGGCCATTATTGCCGCGAGGATGATGTGGGGTATGAGCACGGCGAAGTACAGGAGTCGGGTCCAGTCGTGGTGGGGATAGGGTACCGAACCTACCTGAACGTGGTAAACCAAATACGAACATAGGAAGAGCGCGGAGCAGGTGAGGGCGGCTAGCATGGACTTTTGGTGGGCTTGGCGCGCACCGCGACGGATCTGCAGGTAGCCACGCATGAGCAGGAATACGCACAAGATGTTGAGGCCGGCGTTTAGCGTGGGAAGATCTGTAACAGACACAGGCTAGCAGGGAGGGGACCAATGCATAAACGCGAGCTGACGACTAGTGCGCAAGCCCGCGTTGTGTCGTGGAGCCGCCACCCGGACTCGAACCGGGGACCTACTCATTACGAGTGAGTTGCTCTACCAGCTGAGCTATGGCGGCTATGCTGTGCAATAGAAACTAGGTGGAGCTAGTTACGGTGTCAAGAACAGCTTCGGTTTGCGTCGCTATTAAAAGAAATTGAACAGCTTGCCCAGCGCATGGGCAAAGCCATTGCGAGGCCGGTCGGCCTCGTGCGACTCGACGGGAGCACTGTGTTCGTTGGCGACAAAGCGCAACAGGCCGATCGCGGTAGCATAGCTTGGGTCACTGACCTCGGTGGGGGCGATTGCGTTTTGGGGGACGCCAATGCGGACTTGGTGGCCGAGCACCTCCTCGGCGAGTGGCGCGACCTGGTCGAGCAAGGCCCCGCCGCCGGTGAGGACGATGCCAGCGGCTAAGCGGTCGTTGTAGGAACTGTTGATGAGGGCTTGGCGCACGTATTCAAAAATCTCGCGCTGTCGCGCTTCAATGACCGCGCTGACCTGCTGCTTAGTTAAGGTACAGGTGCGGCCGGCGGTCGTGTGGTACGTGACAGTCTCGTCGCCGTCTTCCCCGGGACAGCTAACGCTGCCAAAGCGGGATTTGAGCTTCTCGGCTTCGCGGATGGGGATGCTTAAGACGACCGAGAGATCGCGCGTTATATCGTCGCCCCCCAGCGGAATTTCCTCTAGGTGCCGCATCGGACCTAGGAACACGGCGAGATCGCAGGTGCCAGCGCCGAGATCGAGCAAGGCCACACCCATGTCGCGCTCGTCTTGGGACAAGGTAGCATGGGCCACGCCCACGCTTTCGAGGACGACGCCGACGATTTCAACGCCGGCTTTGGAAGCCGCGTGGCGGAAGGCCGTGCATAGATGCTCGGCCACGGAAACGGTCAATAACTCGATTGATAGGCGATTGCCGTGCAGCCAGAGCGGGTTTTGTACTGGCTCGCCATCGACGGCATAGCTTTGGACGAAGCGGTGCATCACCATCTGGTCCTCGGCGACTTGTTCCTGCGCGACGGCAAGTAGAGCGCGGTCCCGATCCTCTTCGGAGATAGGGTTGGAGGCACCCGAGATGCCCACTGTGCTGTAATTCGTCTGGGTGTTGATGCCTTCGCCGGCCATGCCGAGATAGGCTCCAGCGATTTTGAGGCCAGTCGAGCGTTCAGCTTCAGTGAGGGCCGCGTGGATGGACTCTGCTACTTGGGGCATGTCGATGACGGCGCTGCGGCGCAGACCCGTGCAGGGGCTTTGCCCCAAGCCCAAAATTTTGACTTGGGAATTGTTTTGCACCTCGCCGACTAGGCATAGAACTTTTGAGGCACCAACATCGAGAACGACGATGGGGGATCCAGCCATGGTTGGCGTCCCTTCTTTCTAAGCGCAGCCGCAAAATGCAGCGCAATAGGAGCAAGACGAGGACGTATTGGGAGGGGGAAAAAGCTACCGCCTAGCGGTAAAGATGCGACGGGTTGGGGTACCCGACCCCTAAGTACCAGTGTTTACAACGCCAGACAAAGGGGGAAGTCGGTCTGCCGTAAACACTTTAATAGTTAAGGATATGGAAGAATAGGAAAGCCGCCGGAGAAAGTCAAGCCCGACGGGGGCTAGGCTGGCCTTGACTGGGCTAAGGCTTACGCCTAAGATAAGCAAAATTGCGAACATTAATGAGTGCGCTCGCGCTTGCGACGCGCTCGCAGAAAGGAGCGAATATATGGCTCGTGGGGTAAACAAAGTAATCTTGATCGGCAATTTGGGCAGCGACCCCGAAGTGCGCTACACGCCGGACGGAGTGCCCGTAGCCAATTTTAACTTGGCCACCTCTGAAAGCTGGAACGACCGCAATACGGGCGAGCGCCAGGAACGAACCGAATGGCATCGGCTCGTGCTCTGGCGCAAGCTGGCCGAGATCGCCGGACAGTACCTCAAAAAGGGTGCTAGGATCTATGTCGAGGGCAAGCTACAAACGCGATCTTGGGACGACCAGAGTGGCCAGAAGCGCTATACGACTGAGATTGTGGTCAACGACATGCAGATGCTCGATTCTCGCGGCGAGGGAGGCGGTAGTGGCAGTGGCGGTAGAGATGCGGACTACTCCGACCGGCCAGCTAGCGGGCAAAACTTTGGTCCGGCCGCCCAGCCGGCTGCGCCCCCGCCGCCGGCTGGCGACGACGACGATCTGCCGTTCTAAGTTTGGCGGGCAGCTTCTTTCACTTGTGGCTGGCCGAGCGGGTCTTTCCCCTAGTTTTTGGCGATTGCGCGGACGAAGGAAAGATGCAGGCGGCCTTTGCTGCCGGGTCTGTAGGCCCGGATATCGGTTTTTTTCCCGGTGGTCCGGCGGCCTTATCGCACCGCGCACATCTGGAGCGCTGCGGCGATTTTTTGCGCGCCCTTATTCAAGGGGCCGCCAGCGCTAACGAGCGGGCGTTTGCTGCGGGTTGGGGACTGCACGTCTATGCGGATATGGCCGTACATCCTTGGGTCGAAGCCCGCGTAGCCGCCTTGATCCGCGAGGGGACCCGGCCTGCCGTGCCTGATTTGTGGCACATGCGCTTGGAATGGGGGATTGATTGCCGCTTGCTGGCTAGCGCGGGAATGGACGGGTTGTGGAGTGCGTGCTTGCACTTTCCCCGCCGCGCTGATGGCCGCAGCTTGCTAGGGGAAGTGGGGAAGGCTTTCTATGGTCGAGATGCCGATGAGAGCCTGCTGGAACTAGGGGAGGAGGCCACCGCCCTGTGGCTGCAGCGAATTCCCAAAATTCTCTGGTGGGGAGGACACATCCGCGTGGCCGGACGCCGCCCTAATCCCCTGTGTACATTGGCATTTGCCCATCTGGGGCGCAAGATCCTCGGAGATTGGCTCCAGCACTGGGTGCGCTTTAAGGATGGCGCGGCCCTAGCCCGTCCGCTGTTGCCTTCAGACCAAACCTACGAGCAGGTCGTCAAGCTGGGCGAGTCGGCAGTGGAACAGTTTTGTCGCGGGTTTGACGAGGGCTTCGCCCAGTTGGGCAATCCCGATTTATACACGGGCGAAACAGGCTATGGCTAGCGCCGAAGTACTCCTGAGTTTTGGCGTGGGGCTGGCTGCCGTGGGGTTGGTTTACGCAGCGGTGCGTCTCTGTAGATCGCGGGCTTCTCTCTCACCTCTTTTGGCTGAGCTTTTAGCCTCCCGCGTCCAGTATGCGTTGGCGGGGCTAGTTTTCGGCTTGCTCGCGCCGTTGGACATGCGGCCCAGTCTCAGCGCGGCGGCCGATCTGGCTGCGGCGTTTTTAGTGGGGATTTTCGGGTTAGTGGTCGGATGTAGTATTGAGTTGCGCCTGCTCCGGCACGTTAGCCGACCCCTGCTGTTGTTGGAAATCGGCTATCTGGTCTTGTTGGGCTTGGGGTTGTGGGCGCTGAGCTATGGCTTTTCGCAAGGGGGCGTGGAGGGGGCTGCATTATGGGGCGTTTGTGGCTTGGGGGCCGCTTGCTGGGTGCGCCAGAGCGGCAGGGGGGGTAAAAAGAAAAAAAGCACCGGTTTGTTGCCTTCGGTTAGCGCGCTGGTCGGCCTACTCTTGGCTGGCGTGGGGATTATGCAGCTACGTCCAGGGGGATTTGAAATATACTTGCCGTTGGGTTTCCCTTCGGTCGTGGTCGTCGAAGGGACGTGGGCAGAATGGGGGTCGTGCCTAGTGTTGGGCGCTTTGGTTGGCTTGATTATGGACTTAGCGACCCGCAGCGTCAGCAGTGGATACCTGTACTATATGATAGCCGTGGGGCTTCTGTTGGGCAGCGGCATAGCTGGTGCGCTGGGCTTGGAACCCCTATGGGTGGGGACTGTGGCTGGAATTTGGTTGGTCAATGCGACGATGCGTCGCTTAGATATCTTGCGCGCCTTGGAGCAGGGCCAAGACATGGTGCAGACGGTGTTGCCTGGGGTCGCGGGGTGGGCGCTTGGGGCGGCATTCGTCGAGGGCGGCTTTGAACTCGCGTTCAGTGCTTGGATTCTTTTGGCCTTGATTGCTGTGGTGCCGGGAGTGCGGTTAGGGGTGTGGCATGGAATGGGAAAGCTCCTCGGCCGCTCTGTGCATCAGCGCACCGGCGTAGAGCCGAGGCAGCTTTTGGAGCTAGATGACTTGGGGCTGGTCATAGCCCTGAGCTTGGCGACCGTTCTGCCTGCCGGACAAGGAGCGGCTCTTTTGGCAGCAGCGCTCTTGGGGCAGCGGCTGATGCACATTGTTGCGATCTGGACAGGAGGCAGACTATCCGCGGCGTAGGTTGTAAAAGGCGGCCCGTTGCGGATAAAGCGCTTGTTGGCCGAGGCTTTCCTCAATGCGCAACAGTTGGTTGTACTTGGCCACGCGGTCGGTGCGCGAGGCCGATCCGGTCTTGATCTGGCCCGCATTAGTCGCCACGGCAATGTCAGCGATGGTCGTGTCTTCGGTTTCACCCGAGCGGTGCGAAATGACGGCTGTATAGCCCGCTCGCTTGGCTAGTTCAATGGCAGCGAGAGTCTCGCTCAGGGTGCCGATCTGGTTGACCTTGACGAGGATGGCGTTGGCGATGCCCTTTTGGATGCCGCAATTGAGTCGCTCGGTGTTGGTCGCGAAAAGATCGTCGCCCACTAGCTGCACGCTGTCGCCCAAGGCCGCAGTCAGCCGCGCCCAGCCGTCCCAATCGTTCTCGTCGATACCGTCTTCGATAGAGACGATGGGATAGCGGTCGGCCAGTTCGGCGTAGAAAGCAACCATGTCTGCGGCGCTGCGCTCTTGGCCCGAAGACCAATGCAAGGTGTATTTGCCATCGGCAAATAGCTCGCTAGCGGCTGCATCGAGGGCCAGCAGCACGTCTTCGCCCGGCTGATAACTGCTGCGTTGGATGGCTTCGACAATGATGTCGAGGGCCTCGTCGTTGGAGTCGAGATCTGGGGCAAAGCCGCCCTCGTCGCCGACGGCCGTGTGGCGCTTTTGCTCTTTTAGCACGGCTTTTAGGTGGTGAAATATTTCGGCTCCCATCCGCAGGGCTTGGCCAAAAGAGCGCGCCCCGACGGGCATGACCATGAATTCTTGCAGATCGACGTTATTGTCGGAGTGAGCGCCGCCGTTGAGGATATTCATCATGGGCACCGGCAGCGTGTGGGCTGCGGGGCCACCGAGATAGCGATAGAGGGGAAGGCCACAAAATTGGGCCGCCGCTTTGGCACAGGCCAGCGATGCGCCGAGTATGGCGTTGGCACCTAAGCGGGCCTTGTTAGGGGTGCCGTCGAGGTCGATCATCGCTTGGTCGATTTGGTTTTGATCGGTCGCGTCTAGGCCTTTGAGTACCGGCGCGATTTCTCGGCGGACATTGTCCACGGCTTTGCGGGTGCCCTTGCCGAGATAGCGGGCTGGATCGTCGTCGCGCAACTCTACGGCTTCGTGTTCGCCGGTGGAAGCACCCGAAGGCACTGCTGCCCGCCCGAGATGCCCGTCTGCAAGGCGCACATCGACTTCGACGGTGGGATTGCCGCGTGAGTCGAGGATTTCGCGGGCGTGGACATCGGCAATAGTTGGCATGGAATTTCCGGCTTTCAAGCGATGAGGAAAAAAATACGTAACCAATTAATATACAAGCCCTTGGAAACGCTGTCAACATGGGTTATACTGGGTTTGTTGATCCCGTTGGGCACCGTTGCGGCCGGAGCGGATTCGTCGGTTTACGTGCCTTTGGATCACTGGGTTTATCGCTTTGTCGAGCGGCTTGAGGCCCAAGGGCGGGCTAACGATGTCGCAGATGGCATTAAGCCATACAGCCGCAATAAAATAATAGAATTACTTAATGTGGTTGATAAAAAATATCGTCCCGAACTGTCGCCGCTTGAACTGGGTGAACTGGACTTGTTGCGCGGCGAGTTTGTCCAAGAGCGAGCCATGTTTCAATACCACGCCCGTGGAGGGGCCGTTTTCGCCGACTTTCTCGCCCGCCAGCAAACCGATCGCTTTAGCGGCCGGGGACGGTCGGAAGCCGAAGTAGTGTATCGCCACCGAGGCGGCGGCATCGTCCGCGGACATCTAGGTAGCAGAGTGGGCTTCCGCATGGCTTTTGAACAGGTGCGAGAGCAAGGATCCCGCGATTACGAGTATCGCCACGACCTGTACGAGCGGCGAATTGACCTGCCGCAGCTAAAGGGCGGGGCAGCCGATTTTCACGAGGGCACGGCGTACGTCAAGTTCGCGGTGGGGTCGGTGGACGTGCAATTGGGCAAAGACGAGGCTTTGTGGGGGCCGGCCCCGGAACAAAATTTGGGGCTGGGCAACAACGCGCCGTCGTTTAACATGATCCGCTTGCAGTCGCAGCTTGGGGCCTTTAAGCTGGTCAGCATCTCCGCCGAGCTCCGCCCATGTCCCAACCGACCCGACTCGCCCCTTTGCGTGGGGACGGCTGATTCAGCGGCCACGTATGCAGTCAACGGCGTGACTAACGTGCGCCTGTTGGAGCGCCAAAAGTACTTGGCGGCCCACCGCTTGGAGGTGGCGCTGGCTCCTTGGCTCGACTTGGGTTTTCAGGAGGTGGTAGTGTACGGCGACCGAGGGTTGGAGCCTAGCTATGTCAATCCGCTGATGTTCTACTGGGCTGCCCAAAGCCACTTAGGCGACAAAGACAACCTCCTGATGGGCGTGGACTTGGACATCCATCCGGGGCACGGACGGCGCTATTATCTGGCGTACGTAGTTGATGACCTGAAGAAGGCCCGCATCTTTTCCGACGATTTTGCCAACAAGTTTTCCCTGCAGGCTGGGATGCTATGGGTTGATCCACTGGGGTTGGCCGATTCCGAGTTCCGGGCCGAATACGTGCGCATCGAACCTTGGCTTTACTCGCATCGGTTTCCCATTAACACCTTTCGCCACTTCGACTCACCGCTGGGACACAGCCTCGCGCCCAATAGCGACCAATGGCAATTGAGCCTGACCAAGCGGGCAACCCGAAACCTAGAGTTTGCGGTACATGTCACGCGCAGCCGCCACGGCGAGAACGAGTTAGAGACAGACGGCACCATTCGCAATGTCGGCGGCGATATGCACTATGGTTGGCGACCGGGGGACGAGCGCGAGACCAAGCAATTCCTCGATGGGCATCGCATGCAGCGGACCGCGCTGGCCGCTGGTCTGCACTGGCGGATCTTGCCCGATCTCCAGCTAGAGGCCCAATACGCACAGGAGTGGGGCCAAGGTGTGCCGCTACCCCCGGCTTGGGGTCTGGCCGTGCCGCTGGCGTGGCGCTCTGGCTACGGGGATGGCCGCCAGCAGCACCTGCGCTTTGACCTGCGCTTTAATTACTTTTGAGGCCGCCTTATGGAGCTTATGGATCTGCAAAAGTCAGGTTTGCTCTTGAGCGGTGCAATCTATGTGGGCAGCGTTCTCTGGCTGTGGCGCGGCTTGAGCGGGCGGCCTAGCCCGGCTTTAGTTAGTGATCAGCCCTCGGTCAGCGCCATCGTTGCCGCGCGCGACGAGGAGGAGACCTTGCCGCACTGCTTGGACGCGCTCGCGCGGCAGGACTATCAAGGCGCGTTTGAAGTGATCGTCGTAGATGACCGCTCGCGCGATCGAACTTGGGACATCATTGCCGCAAAGGCGGAGACTTGGCCGGCCCTCAAGGGCGTGCAGGCCACGCCAGACGGGTGGTTTAAGTGTCCGAAGAAAAGCGCTCTAGCCGAAGGGATTGCGGCGAGCACTGGGGAGATCTTGCTCTTTACCGATGCGGATTGTCGCCCACCGGCAGATTGGGTACGCTCGATGGTGGCGCACTTTGCGCCGGAGGTTGGTTTAGTCGCCGGATATGCGCGGCCCGATCCGGTCTCTGGCGTGCTGGCCAAGGTTTTGGCCGTGGACAATATCGGAGTTGGGGCGCTGGGAGCGGGCAGCTTTGGCATGGGGCACCCGCTGTCGTGTACGGGCCGCAATTTGGGCTACCGCCGCCAAGTGTACGACGAACTGGACGGCTTCGCGCAAATCGGGCATCTGATCGGGGGCGATGATGTGTACTTCATGCGTCTGTTGGGTGCCCAGAGCAAGTGGGCTATGGCGTTTAACCGCCAGACTGTCGTCCTTTCGCAGCAGCCGCCAGCTAAGTTCGCGGATGCGATCCAGCAGAAGCTGCGGCACGCGTCCAAAGGAGGCCACTACAAGGGCCAAGCATTTTATTTGGCCGTAGGCGTCTATTTGTTCCACGGCTTTCTCGCTTGGGGGCTGGTGCAGATGCTCTGGACCCAAAGCTGGAATAGCTGGGTCGCGGGTGTGTGGTTTATGCGCTGGGCCGTTGACCTTTTGCTGCTCAAGCGGATGGCCACGCCCGAGGAGGGTGCGCTCCTGCGCTATTTGCCACTAGCGGAAGTTTTATATATTCCCTATGTGCTAATTTTTACGGTCGTTGGCCGTTGGGGATGGTTTCGCTGGAAAACCTGATAAAGGAGCTGATTTGGCCTACCTAATCACGCCTAAAGCACTGCCGCGCTACGTTCGGCGCTACGCCCGCGCATTTTCCTGGAAGCGGCTGGGCAATTTTCTCGCTGTTTTGGCGTCCATGGGGCTGTCTTGGATGACCCGCCGACCTATCGTGTGGGGCCGTCCTTTTATGCTCATGGTCGAGCCGACCAACTTTTGCAACCTCAAGTGTCCCTTGTGTCCTTCAGGCAATGGCGAGATGCGTCGCCCCCGAGGCACTATGGGTTTGGAGGACTTCAAAAAGCTGGTTGACGAACTCGGCAGTGAGGTCTTTATGATGATGCTGTGGAACCAAGGCGAGCCATATATCAACAAGTGCTTCAACCAGATGGTGCGCTACGCCAGCGACCGCGGCATCTTCACCTTCACCAGCACCAATGGCCACTTTGTTCGCAACCCAGAGCAGGCGCAGGACATTGTCGAGTCCGGGCTGGATGAGATGATTGTCTCGCTGGACGGGGTTGACCAAGCCACGTACGAAAAATATCGAGTCGGCGGTCAGATTGAGCGCGTCTTTTCCGGGGTCCGCCTGCTGGTCGCAGCCAAAGAGGCGCTGGGGTCGCAGACGCCGCTGATCAACTTGCAATTCATCGTTATGAAACACAACGAGCGCGATCTGACCACGGCCGAAGCGCTGGCCAAGGACCTGCGCGTTGACAAGTTTTTGGTCAAGACCGCCCAGATTTACACGGATGCGGACGCCGAAGAGTTCTTACCTGAGAATGAACAGTACAGCCGCTACGAGCGTGCGGAGGACGAACTGGTGGTCAAGGGGCAGCCTACGCGGGGTTGCAAGGTGCTGTGGTACAGCTCGATGGTCAATTGGAACGGAGCGGTCGCGCCCTGCTGTTTCGACAAGGACGTCGACTTTGGCATGGGGCAGGCCTTCAATGGCCGTTCTTTTGACGAGATCTGGCGCAGCCGGGCCTATATGGATTTTCGCCGTCAGGTTCTCGCCGACCGCAATAGCTTCGATATGTGCCGCAACTGTTCCGAAGGCTATCGCGGCATGTTCTCGCTGATCAAGGAAATTAAGGGCTAATGCCCGGGCTGTCCGCGCCCGAATACCTCTTGGCGTTTTGTGCGCTGACCTACTTGCTCGGGGCTTGTTGGTTCGTCATCGGAATGCGCTGCCATCGCGGCCATGCCAATGCCGAGCGCGTCCAGTTAGTCTCGGTCGTCGTCGCCGCCCGCGACGAAGCCGCGCACATCGCATCCTGTCTGCGCGCCCTGCTGGCGCAGGATTATCCCCAAGATAGCTACGAAATCATCATTGTTGACGACGGCTCCACCGATGGCACTGGCCACATCGTGCGCGAGTTCAACGAGGAAACTGTGTTCGTGCAATTGCTGCGCACCGAAGGGTCGGGTTCCAAGAAGGCCGCGCTGAGCTTAGGGATCGCCGAAGCGCGGGGGGAGGTGATTCTCACCACGGACGCCGATTGCCAAGTCGCTCCGGGATGGATCCGCGGCATGTTGTCGCACTTTGCCGACGGGGTAGGCATGGTCATCGGCTTTTCGCAAATCGGTTCGCCGTCCGAGATCAAGGGTTGGCGTCAGGGATACGAGGCCGTTGACTTCACTTGCTTAATGGCTTGCATATGGGGCAGCGCCGGTTGGGGTCATCCCATGGCGGCTTCCGGGCAGAATTTGGCCTTTTTGCGGGAGGCGTTTTTCGACGTTGGCGGTTATGAAAAGATCATGCACCGGGCTTCTGGAGACGATGTGCTGCTCATGCAGGCCATGCGCCGCTCGGGTCGGTGGTCTATTGTCTTTGCCGATCAGCCAGCGACCTTTGTGCGGCATCCAGTGGCAGGATCTTGGGGTGGGTTATTCGGCCAGCGCAGCCGCTGGGCTTCCAATGCCCCGGTCCTCGCCCGCCTAGATCCGCTTTTTTTCGGCTATATGCTGCTCACATACGCTTTGAACTGGGCGACGCTCATGGCTCCCTTGCTGTGTTTGGCCAGCTTGCTGGATCCCCTGTGGACTTTAGGCGCGGTGGGGGCAAAAGTGTGGGGCGAGTGGAATGTATTTAATGGCGGAATATTGCTATCGGGCCGGCGCGAATTGCGCCGCTATTTTCCTCTTTGGGCCTTGTTGCAACCCCTGCACGTAGTTTTAGTCGGCAGCGTTGGCTGCTTGGGGATTTTCCGCTGGAAGGGCCGCGTCCATTTATGGGGTCGGCGCGTGCGCAGGGCTGGTACCAACGTCGAGCTATCCCAACCGTCCCGACGCTGAAGAAGGAAGTCGAAGTGGGGGAACGAGAAGTCGAGCGGGCACAGATCGTCTGTAAAGAACTAAAAAAAACCATTCCCGCAGCGAGGGTGGAGCTCAACTACAGCAATCCTTTGGAACTGATGGTGGCCACTGTGCTCGCGGCGCAGAGCACGGATGTCAAGGTCAACGAAGTTACCGCAGTGCTATTCAAAAAATACCAGTGCGCAGCCGACTACGTGGCGGTGGAAGCCGAGGAGTTGGAGGAAGATATCCGCTCGACTGGTTTCTATCGGCAAAAGGCCAAAAACATCCGCGCGGCTATGGCCATGCTCATTGACGAGCACGATGGCCAAGTCCCCGGGCACATGGACGCCTTGACTCGCTTGCCTGGCATTGGTCGCAAAAGTGCCAATGTCATCCTCGGTAACGTATATGGGGTGCCCGGCATCGTGGTAGATACGCACGTAGGTCGGGTGAGTCGGCGCTTGGGACTGACCGCAGAAAGGGATCCAGGCAAGGTCGAAATGGCCTTGGCCCAACTACTGCCGGACGAGGAGTGGACGGCTTTTGGACAGCGCGTGGTTTTGCACGGTCGCTACGTGTGTAAGGCGCGCAAGCCCCTGTGCAACGAATGCACACTCATGCCGCATTGCGATTATTTTGCCAGCCAGATCGAGAGGACTTAGCGGCGCGGTTGCGGCAGGCGTTTGAGGACGGCTGTTACTTCTGCAGGCGTCTGCGAGGCGAGCATGTCGCGATGGGTAGTATCGGTATGCATCAAGGTCGCGATCTGGGCGAGGATTGGGATGTAACTGCGGTAGTTTTGTTCCGGGGTCAGCAGCAGGAAGATGAAGTGCACCGGCTCCGGGGTGGGACCTTCAAAGTCGATGCCTTGCCGGCAAATCCCCAAGCAGCCGATGATCCCATCCAGATCGGGGATGGGCGCATGGGGGATGGCCGTACTGTGCCCTAGCGAGGTTGAGCCTTTGCGCTCGCGGTCGAGTGCTGCCGCGAGCACGGTCTGGCGTTCGCTGGCGGGGATTTGCTTTTCTTCTATTAACGCATCGACCATCTGGGCGATGGCATCCCACTTGTCTTTGGGGGTGAGGTTCAAGCGGATAGTATGCTCCCAGAAAATGCGACTTAGCTGAAGGTCGTTGGCCGCGGCTGAGCGGACCATTAGTACCGAACAGGGCACCTGATAGGCAATCTCGTCCGGGATGGAGCCAGCGAGGTGTTCCTCTTGACGCCAGTCGTTTGAAGCACCGAGCACGATCAAATCGTGGCTTTGCGCTCTTTCGACGATGGCCGGGACTACATTGACGGCCGGGATTACAGTCAACGGCACATCTATTTTCAGCAATTCCAGCTGCAAGCGTGTGTCTGCGGCTAGCTGCGAACAGTAGCGCTGGAGAATCGGGTCGGAGGGGTCGCGGGAGTCGCGGACGATGCGGAGAATTTCCAGTTCGGCTCCCCAGTTCTGGGCCAGATCGTAGGCGATCTGCACGCCGACCAACGCGTGATTGCCGCCGCCGAAAGGTACGAGAATCCGGTGTACCGGCCCGCGCTTTTTTTCTTTGAAGATCAGGGTGTCGACGTCGGTGTCCTTGGTGAGGGCACGATTGGGCGCAGAAAGGATGGCGGCGCGCTCGACATCGCCTTTCCAGGCCATGAGCATCATGTTGCAACTCCAGCGGCGGATGGCCTGCTGAATGGCACTCGTTACGTCTGCGCCCTCTTCGAGATGCGCAATTGCGCCAATATTGCGGGTCATGGCCCGGTCGGCCAAAGCAGCAAGTGCTTGGTCTATATCGGGTATAGGCTCGGCGTCGGGAGTGAGGATGTGGGTCAGGTGCAGTTCACCCCAAGGAGGAACGGCCAAGCTCGTGGCCAGATCGACGAGATTGTGCTCTTGGTGCGGATTTTCGAGAGGGACCAGGATGCGAAGTTGAGCAGGTGACATCTTCGTTGTAAAGCTGCAAACCAAGGACTAGTCCAAGCAACACATTACTTGTAGAATTAAATATAAGACAGACCGCCATCTTTTCCAGCCTTCTTTCTACTAAGGTGGGGTTGCTAGTGGTCGGGCAGTGCGGTTTGTTGTTGACAATTCAACTGGGAGGTTTGTGTGAGAATATTGATTACTGGCATTACCGGCCGCATTGGTGCCAACTTAGCCACCCAACTCGTCGAGCGCGGACACCAACTCCGCGGGTTGGTCTGGCCTCGAGACCCGAGGGTGGAAAATCTCAAAAAGATGCAGATCGAACTCGTCAAGGGGAGTTTGACTGATCCGGCCGCAGTCGAGCAGGCGGTCGATGGGGTCGAGGCCGTCTATCACTTAGGGGCGGCCTTTCAGGGCGGTGGCCCCTTTACCGACGAGGAGTTTTTTGAGATTAACGTGCGCGGCACCTTCAACATGTTGGAGGCCGTGCGCCGGGTGAAGGGGATAGGCCAATTCCTGTTCGCCAGTTCGGACGCGCTCTACGACAAATACGTCCCCGGCGGCATGAGCGTGCCCATTGATGAACAGACGCTGCGCGTGCCCAAGGGAGCGTATGCCTTGACTAAGGCGCTGGGCGAGGAATTGTGCAACGGCTATTGGCAGGGCTACCAAGTGCCGACGACTATTTTGCGTTTCGCCATGGTCTGGGCGGCCGACGAAATGTTGCAGTTTCCGCAGTTCTATTTGAGCAAGATGAAGGAGGTACACCCGGAACTAGCGGCCCTGTGGCAGGGTGAGGAATGCGCGGTGCTGCTAAAAGACCAGCAGGATCGTCCCTTCAAAAAGCACATCGCCGATGTGCGCGACATCGTACATGGCTGCCTCTGCGCCTTGGGTAAAGAAAGGGCGTTGGGCGAGACCTTCCAGCTAGCGGGCCCGCGCCCTTTCACTTGGGACGAGGTTAGTTACCGACTCGCCGAATTGCGCGGCATACCCCACGTCGAAGCGGCTGTACAGGCCACTCCTACCTTTTACGAGTTCAACCTGCACAAGGCTGAGGAATACCTAGGATTTAGCCCTAGTTACGACATCGTGCGGATGATGGTCGATGCGCTTAACTACCAGCGCGGCGAAGACATTGGGGTGTTGCCGCACGGCTGAGGCTCAGGTCTCGTGCGGCACCAAATATGGGATTGCGGTCGATGACAAGAATTTTGTACAATGCAATGGCTCTGGACGAGTTTGAGGCTGGGCAAAGGCTTACGGCCTTAAAAATTAAGGGTGTGCTATACCTGCGCTAGCTAGGGAATTGCTTGACAATCCCAGCGACGCTGGCTTATACTGGCCGACCTAAAAAGACGGGGATTTATGCGGAGCAAAGAGGAATTAAAGGCCGCTGTGTGTGCGGCCATTGATCAACAGAGCGAGCAAATCATCGGGTTGGGAGAGGCCATCATGGACCAACCTGAATTGGGCTTTAAAGAAGAGCAGACGGCCCGCCGCGTCCGCGAAAGTTTTGCCGATCTCGGATTGCAGTACGAGCGGGAACTGGCACTGACCGGCGTGAAGGCTCGGCTTAAGGGGAAACAATTAGGTCCGACCGTGGCCCTGATGGGCGAGCTCGACGCGCTCATCGTGCCTGATCACCCGCGTGCCGACCCAGCAACTGGGGCGGCACACGCTTGTGGTCACAACGCCCAGATCGCCGGGATGGTAGGGGCCGCTTATGGGCTAGTCGAGGCCGGCGTCAGCGAGGAACTGGCCGGAGAAATCGCGTTTTTCGCTGTCCCCGCCGAAGAATATGTCGAGATAGACTACCGTTTAGGACTGGTCGAGGAAGGCAAGATCGCGTTTCTCGGGGGCAAGCCCGAACTGGTCGAATTGGGCCACTTCGACGACGTAGATATGGCCGTGATGATCCACACCAAGAGTTCGGTCCAGAACGAGGGGGCGGTGGGGATCGCCCGTTCGTCCAATGGCTTCTTGGCCAAGAATGTGCGTTTCATTGGCCGGGCCGCCCACGCCGGGGGCGCGCCGGAGAAAGGCATCAACGCGCTCAGCGCAGCGACGCTCGCTCTCAGTGCGATTGACGCTCAGCGCGAGACCTTCCGCGACCAGGATTGCGTGCGGGTGCATCCGATCATTACGAAGGGGGGCGATCTGGTCAATATCATTCCGGCTGAGGTACGGCTGGAGACCTATGTCCGCGCCCGCACCACCGAGGCGATGCTGGATGCATCTCACAAGGTTGATCGGGCGCTGCGGGGAGCGGCGGTTGCCCTCGGCTGCTCGGTTGAAATCGAAACTGTGCCTGGATACCTGCCGCTGTGCAATGATCCCGATTTAGGGGAACTTTTCAAGGACAATGCCGCGCGAATTTTTGGCCCGGATCAGTACCGGGATTATCCTCACGGCGGCGGCTCCACCGACGCGGGCGACCTCAGTCAGATCATGCCCGTGCTGCACCCGGCTATGACCGGAGCCAGCGGCGTAATCCACGGGCCTGATTGGGGCATCGCCGACCCTGCCGCTGGGTACCTCGCCCCGGCCAAGGTCTTGGCCATGATGGCTATTGATCTATTGTACGGCGATGCATCCACAGCCCAAGATATCCTGCAGAATCATGCGCCCAACATGAGCAAGGGCGAGTATCTCCAACAGCAAAAGGCACTCTTTCACCGGGAGCTCTTCGCCGGTGATCAGACAGGGAGGAATGCAACGTGAAGCTCGGCATGGTGACCTACAACTTGGGCCGCGATTGGGATTTAGAGACGCTGATCACCCATTGCGAAGAAGCTGGTTTTGCTGGAGTTGAACTGCGGACGACGCATGCCCACGGGGTGGAAGTGGCGCTCAGTGCAGCTAAGCGGGCCGAGGTCAAGAGGCGTTTTGTCAACTCGGCGGTCGAACTGGTAGGGTTGGGCAGCGCTTTTGAATACGACGCTGTCGATCCACAGGTCCTGCGAAGTCACATCGACGGGACCAAAGAATACGTGCGCTTGGCCCATGATCTCGGAGTCGGCGGGGTCAAGGTGCGTCCCAACAACGTCCACGTAGATGAGGGGATTCCCATCGAACAGACCTTGGAGCAGATCGGCGTTAGTTTGCGCGAGTGCGGTGAATTTGCCCGTGACTTAGAGGTGCAGATTCGCTTGGAGGTCCACGGCCGCACGACTTCGGACCCAGCCAACATACGCAAAATCCTCGACTACGCCGACCACGACAACGTCTTCGTCTGCTGGAACTCCAATGCAACGGACCTAGTCAATGGCTCCATTGACGGCAGTTTCGCCTCCTTGCAGGACGCCATTGCCTTGGTCCACATTACCGAGTTGTGGAGCGATTACCCGTGGGAGCGGCTCTTTACCCTACTGCGGCAGAGTGGCTATGCCGGTTATTGCCTCGCCGAAATTCCCGAAAGTCCAGACCCCCTGCGCCTGATGCGCTATTATCGAGCCTTGTGGCAGGCCCTCGCCAAAGGCTAGCGATGGGCGATGCCTGAGATCTCGTATGTCAACGGCCGCTTTTGTCCATTGGCCGAAGCCGTGGTGTCGGTCGAGGATCGGGGCTATCAGTTCGCCGATGGGGTCTATGAGGTCGTTGGGACCTATGGAGGGCGTCCTTATGCCTTAGAGCCGCATTTGGCGCGCCTCCAGGGCAACCTAACAGCACTGCACTTGCCGTTGGATATCCGCGAATATGGCCTTAAGGCCAAGCTGATGGAGGGCATTGAGCGGAGCGGTTTTGGCGAGACCTTGGTCTATATCCAAGTCACGCGGGGAGTCGCCCCTAGGCAGCACGAGTTTCCCGCTGTCCCGATTGATCCCACTGTCGTAATGACGTTTAAGGAATTGCGGCGTCATTCACGGGACCTCTACGACCGTGGCGTCGAAATCATTAGCACCGAAGACTTGCGCTGGAAGCGCTGCAATATCAAAAGCATCGCCTTACTGCCCAATATCTTGGCCAAACAGGCGGCGACGCAAGTGGGGGCTTTTGAGGCGCTGCTGGTCGATGCAGAAGGCCGGGTCACCGAAGGAGCTTCGACCAGTGCCTTCTGCGTCCAAGAAGGACGATTGTGTACTGCGCCTATTGGTCCCCACATTCTGCCAAGTATTACTAGAGAGATTCTTCTCAATTTAGCTCGCAAGCTCGGCATACCCATCAACGAAGAGTTTTGCACGCTCGATCAATTTAAGGAAGCCGACGAAGTCTTTCTCGCTGGTACTACTACCGAGGCGATGCCGGTGATACAGATCGATGATGTCGTTATCGGCGATGGTATGCCGGGGCTGATTACGCAGCAGATCCGCGCCGCGTTTCTAGCGTCACTGGATTTGACCTGAGCTAAAGAACAGTAACGGCATACAAAAAGGGGGACGCTTCGGCTGCGTCCCCCTTTTGTGTTGTTGTCAGAGATTTTTAATGGATGACGACCATTTTGGTTTCGGTCATTTCCTCTACCGCGTATCGGGGCCCCTCTTTGCCCATGCCGCTTTCCTTGAGGCCGCCGTAGGGCATCAGATCGGCGCGCCACTGAGTGCCCCAGTTGATGTGGATGTTGCCCGATTCCACCTGCTGGGCAAACTGGAGGGCCCAGTTGAGGTTCTCGGTGAAGATTGCGGCGCTGAGACCATAGTTGGTGTCGTTGGCCATGGCGATGGCTTGGTCGATATCGTCGATCCGGCTGATGCCGAGCGCTGGGCCGAAAATCTCGTCACAGGAGACCTTCATCTCTGGTGCCACGTCGGCTAGGATGGTCGGAGCGTGCATCGTGCCCTCGCGGGTGCCGCCCGTGACGACGCTGGCCCCAGCCCCAACGGCTTCTTGGACCCAAGCCTCAACGCGTTCGGCGTCTTGGACGCGGATCATAGGCCCCATCTTGACGTCGTCGTCGAGGGGATTGCCGATCGTCAGGGCCTCGACTGCGGGTTTGAGGGCATCGATAAAATCCCCGTACACCTCGCTGCTGGCGAATACCCGCTGAGTCGAGATGCAGACTTGGCCAGCGTTGGCAAAGCCGGTATTGGCGGTGGCGGCGGCGACCTTTTCGAGATCGGCGTCCGGCATGACAATCAGCGGGGAATTGGAACCCAGTTCCATGGTCACTTTCTTTAGGCCAGCGACCTGACAGATGTGTTCGCCGACATCGCGGCTGCCCGTGAAGCTGATTTTGCGGACCTTGGGATTGGAACTGATCGCATCGCCAATGACGCCGCCCGAACCCGTGACGCATTGAATGGCTTCCGCTGGCAGGCCCGCGTCGACAAAAATCTCGGTAAGTTTGAGGGCCGAAAGCGGGGTGTCGCTGGCGGGCTTGACGATGATAGAATTACCGGCGGCTAGCGCGGGCCCGACTTTGTGGCAGACGAGGTTGAGCGGGAAGTTAAAGGGCGTAATCGCGGCTACCACGCCGCAGGGGACCCGCAGCGTAAAGCCGAATTTGCCCGCCCCATTAGAGGCCCCGCTCAGGTCGAGCGTTTCGCCAGTCAGGCGCTTGGCTTCCTCGGCAGACAGGACGATGGTCTCTTGGGCTCGGGACGCCTCGCCCATGCCCTCGGCGAGGATTTTGCCTTCTTCGAGGGTAATCGTGCGCCCTAGGTCGTCGAGCCGCTCTAGCATTAGATCGGCCGCGCGATGGATGATCTCGTAGCGCTCATGGGCGCTCATTGCGGCCATGACCTTGGCACCGCGCTCAGCCGAGTCAATGGCGCGGTTGATGTCTGCGGCGTCGCCTCTTGGGACGGTGTCGACGACTGAGCCATCGTAGGGGTTGACGACGTCCATGGTTTCGGCTTTGTCAACCCATTCTCCGGCGATGTACATCTTCATAGTCAACTTCCTTTTTAAAGTGGATGGTAAGTAATCAACAAGTTAAGTACGCGCTTTTACCTGTCAAGCGAGCTTAGGGTGAAATACCTAAGCGATTTTCATAATCCAGGGGGCGTCCCTCGGCATCGAGTAAGGGCTGCGGCGGGGCCTTCTTTTGGGTTAGCAAGCTGACGATTACCAAGGCGAGGGCGGAAAAGGGCACGGCCAAAAGATCGGCTGGCAAATCCACGGGGATTATCCGCAACACCTGCCATGCGCACAGGCCAACCCCTATGGAAGCTAGGGCCCCAGGGCCGTTGCTCTTGGACCACCACAAGCCAGCGGTTAGCGGGACGAATAGCGCGGCGAGGAGTACAGACCAAGAGTCAACCATCAAGTCGTACACCGAAGCAGTCCGGAGGGCCAACAGCAGAGATAGCGCGCCCAAGAAGAGGACGGACAAGCGCGTCACGCGCAGCGACGACCGCTCTTCGGCATCGGGCTTGAAGTAGCGCAGGAGATCCCAGCCAATGACGCTCGCTGGAGCAAGGAGGGCACTGTCGGCGCTGGATAGGAGGGCCGAGACGAGGGCACCCGTAAAGAGGACCAAGGCTATATCTGGAAGGTACTTTAGGGCGAGGGACATCATAACTAGGTCGGGATCGGCCAAATCCGGGAGGATGATTGCACCCGCCATGCCGAGAAAAACGGGCAATAGCCCGACTGTTATATAAAGTAGCCCAGCGAGGTAAGCACTGCGGTAGGCCACCTTTTCGTCGCGGCTTGAAAGACTGCGCTGAATTAGGTCTTGTCCCGCTAGGTTACCAAGGCCGATAACCAGCCAGTCGCGCGCGTAGGCCAGCCAACTGGCTGCGTCGCCGCGAGGATAGAAATCAAAGCGGGAAGACGGAATTTGGGCGACGAGGGCTTTCCAGCCGCCCATGTCGCCGAGGAGGATCGGCGTCAAAATAAACAGGCCGAGCACGAGGATGGTCACTTGGACGAAATCGGTTAGTGTGACGGCCCACATGCCGCCGGCCCAAGTGTAGATCAGCACGATGACTGCGGCTGCGCAGATGCCGATAGCGGGATCGATGCCGGTCAGGATTTGCAGAATCCGCCCAAATGCCAACAAGAGCGAGCCGGTCCAGCCAACATAGGCGGGAATAGTGCAAAGGCTGGCCAGCAGGCCCGCCCGTGGGCCAAAGCGGCGAGTAAAAAAGGATGCGATCGTCATCAAGCCCATGCGCCGCATCAGTCTCACGTAAAAGAGGCCAGCGATGAACAGGCACAAAGCCGCGCCAAAAGGGTCGGCAATGACCGCGAGGATGCCGCCCTTATATGCAGCACTTGCAGCGCCAATGCAGATTCCACCGCCAAACCACGTCGCCGCGAGCGTTGCGGTGCAGAGTAACAGGGGCAGGCGTTGACCGGCGAGGATGAAGTCAGTCGAGTTGCGGACGCGGCGACCAGCGTATAGGCCGACGCCGAGCATCGCCGCGAGATAGACACCCAAGCCGATCAAGACCAATGGATTGGCCATGGCAAGATCCTTTGCGAAGAGAAGATTTGTTATAATAACTAAAGGAGTGAAAATGGCCAATGACGCCAGCCAAGTGGCGAATCTGGCCATTAAAAAGTAATAATTTGATCTATATTTTTCCTGTAATATATTGGGCTATAATCAGTTATGGATATGACAATGATTTTGGCATGGTCCTTGCAGGTTAGAAACAACGCATGATAAGCTTCACTCAATCAAGGAAGGTGTGCGATGGCTAAGGGAGCCTTTTCGAGGATAAGCGATATCCTCAAGTCCAATATTAACGAGATGCTCGACCGGGCTGAAGAGCCAGATAAGATGATCCGCCAGATGGTACGGGACATGGAAGAGGCAGTAGGCAAGGCCACGGCCTCGGTAGGGACCGCGGTGGCCAACCACAAGCGGCTCGAGCGCCAGTTCAACGACAAGCAAAGCCAGGTCGCCGAATGGCAGGGCAAGGCCGAACGGGCGGTGGAAGCGGGCGAAGATGCGCTGGCGAGACGGGCGTTGGAGCGCAAGGCAGTGTTTGCCAAAGCTGCCGAGGATCTGGCTCCGGCTGTGGAGGAGAGTCGGCAGACGGCCGAGCAGTTGCGCGAGCAGCTGCGCGAGCTGAAGACCAAGCTCGAAGAAGCGCGGACCCGACAGGGCACGTTGATTGCTCGCCACCAAGCTGCCCAGGCCCGCAAGCGTCTGGCCCAGAGTATTTCCGGGTTGGGTGAGGATGCCTTTTCCAGCTTTGAACGCTTTGAGCAGAAAGTCGAAGAGAGCGAGGCAGAGGCGGCCGCCCACACGGAGATTTCGGGCGAGATGGAAAACATTGAGAAAGAGATCCGCCAAATCGAAGTCGATCACAGCGTTGACGACGAGTTGAAGGCTCTAAAGGACAAGATGAATAAAGACAAGTAATCCTTTGTTCCGCAGCATGTTGTGCAATTTGCTGAATTCGAGGAACTAATGGCTGTGACGATGAGACCGTCCAATGCGGCAAAAAGCGAGGTACGAAGTGCTATGGAAGGGGGATTCAAGCGCCTAGGCGCTCTTTTTCTCAAGGTAATGGCCGTGCCGATGGTGCCGATAGGGCTAGGGTTTATGCTCTACGGCCTTTTTCAAATTCTCCATGCCGATGGTCCAGATTCACATTTCGAGTTTTTCGCCATTGGCGTCACCCAGACCATTTTCGGCAGCTTGCTCTGGATACTGGCCAAAAAGCTCGATGCGGCCGCGCACTTGGTGCGCTACCGACGGCAGCAGAACCGCGTGGTGCGGCTGGCCCAGAAGAGAAATGGCCGCCTGACGGTGACCGAAACTGCGGCCGATACCGGGCTGACAGTCGAGGAAGCCTCGGAGATTCTCAAGCGCTTGGCCGATGGGGGATTCGTCGAGGTCGAAATAACCGATTCGGGCCTGATCGTCTATCGCTTTCCAGAGGTGCTTTTCGCGCACGAGAAACACTGGAGCCAAGGCGTCGAAAGCGCCTGATACAAACGAACTGTAGCTTGGACAGGGAGGGAGCAAATGAGTGGGGTTTTGCAGGTCGCCATCGGCGTATGTCTCATCATCCTGTGCAGTGGATTGGTCAATTGGGGAAACAAGTATTATTCGAGCCGCAAGCGACGAGACAAAAAGGCCAAAGAGGAAGAGGATTTGATCGTCAAACGACTAGAGCAAGTTGAGCAGCGGCTGACCGAGGTACAGGACGTGATGATCGCCCTCAGCGAGAAGATCGACTACATGGATGGAGTAGGGACTAAACCTAAAGCACAAAAAGAGCAAATGGGAACGGAGAGTTGACTGGAAGAGTTGTTTCCATAGAGAGGAGCTCAAGTATGGACAAGAATAGGGGGCCCGCCTTCGGGTTTTTCTGCGGTATCGCGCTGTGCGTGCTTTTTTACTTGGCGTTTGCCATTACCCCAAGCCCCTACGGTTTGATAGGGCCCGTCGTTCTGACGCCACTCTTGTTGGCTGTTGTGGCGATTTTCGGCATCGCTAAAGTTGCCGAATACCTCAAGCTCAAGGCGACTGTATCCGAGGACAAGGGCATTGAGCCTGATGAACTGCGGGAACGGCTAGCCGGAATGGAACAGCGGCTAACTGAGGTGCAGGACGTGATGATCGCTCTCAGCGAAAAGATTGACCACATGGACGAAGCAGGATCTAAGTCTTGGGAGCGTCAAGAACCGCGAGAGCAAGGCTAGGCTGTGAATTGGCTCGACCGCGCTGTAGAGGCTTGTGAAGGTGCGCGTTGGGCCGAGGCGTTGGAGTGGTGCGAGCGCGGCCTAGCGCAGGTGCCCGACAACTTAGAACTCCAGCATCGCAAAGGGCTTTGCCTCTTGGAACTGGGGGACGAACAAGCGGCCATCGCCGCACTGGAAGCGACCGCGACGCGTGGGCATCTAGAAAGTCACTATCAACTCGGTTTGCTCGCAATGCGTCAAGGGCGGCGGAACGCTCGGTTCCGCGAGCGGTCGCTGGCGCACTTTGAAGCCATTGTGCGCGCGACTGAGGAAGGACGCGAATACCCAATTCTCGATCGCGTCTTTTTCGCTCTCGGTAGCCAGTACAACGAAGATCCACAGTGCCGCGAGGAAGCCATCCGAGCGTTTCGCCAAGGGTTGACCCTCAACCCGCTTTCCGCGGCTGGCCACAACAGTTTGGGCCAGCTCTTGCTGCAAGGCGGCCAGGTGTTGGGGGCGATGGGGGAATTCAAAGTCGCCATCCAACTCGACCCTAAGCTCAGTCAGCCGTACGCGAATTTGGCTCGTTTGTTTTTTCGCCATGTAAAACCCCCTGAATTAGAACAAGAATACCAGCACATCTGCGAGGAATTCAAGCAAAGTGCTCCGCAGGTCCTCGCACGTCTGTCGCTGGAAATGGTCGAGTTGGGGAAAGAACAGGTGTACGAGGGGTTTTACACAAAAGGGCATCGCATCAAAAACCTGATGGGGATCATCGGCAGCCGCTTGCGGGGGCTAGGGCGCAAGGCCGAAGGGAAGCAACAGGGGGAGTTGAATCGCTTAGGGGGTGAATACGAGGCCCTGTACGACGAATGGGTGGGGTTCTTGGAAGTGATGAAAACGGATGAAATCCACCCGGCGGTGATCGATCTCGGGCGCTTGGTGCGCCGGGTGGTCGCTGGATTTGACCGGCAAACTTGGAAGGCCGCGATCCAGACGCGGATTCAAGAGGGCTTGCCGCGCGTAGAGGCCGATGAGCGAATGCTGCGCGAGGCCACTACCAACCTCTGCCTCAACGCTTTGGAAATTCTCGAAGGAAATAGCGGCGGTCGGGTGGTGCTGGGTGCTGGCTACGACGAGGATCAGTCGCTGGCTTTCATTGAGGTCGAGGACGATGGGCCGGGCATTGAGGAAGAGCATTTGGAGTTGATATTCGAGCCTGGATTTACCACTAGGGAGCGGGGCAATGGCTATGGCTTGAGTATTGCGCGCCGCATTGCCCAGGCCCATCAGGGTGTGCTGCGAGTCAAGAGTAGAAAGGGACACGGGACCGTTTTTCGGCTCGATCTGCCGCTCAATTTCTCGGGCGGCGAGACTTAGCCTTTCAGGGATTGAACGAGGACGGGCATGGTAGGCAAAAAACAGAAAGCCGTCTTAATCGCCGATGACCAGCAGGAATTGCGCGAGATGTTGGCGGAGAAACTGCGCAGCTTGGGCAAGGAGGTCATCTCGTTTTCCAACGGCCAGCGGCTGCTCGGACATCTGGCAGCTAGGCCGACGGACGTCGAACTCGTGGTGCTGGACTTTGACTTTGGCATTGGCCAGCCCAATGGCCTCGAAGTGCTGAAAGAGATCAAAAAGCACTGGGTCGAGTTGCCGGTTATTATTCTCACAGGCAAGGGGAGCGTTGACTTGGCGGTTGAAGCGGTGCAGGCCGGGGCAGCGGACTTTATCGAGAAGGACCTGTACGTCGAAGACAAGCTCGAAGTGGAGATGGAAAAGGTCGAGCGGATGTTGGCGGTATTGCGCGAAAACGCCCGTCTTAAAGCCGAGAACGAAGCCCTCGACCGCGATAACACCTTCTATCGGACCCAGCTAGGTCAGCGCTATCAGATCGTCAGCCGCAGCCTTCTGATTCAGAACCTGCTAAAGCAAGTTGAACAGATCGCCTCCATACCGCGGCCCGTGTTGATCTGCGGCGAGCGCGGCACTGGCAAGGAGCTGATCGCCGCCGCCTTGCACTACGGGAGCAATCGCCGCGAGCGGGCCTTTGTCAAGATGAACTGCGCGGCACTGTCGGATACCCTACTCGAAAGCGAGCTATTTGGCCACGAGAAGGGAGCCTTTACGGGTGCGACCGAAATGCGCCACGGCCGCTTTGAAACCGCCGATGGCGGCACGCTCTTTCTCGACGAGATCGGCAACACTTCGCTGGAATTTCAAAAAAACGTATTGCGCGTCATAGAATACCAAGAATTTGAACGCACGGGCGGGACGCAGACGATCCACGTTGACGTGCGCGTAGTGGCGGCGACCAACGCAGATCTAGAGCGAGAAATAGCCAACGGGCAATTCCGCGCCGACCTCTACGACCGCCTGCGGTTTAGCGTGCTCCAACTACCGCCCTTGCGGGAGCGGCCCGAGGATATCCAGCCCTTGGTTACTTACTTTACTCAGCAGCTATGCGACGAAGTGCCGGCGATTGAACGACGCCCGTTTGCCGAAGGCGTTTTGGCCACGCTAGAGACCTACGCTTGGCCGGGCAATGTACGCGAACTCAAGTTTGCCATTGAGCGCGCCCTTTGCGTCGCGCAGGGGGACGAAGTGGGCGTGGAGGATTTGCCCCCGGAAGTGCGCGGCGGCAGTGGCGTTGAACTTCCTGAGGGAGGCAGTTTCGACGAACAAATCGAGCGTGTCGAGCGAGGCTTGCTCGACGGCGCGCTCTCCCAGGCGGGCGGGCGGCAGAAAGACGCGGCACAGCATTTGGGCTTGACCTACGACCGCTTCCGACACTTGCTCCGCAAATACCAAATCACGGCCAAATGACTCACTGTGTCCTCTGGCCGAGCCTTGTTGACAGTGGGAACGCGCCGGGTATATTAACCGCAAGGCTCCCACACGGGCGAGAGGCGCATGGAAAAAGTTTACAAAGTCGAGACCACACTTTCTCACAGCTTGGCCGAACTCTATGCTGGCCTTGAAGAAGAGTTCGCCAACAAAAGCAGTATCCCCCTCTCGGACATGAATCGCACGTTGTTGCAAACGGGCTTAATCCACCATCTGACGATGATGAGCGGATTAGGGCTGATCGAGCCTGAGAAAGCCGAGCGGCTGCACGAGTTGATTGACCAAGTAGCAAAGGATACCATACTTTGGGACATCTTGCAGATGGTGCGGACCTATTGGCGGGATTGCGGTTCTGGTGGTCCGGGCGGTGCTGGTGGCCTCAAAGTCTGATGCGGTGGCTCTAACTCGTTGTACAGATTGCAGTTCAGGGGGATGTACAGTTGACAACTTCCGTGGCCACAAGTATTATACAACCCGTTTCTTGAACCTCTTTACTAGGCTGTTGAAGCGAGCAGATGAACTCCTTTAGCGCAGCGGTTTTTGACCACTATCGGCATCCCCGCAACGCGGGGCAAATCGATGATGCCAATGCCTCGGGGCAAGCTGAAAATCAGGCCTGCGGCGATGCGATGCAGCTTTTTGCTCGCGTCGAAGACGGCCGCATCGTTCGCGCTAGCTGCAAGACCTTTGGATGTGCCCCTTCGGTCGCGGCTGGCTCGGTGCTCACCGAGTTGCTGGCAGACTCGCTGCTAGTGGATGCAGCACAGCTAAAGCCGGCAGCTATTGAAGAGGCGCTAGGGGGATTGCCGCCAATGAAGCGCCACGCCGCTCAACTAGCTGCTGACGCGGCTCGGGCCCTAGTGAAAAATTACCAAGCCAATACGGCCTCCTAACCCATTTTTAACCTCAAGCCGAAAGGATTGCACCATGGCTCACTCTCTTCCCGATCTCCCCTATGCCTATGACGCGCTGGAACCGATCATAGATGCCCGCACCATGGAGATTCACCACACCAAGCATCACAACACCTATGTGACCAGCCTCAACACCGCGCTCGAAGGACACGACGACTTAGCTGCCAAAAGCGTCGAAGATCTCATCAGCGACCTCGACGCCGTCCCCGCGGACATCAGCACGGCGGTGCGCAACCACGGCGGCGGCCATGCCAACCACAGCCTATTTTGGCAGATCATGGCTCCAGCCGGGGAGCGCGGCGAGCCTTCGGCTGAGCTCATCGCCGCAGCCGAAGCCAAATTTGGCAGTCAAGATGCAGCCCGCGAGGCCTTCGTGGATGCGGCAACCAAGCGATTCGGCAGCGGCTGGGCTTGGGTTGTAGTCAAGGATGGAGGGCTCGACATCCTCAGTACTGCCAATCAGGATAATCCCCTAATGGACGGCAGCGGAGTTCCCATCCTTGGCATCGACGTCTGGGAACACGCCTATTATCTCAACTATCAAAACCGTCGTCCCGACTACATCGCCGCTTGGATTGAGACTGTCAACTGGAACGAAGTCAATCGCCGCTTTGCCGAGGCGATGGGGAGTTAGCAGATGGCGATTCAAGTAGGAGATACAGCGCCCGCGTTCACTCTCAGGAATGCGGATATGGAGGACGTAAGTCTCGGCGATTTCGCTGGTAAAAATGTCGTCTTGCTCTTCGTGCCGCTGGCCTTCACCGGCGTTTGTACGCAGGAGTTGTGCGAGATTTCCGCTGGAATCAACGCGTACAATGATCTCGATGCCGAGGTTTTGGGAATTAGCGTCGATAGTCCGTTTAGCCTCAGCGCATGGGCTGAAAAGGAAGGTATTGAGATCCCACTGCTCAGCGATTTCAACAAGGAAGTCTCCGCTGGGTACGGTGCCCAGCACGAAGACCTGTTGGGCTTCAAAGGCGTCGCCAAGCGCTCGGCCTTTGTCGTCGATGGTCAAGGCATCGTCCGCTACGCTTGGGTATCCGACAACCCCAAGGTCCTGCCGGATTTCGCGGCCATTAGGGCTTGTTTGCAATCGCTCAACTGAAGCACTTCGTTTTCGCAGCAAAGTGGGGCAAGGCACAGACGGCTTTGCCCCACTGTTTATAGAGCCCGCAAAGGAAGGTGCGCAATGGAAGATGTGACGGCAGGGTCGCTCGGCGAGCGAGATACTCCGAGTTGGCTCCAGGGCCAGAACAAGGCCAAGGCCGCCGAAATAGCCGGTCATTTCGCCCAAATTATGCAGGTTTTGGGGCTCGACTTGAGCGACCCGCACTTGCGGGGAACTCCGGACCGCGTCGGGCGGATGTACATGGAGATCTTTCGGGAACTGGACGACCAAGGCGAACCGGAGATTACCTGCTTTCCCAATAGCGATGGCTATGACAACATGGTGATCGTCAAGGACATCGAGTTTTTTTCGGTTTGTTCCCACCACCTGATCCCGTTCTTCGGCAAGGCACACATAGCCTACATACCTAGGGATTCGATCGTTGGTCTGAGCAAAATCGTGCGCATTGTCGAATTCTACGCCCGCCGGCCCCAGCTCCAAGAGCGTCTCACTCAGCAAATTGTGGACTTTCTCGAAGCCAAGCTGGCCCCCAAAGGATCCATCGTCGTAATGGAGGCTCGGCATTTGTGTATGGAGATGCGGGGGGTGGAAAGGCCTGGGGCGGTGACGACCACTTCGGCACTCCGGGGCCGTTTTGCCGAGCCGATAGTGCGCGAGGAATTTTTCAACTTAATCAAGAAAAATTGAAGCAGCACGGGACAAACCCATGTCTGAGATTCAAGAACAGGTATTGACGCCGCCTACCAGCGCGCTAGTCGATATTTCCCACCGGGACCTGCGCGATGACGAGTATTGGCGTGCCATTCCCGCCTATGCCGATTTGCGCGCCGATGAGTTCCACGAGCACCGCTTTCAGAGCCGCAATAGCGTGACGAGCCTGAAGAAGCTGCGGGAGGTGCTCGGCGGCCTCGTTTCAGAGGCGTTTTATCGCGATGTCGAGCAAGGGCTTTTGCGCTCGCCGATGAGTCTGCGGATTTCTCCGTATCTATTGAGCTTGATCGACTGGTCGGAACCCGCTGAGGATCCACTGCGCATTCAGTTTTTGCCCATGGGGTCGCGGATGCGACCCGACCACCCAGAACTCGCCCTAGATTCGCTGCACGAGCAAGTAGATTCCCCCGTGCCGGGACTGACGCATCGCTATGCCGACCGGGCGCTGTTTCTGACGCTCGACACCTGTCCGGTGTACTGTCGTTTCTGCACCCGCTCCTATGCGGTAGGGTTGGATACCGAGGACGTGGAGAAAGTGCATTTTGGAGCCATTGCCCAGCGATGGGAGCAGGTTTTTGCCTATATCGCTTCACGGCCCGAGTTAGAAGACATCGTCATCAGCGGCGGCGATGTGGCCAACCTCAAGGCCGAACACATCGAATACATCGGCACTCGCTTGCTCGACATTGAACACGTGCGACGGATGCGCTACGCGACAAAAGCGCCAGCGATCATGCCGCAGAAGCTCGTCACAGACCGCGAGTGGGTTGATGCCCTTACGCGGGTTGTCGAAGCGGGACGCAAGATCCACAAGGAAGTCGCGTTACACACGCATTTCAACCACCCGCGCGAAATCACGGCCATCAGCGGCCGCGCACTTGACGAATTGATGGAGCGCGGCATCTGCGTGCGCAACCAAACCGTCTTGCAAAGGGGTGTCAACGACGACGTCAATACCATGCAGCATCTCGTGCGGCAGCTCAGCTACCTCAACGTGCATCCGTACTACACCTTTGTTCACGATATGGTGCGCGGGGTCGAAGAGTTGCGCACGACTTTGGCGACGGCCATTTCCCTAGAGAAGGCGGTGCGCGGGCGGACCGCGGGCTTCAATACGCCGGCCTTTGTACTCGACACCATGGGAGGCGGGGGGAAGCGCGATGTCCACTCTTACGAACACTACGATCGCCAGACGGGTATCGCTGTATTTACTAGCCCAGCCGTGCGGCCCGGCGAGTTCTTCTTTTACTACGATCCCTTAGATGCACTCGACCCGCTGATCGTCCAGCGCTGGAGCGATCCGGCCGAGCGTGCGGCTATGCGGCAAGCGGTGTTAGAAGCCGCCTGCCAGACGTAGCGAGCGGGCAGTCACAAGGACTGGCATTTGCCCTTGTGGACTCGTATGTCTTATCTATTAGCAACATTAAACCTTAAGACCATCAGGGTGTACAGCAATGGAATATCCAGATATGATCCAAGCATTAGTGGGCTTGGGTCTGCTAGCTTTGGGCGGTGGTCTGGGTTTTCTGCTGAGTTATCAATTAAAAAGGGGCATCCTACCCCAAGTGGAGAAAGAGGCAGAAGACCGAGTACGGCAGCAGCTAGCCGAAGAGGAGCGTGCAGTGCGGCTGAGCTTGCTCGAAGAACGGGATGACTGGTATGAAACCAAAGCCCGCCAAGAGGCTGAGTTAGAAGATCAGTTAGCCGATCTGAACCGCCGCGATAAGAGCTTAGCGCAGTTCGTGCGCGACCTTAATAGCCAGAAAGAAGAGCAAAACCGGGCGTGGAATCGCCTTAAAAATCAGGAGCAGCGGATTGGCCAGCGCGAACGGACCTTAAAAGGAGAAGAAGAAGAACTAGGTCAAATACGCGCCGATTACCAGCAACGTCTAGAATTGGCTAGCGGGCTGCCTGCGGACGAGGCGCGAGAACAGATGATGGAGCATCTGGCCAGCGAGGTCCGCGGGCGAGCGGCGGCCATGATCCGCAGCGAGCGCACCAAGGCTAAGGAAGAGTCGGATCGAGAAGCTAAAAAAATCATCGCCCAAGCTATTCAGCGCTGTGCAGTTGAAGAGACCGTCCACTTAGTCACCTCGACCGTACCCTTGCCCAACGAGGGAATCAAAAGTCGCATCATCGGCAAGGAAGGACGCAACGTACGTGCATTTGAGACGGCGACCGGAGTCAAGGTCGTGGTCGATGATACGCCCGACGCCGTGTTGCTTTCGTCCTACGATCCAGCGCGGCGCGAAGTGGCTAGCCGTGCCATGCAGCAGCTAATCAGCAGCGGCGGTTTCACTCCAACCAAGATTGAGGAAGTAGTAGAGGAGTGCCGCAAGACCCTAGACCAAGATATGGTCGAAGTTGGCAAGAGCGCCCTCAGTGAGATTGGGGCTAGCCAGTACCACGCTGATTTGCCCTATTATGTAGGCATGCTCAAATATCGCGCTAGCTTTGGACAAAACCTTTTACAGCACTGCCTAGAAGTCGCCCATTTGGCCGGCGGGATGGCTGCCGAGGTCGGATTGGATGTGCCGTTGGCCAAGCGGGCAGGCCTCTTGCACGATATCGGTAAGACCGTCAGTAAGGAGCTAGAAGGGGGCCACGTCGAATTGGGTATCAAGCTAGGCGAACAATTCGACGAGCATCTGACCGTCAAGGAAGTCATCGCCGAGCACCACGAGGACCACGATCGCCTTTCGCCGATCTGCTTCTTGGTCAAGGCGGCCGATACTATATCGTCGATACGGCCCGGAGGACGGCGCGAGGACCTTGAAGGTTATACCCGCCGCATTATGCGTTTAGAAGAAATCGCGACTTCGTTTGCGGGCGTCACAGACGTGTACGCCATCAACGCCGGCCGCGAGATCCGCGTCATGGTCTGTGGCGAACAGATCGGGGATGAAGACGCCGAGATGCTGGCATTCGACATAGCCGAGCGAGTCAAGACCGAGTTGACTTTTGCCGGCCAAGTTAAGGTCGTGGTCGTGCGTCAGACGCAGGTGGTGCGTCATACCGAGCGGGGACGTGGAGATCGGCGCAATGGCGATGCTCGCAATAGGAGCGGTCGTCGGCCGCGCAACGGAGGCCATAGAGGGAGTGCCGAGAGCTAAATTCGCCTCAACTGAAATGGCTGACGACCCTAAAAAAATCGTCGTTCTCGGCTGCACCGGGTCCATTGGCGACACGTGTTTCAAAGTCCTCGAAAACTTGGGAAATGGGTACGAGATCGTGGGATTGGCAGGTGGGTCCAAGGTCGAGAAGCTGATTGCGCGCGCGCGTTGTTGGCAGCCGCAAAAAATTTGCGTTATAGACACCGAGGCCAGAAAGTGGGTGCAGAGCGCAATACCGCAGGTCGAAGTGGTTTGTGGTGCAGAGGGGCTGTGTGAACTGGCCACCATGCCGGAAGCAGATCTGGTGCTCAACGGGCTTGTCGGCGCTGTCGGCCTCGCTCCGACGCTGGCGGCGTTGGCACAGGGCAAGACCGTGGCCATGGCCAACAAAGAACCCCTAGTTATGGCGGGCGGTTTAATTTTGCAGCAAGCCGAGCGCGGCGGGGGGGCCGTGCTGCCATTGGATAGTGAGCCTAACGCCATTTGGCAGTGCCTGAAAGGCGAAGGTCGCAAAAGCCTGAAGCGGATAATTCTCACGGCCTCTGGAGGGCCGTTTTGGGGGCGCAGTCGCGAACAGATGCGCGACATTACCCCGGAGCAGGCCATTGATCACCCCACTTGGAAAATGGGTCCCAAGATCAGCGTGGATTCGGCAACCCTGATGAACAAAGGCTTTGAAGTCATCGAGGCGGCTTGGCTCTTTGGCTTGGCGGTCGAACAAGTGGATGTGGTCGTCCACCGACAATCGGTTGTGCATGCGCTGGTTGAATTCGTCGATGGATCGCTGTTGGCGCACATGGGCAAGACCGATATGATGCTGCCGATCCAATATGCGCTGACTCACCCAGAGCGGCGGGAGGTTCATCTCGACAATCTCGATCTCAATCAAGTAGGTCAACTGAGTTTTGCCGCGCCAGACAGAGCGAATTTTCCCTGTTTGGATTTGTGCTACGAAGCAGGCCGGAGTGGTGGGACCTTTCCAGCCGTCCTCAACGCGGCCAACGAGGAGGCGGTGAGGGCTTTTTTGGCGCGGAAAATCGGATTTCTCGCTATCGCCGACCTGAATCGCGACGTGTTGGCACACTGCGGCACACAGGAGGCGGTTTCGCTCGAATCTATACTAGACGAGGATCGCTGCGCACGGCGGCTGGCCCGGGAGTGGGTCGCCGGGCGGGCGGGGTAAATTTATGGCGGAAGACACCAACGCAGCACGGTACAAAACCTTGGCGTTATGCCAGAAGATACTCCGCATCAACACTGGGGTCATACTTGCGGCTTTCGCGCTCATCATAATTCTTACCACGATCTCAACTGCGGAATGGGTGCGAGCGACCGGCAAGGTACTCTACTACGCCATTGTGTTGGAGGCTCTCGGATCGGTAGGGACTTGGTACTGCCGCACCCGTTTGGAGAAAGCGCTGGCAAGGGTCGAGGGGGATAGCCCGCATGGAGACCATTAAGGCGCGGGGTAAATTCCACGCCGCACATCGGCAGCTAGACTACGACGGCAAATGTGCCTATGTCCACGGGCATACTTGGCGCGGCGCATTCGTCATCCGCACCGAGCGTTTTCCGCGGCTGGAAAAACTGGATATGTCTGTTGACTTCGGCGCGCTCAAGGACATCTTCAAATTCTTGGATCACAAGATGTTGGTTTCCGCGCGGGATGCGACCTTTCTAGACGCCAAGCTCTTCGATTCACAAGGCGTCGTGGTCATGCCAGGTGAAAATCCGAGTGTGGAAAACGTGGCCGAGTACTGCCTAGACCAAGCGGTCGAGGTATTGCAGGGGCTATTCCCAAAGCGCGGCTATCAGTACCACATTGAAGTTTCCATTCAGGAGACTGACAACAATTTCTTTGTAGCTGACCGCCTTCTCCGTTGCTGAGCAGTGGGATGCAGAGCTATGGTGCAGGAAAAGATGATGATCGCCAGAGAGGTCGCCGCCTATCTTCGCTGTTCGTCCTCCACAGTGCGTCGCATGGTCCGTCGCGGCCAGATTCCCCATTATAGATTTGGCAAGCTAGTGCGGTTTCGTCTGAGCGAAATCGAGCGTTGGTTGGCCCTACATCACGAAGGATCGGTGCTCTTGCGGGGAAGGGCGTCGTCGTCCAATTCAGATCAACTCTCCCTCTTTCCGACGGGGGAAGAAAATGGCTGAAGAAGCGAAAAATGTAGTGGTGCTCGGCGCTGGAGTCATGGGAGGGCAAATCGCGGCTCTGCTCGCCTGTGCGGGCCACAAGGTGCATCTCCTCGACTTGCCACTGGCAGGCGAGGAAGTGGGCCGTGCGCGTCAGGGGTTGGAGAAAGCCCTCGCGAGCCGCCCGCCCGCTTTCTATCTAGCGGAGATGGCCCAATACATCCAGCTAGGGAGCCTGGGGGATTTAGCCTGCGTTGGAGAGGCTGATTGGGTTATCGAAGCTGTTGTAGAAGAAAATGCGCCCAAGCGAGCGTTGCTGGCTCGACTGGAGCCATACCTGCACGACGGATTAGTCATCAGTAGCAATACCTCGGGGTTATCGATCGCCGAGTTGGCGCGCGGCCGGTCGCCGGAGTTTTGCCGCCGCTTCCTCGGGGTACATTTCTTTAATCCGCCGCGCTACATGAAGCTGGTCGAAGTCATCCCTGGGCCTGACACCGAGCCGGCTATCGTCCAGCAGGTGGTGGATTTTCTCGCCGGGGAGTTGGGCAAGGGCGTAGTCTGTGGCCGGGACACGCCTAATTTCATCGGCAATCGCCTGTGGATTTTCGCCTTCTGCGACATGCTGCAAAGGATGGAGAGGGACGGACTAGGCGTGGCTGAAGTTGACGCGTTGACCGGTACTCTGATGGGGCGGCCCCCAAGCGCGACCTTGCGAGTCTGTGACATCGTGGGCTTAGACACGGTCGCGCACGTAGCCGAGACTAGCTACGAGGGATTGCCGGAGGACCCGTGGCGGTCGCTTTTTGCGCTGCCGGCGTTTTATCGGCGCATGTTGGAGGAGAATTTGCTCGGGGCCAAGGTCAACGCCGGTTTCTACCGCAAGGCCGAGGCGGGCATTGAGTCCCTCGATTTGGATACCTTCGACTATCAACCCTTGCAAAAGGTGGAGTTGGGTGCCTTGGAATCGGCGTTGAGCGAGCGTTCACCGGAACGCCGCCTCCGCGCCTTATGGAACGATTCAGGCCCGTGGGGCCAGTTGGGGAGAGCGCATCTCATGGCTGTGCTGTCCTACGCTGCCGAGCACGCTGCCGATATAGCCGGTGATATCGGCCAAATCGATCAGGCAATGCGCTGGGGGTTTAACTGGGCGCTAGGGCCTTTTGAGTTGTGGGATCTCTTCGGCGTCGAAGAGGTCGTCAGCGCTCTGGAAGCCAACCAGCAGCGGGTACCCGATCTCGCTGCTCAATTGCTCGACGTGGGTGAAACACATTTTTACCACGAGAAAAGCACGTTCTCACCGACTCGGTTGCGGCGCGAAAGCTGGCAACCGCCAGCCGACGATTGGGATAAGCTAGCTGCCGAGCGAGCCATCTGGTCCAATGACGGAGCGTACTTGGTCGAGCTAGACGAGGGACTGGGGGTGCTGGTTTTCAACGGCAAGATGAACGCCTTGGGGCCAGCGGCGCTAGAAGCCGTTCATCACGCGGTGGATACGGCTTCCTTTACTGGCTTGGTACTCGCTGGCGCTGGCTCTTTGTTCTCGGTCGGTGCCGACTTGAAGCACGTGGCCAAGCTCGTCGATGAGAGCGACTGGACAGAGCTAGAAGCATTTGTCGCAGCCTTCCAAGAGGCCGTGCAAGCGCTGCGCTACGCGCCTTTCCCGGTCGTTGCAGCTCTCCGCGGCTTGGTGTTGGGAGGCGGGTGCGAGTTCGCCTTAGGTGCTGATGGGCGCGTGGCGACGGCTGAGCTAGGCATGGGTTTGGTGGAGACCAAGGTCGGCTTGATCCCCGGCAGCGGTGGTTGTATGGAGATGGCGCGGCGGGGAGCAAGCGACATAGAATCCGCGTTTGAGACGATTTTTGCCGGAAATTTCAGCGACAACGCCTTCCAGGCCCGAGCGTGGGGCCTCCTCGGTGCTGACGACGAGATTGCCTTTGCCGAGGGCCAACTCTTAAAGCGGGCCGTAGCTAAATTGCGCAGCCTGCTTGCCGTAGGCTACTGCGCTGGCGTGCCGGATGGAATAGAAGTCGCTGGAGACGAAGGGCTGGCACTTTTGCACGAACGCCTAGACGAAGGCAGGGCTGCTGGGCAACTCAGCGAACACGACGTAGTCGTAGGACGCGGTCTGGCGCGAGTACTTACAGGAGATGGCGGAGCACGCCGACAAGTAGAGGAGTGCGACTTGCTGAATTTGGAACGCGAGGTCTTTTTGCAGTTGTGCAGCACCGAGCGCACGCGAGAGCGCATCGCTCACATGCTGCACACGGGTAAACCATTGAGAAATTAAAAGGGAAGGGGGCCTTATGGGCTTGCGTAGTGCCGCTGAATTCAAAGAGGGCTTGCGCGACGGACGCGAGGTGTATCACCGAGGAACGCGGGTCGAGGACGTAACCGCACATGACGACTTGGGTATTGGGGTAGATCACGTCGCCTTGGATTTTGAACTGGCCGAAGATCCAACGCATCGCGAACTGATGACTTGGATGGATGGGGAACTGGGTGAATCCGTCAGTCGCTACTTTAAGACACCGACGGATGCCACAGATTTGCTCAACCGACGCGAGATGATTGAGCGTTCGACGCGGCTGGGCAGCAGTGTAGTGTTGCTAATCAAGGAAATTGGCACCGACGCGCTCTTCGCCCTCGACTTAGTCTCCGACCATTTGGATAAAAATGCAGGTGGACAATACAACGCGAGAGTGCAAGCCTTCCACCGCGAATGCAAGCAGCGCGACTTGAGCTTGGCCGTGGCCCAAACCGACGTAAAAGGCGACCGCAGTCTCTTGCCGTCGCAGCAAGCTCACCCCGACTACTATGTCCACATTGTCGAGGAGCGGAGCGACGGGATCGTAGTGCGCGGGGCCAAAGCCCATACGACATGTGCCCCGTATGTCGATGAACTCATTGTCTTGCCGACCCGTGCGCTCAAGGAGGAGGACGCGGCCTATGCGGTTGCCTTTGCCACGCCGGTCAATACGCCGGGGCTCAAGCTAATAGCCAGCCCCTTTGGCTCGCCGCCGGTAAGCCAGTTTCACCACCCGGTCAGTTCCGAGCACCGCATGATCGACACGCTGACGATCTTTGACGATGTCTTTATTCCCAACGAGCGCGTCTTCCTCAGAGGGGAGTGGCAATACGCCGGGCCGCTGGCCAACGCCTTTGTCGAATTCCATCGCTTTACGGCCGCTTCCTACAAACCGCCGCTCTGTGACCTCTTTATCGGGGCGGCGGCGCTCCTAGCCCACTATAACGGCATCGCCAAGGCCGGTCATGTGCGCGAGAAACTAACCAAGCTCATCACCTATGCCGAGACCGTCCGCGGGCTGACCTTAGCTGCGGCCCACGACTGCCGCATCGCCGCAAACGGCACGGCCGTGCCCAATATTGTCTTTACCAACTTGGCCAAATTCCACTTTGCCAATAACTACCACCAAGCTGTGTCTTGGGTCCAGGACATTGCCGGAGGGCTGGTGGTCACTGGGCCGTCGGAAGAGGACTTGGCCAATCCCGAGACCAAAGGCTATATCGAACACTTCTTGGGTGGTGGAAGCGGCGTCGATGCTGAAGTGCGGCTAAAGGCGATCAATTTGGTGCGCGATCTGACGGCTTCGACCTTTGGTGGTTACAACGAACTGTTGGCTATTCACGCCGAAGGTTCATTGGAAACCCAGAAAATTACCATTCTGCGCGATTACGACGTCGAGCGCTGTGTCCGGCTGGCCCAAGAAGCCATCGGCATAGATTGAGCCAAAATAAAACAGTTAGGGAACGAAAAGAGTTGATTATACAAATTTAGAACCCTATATTAAACTGCATCCTCTTCTATGCGGTTTATTCAAAACCGTTTTCCTTTCGGATGTATTTCCCCCACATCCGAAACTCCCTGAGCGTCCATATTAGGTACCATCATAGCTTAATGCAGCCAAGAGTCCCCATGCTGGCT
>JAPPEG010000326.1 GCA_028875345.1 Gemmatimonadota bacterium
TCAAGCTGGCCATCGCCAAAGGCTACACTCACGACGAACTCTATGGCCTCACGGGTATTGATCCGTGGTTTCTCGATCAGCTCTACCAGCTTTTTGAACTCGAACAGCAACTAGCGCGCGAAGACGTACTCGCCGATGTCGCCTTATTGCGTTGCGCCAAGGAGTGGGGATTTAGCGATCGCCAGCTAGCGCATCTCAATGACTGCGACGAGGTCAGCGTCCGTCGGCGTCGCCGCGAGTTGGACATTCGCCCGGTGTACAAAACAGTCGATACCTGCGCCGCTGAGTTCGAGGCCCATACGCCGTACCACTACTCGACATACGATCGCGAGGACGAGGTGCAGCGCTCGACGCGCAAGAAAATCGCCATCCTCGGCGGCGGGCCGAACCGCATCGGCCAGGGGATCGAGTTCGATTACTGCTGCGTCCACGCGTGTTTTGCGCTGCGCGAAATCGGCTATGAGACCATCATGGTCAATTCCAATCCCGAGACGGTCAGCACGGATTACGACACGGCCGACAAGCTCTACTTTGAGCCGCTGACGATCGAAGACGTGCTGCACATCGTCGAGCGCGAAGCTCCAGACGGCGTCATCGTGCAGTTCGGCGGGCAGACTCCGCTGAACTTGGCCGTCGAACTAGAGCGCGAGGGCGTACCCATCATCGGCACCTCGCCCAGCAGCATTGACTTGGCCGAGGATCGCCAGCGCTTTGGTCAACTGTTGAACGAACTGGGCATCCGCCAGCCGGCGAATGGCATGGCTGCCAGTTGTGACGAGGCGTGCGCGATTGCCGAGCAGATCGGCTTTCCGGTCTTGGTGCGGCCCTCGTACGTGCTGGGCGGGCGGGCCATGGTCATCGCCTACGATGTCAGGAGCCTCGAAACCTACATGAACGAGGCCATTGAGGTCGCGCCCGAGCGGCCCGTGCTCATCGATCGCTACTTGCAAGGCGCGGAGGAATTCGACGTGGATGCGGTGGCCGACGGGACGGACGTGGTAGTAGGCGGGATCATGCAGCACATCGAGCACGCCGGCGTGCATTCGGGCGACAGTGCCTGCGCCCTGCCGCCCTACGACACGCCGGCCAAGCACATTGAAGCCATGCGCGAGCACACCCACGCGCTAGCGCGTGCCCTCGACGTGGTCGGCCTGATGAACGTGCAATATGCCGTCTATCAAGGCGAGGTCTATGCGATTGAAGTAAACCCCCGGGCTTCGCGCACTGTGCCTTTTGTCAGCAAGGCCATTGGCCGTCCGCTGGCCAAGATCGCCGCGCTGGCCATGGTGGGGGTGAGCTTGCGCGAGCAGGGCTTTACCGCGGAGATCGCGCCCGCGCACATATCTGTCAAGGAAGCCGTGCTGCCCTTTATAAAATTTCCCGGGGCCGATAGCCTGTTGGGGCCGGAGATGAAGTCCACGGGCGAGGTCATGGGTATTGGCCACGACTTTGGCACGGCCTTCCTCAAGGCGCAGATGGGGGCGGGTTCGCTGCTGCCGTCGCGCGGCCGGGTTTTTATCAGCGTGGCCGACTGCGATAAAGAGGAGGTCTTGCCGGTGGCGCGCCGGCTGCGCGCGGCAGGATTTGAGCTGGTGGCTACGCAGGGCACGCGCGATTTCCTCGGCAAGCATGGCATCGCCGCGGAGCGGGTACACAAAATTCACGAGGGTAGCCCGCATATCGAAGATGCCATTCGCAGCCGCCAGATTGATCTGATTATCAACACCCCGCTCGACGAACCTTCTTACTACGACGACTTTGCGGTGCGTCGAGCCGCAGTCGTAACCGGCGTGCCCTATACGACGACGATGGCCGGGGCCCGGGCTGCGGCTGCGGGCATCGAGGCGCTGCAACGCGCCGAGTTAGGCGTGCAATCCCTGCAGGATTACCATCGGAGCTAGGAGACAGCTCGTGCGGACTGCGCCCTTGGTGCTGTTGCTGGCTGGTTGTCTGGCGATTTCGGCCTGCGTCTATTTCAATACGTTTTACAACGCCAAAAAATCCTTCCGCGAGGCCGAGAAAGAGCGGCACAAACACGAAGAGACCTACGCCGACTGGGCCTTTGACCAAGCTGGCCCCGAATTGCAGCAGCGGCGCTCGCCGCAGGCCGACCAACTCTACGACAAAGCGGTGCGCAAGGCGTCCAAAGTGCTCGACGAATACAAGGAGAGCGACTTGGTTGACGACGCCATGTTCCTGATTGGCCGAGCGTATTACTGGCGCGGCGAATACCTCAATGCTCAAGAGTCGTTCCGCGACTTGGAGACCTTTTTTCCGTCCAGTCCGTACTTCGATCAAGCTCGATACTGGCGCGCCCGCTGTCTAGAGGAGCAGCGGATTGACGACCAAGCGCAGTCGCTTTACCGAGTACTTCTTGACGAGGCCGAGGAAAAGATCGCTGTCCAAGCGGGCCTGCACTTGGCCGAGATGGCGCACGACCGCGAAGACTACGTCGCGGCGATGCGGGAATATAGGGCGACGCTAGAAGCCTTCCCCAAGAGCGCGGTGCGCGCCCAATTGTGGTTGCGCTTGGGCGAGGCACTGATGGCCTTAGAGGATCCGGCCCGCTTGGATGAGGCGCTAGCGGTTTTTGACGAAGTGCTAAAGGCCGATCCCAGTGAGGATCAAAAATACCGCGCTCGGCTCAACAGCGGCCGCACCCTCTACGCCATGGGCGCGGAGGACGAAGCCCTAGCCACATACGTCAGCTTGCTCGACGAGGGCAGCTTTCGCCGCTTTGAGGGGCGCACCCGGCTTCTAATCGGCGAGTGGTACCAAGGCCGCCGCTTGCTCGACGAGGCGTTGTCTGAGTACGAGCGGGTGCGCAACGACTTTCCCCAGACGCCCTCGGCGGCCATGGCCTTGTATCGTATCGGCTTGCTGCATTTGCAGGAATACGGGGATACTGAGTTGGGGCGCGAGTACCTTGAGGAGAGCAGCCGCGAGAGCCCAGGAGCGCAGGGCGTGCTTTTGGCGCAAGAGATGCTGGGGCACATGCGCCGGCTGGAACAGATCCAGCGCCAGATCCACCGCGCTGATTCGCTCTACGCCGACTCGCTGGGCGCGGTGCAGGGGCCGCTGTTGTGGCAGGCAGAGGAAGCTCCGGCCGATACGGTAGTGGTGGCGCAGAGTTTGGATGTGCTGGACGACCTGTTCAGCGCGTGCGAACTCTATCGCCACGAGATCGGCCAAGCCGATTCGGCTCGCGCATATTACGAGGAGGTTCTCCGCCGCTTTCCCGACAGCGACCAATTGCCTCGCGCCGTGTACAGTCTCGCTTGGATCGAGCTGCAATTGCGCGGCGACGAAGAGGGCGCTAAGCCCTATTTGCTGCGGTTGATCGAAGAATTTCCAACCTCGGCTCACGCCAACGAGGCTCGTCACCTGCTGGGGCAAAAGGCCGAGGCCACAGCCGAAGAGCTAGGGGCGCGCGAGTTTGCGCGGATCGAGACATTGCGCCTAGCGCAACCCGAAGCCACGGAGGCGTACATCCCCCTGTTGGACAGTTTGAGCCACGCCTTCGTCGGAACGCAGAGTGGGGCCCAAGCGGCGTTTTTAGCGGCCAGTACCTACGAGAATGTCGTCGGCGATACGACTGCGGCCGAGCAGCGCTATCAATTGTTGCGCGAAGAGTTCGCCGAGACGCGGTTTGGCAAGCTGGCCCAGCAGCGGCGGGAAATGCGCGAGGAAAAGCTCATCGACAAGCTGGAGCGCAGCTTGAAGGCGGTTGGTGGCCAGTTCGGCCCGGGGGAGCGGATTGAGTTGCTCGCCTTGGAGCCGGACACGCTTGACTCTGTGTCTCTGGCGCGTAAATACATCGGCTTTGCCGAGCGCGCGCAGCGGCGTGGGGATGTTGCACTGGCCCGCGATTTTTACGAGCAGAGCATCAACCAGCAGGTCGCCAACCCGCGTGCCCTGTATCAACTCGGCAACATCAACTGGGAGGAGGGCTATTTCAACGACGCCATTGAGTTCTACCGTCAGGCCCTATCCTTTGACAAGAGGAATCTCAACCTCTATTACCGGCTCTGGCGCGCCTTTACCGAGCAGAGCGTAGAGGACTCGGCCAACTACTACTTGCGGGAGATCGCGCGGCGCGATCACAACAGCGCGCAGATTCGCTTTTTGTTGGAAAAGTACCCGGATTTTCAGGGGGGCCAAGACCGCGAGAATTTGGACATAGCAGCGATGATCGAGCTCGACTTATCAATTCCCCCTGACGAACTGGGGTGGAAGGAGGGCGACCTAGCGCTGAGCGATTGGCCGCTGGTGCGGCAGGTGGTGCGACCCGTTTATCCAGCGACTGCCGAGGATTCAGTCGAGGTTTTGCTCGACGTGCTAATCGACCGCGAGGGACGGCCCGAGCAAGTGGAAGTCTTTCGCGGGGAACCTCCTTTTGTCGATAGCGCGGTGGATGCCGCGTATGGCTATAGCTTCTATCCCGCGGTGCGCCGCAACGGCGAGGAGATCAAGTCGTGGGTCGAGTTGACTGTGCCGTTTGGCTTGCTGCAAGAAGAGGGGGAAGAGCCGTGATTGACGAGCAAGCGCGTCTGTTGAGCAACCGCGAGGTCGCCGCGGACTTCTATTTGGCGCGCCTTAACGCACCCCATATTGCCGTGCGGACCGAGCCGGGTCAGTTCGTCAACATTCAGGTCGGCGCGGGAGTCGCTCCCTTGTTGCGCGTCCCGCTGAGCGTGAGCGGTGCTGATCGCGAGGCCGGTATTATCGAGGTATTGTACGAGGCGGTAGGGCCTAAGACGCGAGCGCTGAGCCAATTCGGGCCGGATGAAGTTCTGTCGACTCTCGGCCCGTTGGGTAAGGAGTTCGCGTCGCCGTCCGAGGGTACGCGCGTCGTACTAGTCGGAGGTGGTATTGGCGTACCGCCGCTGCTGTACTGGGGATTGAAGTTGAGGCAGAGATCGTACCAGACTGCGCTATTGGTCGGCGCACGGACGGCGGACAAGCACCTGCCCAGCGAGCTGCTCGCGCCGGCTGCAGACGCAGTGCGTCTCGCCACTGACGACGGCAGCCTTGGGCACGCGGGCTTAGTCACCGATCTGTTGCAGAACGAGCTAGTTGAAAAAGGGTCGTGCGCGGTCTATTGCTGTGGCCCGCACGCGATGATGCAGGCCGTGGCTGCTATATGCCTAGAGGCCCAAGTTTCGTGTCAGGTTTCCCTCGAAGAGTACATGGCTTGCGGCATCGGCATCTGCGTGGGTTGCGCTGTCGAGTTGGCGACGGCAAAAGGCGACACGGATTACGGTCGCTACGCCCGCGTCTGCGTGGATGGGCCGGCGTTCGACGCGCGGCAGATAAAATGGGGCAGCACATGGCCGACCTGAGCATAGACTTTGCCGGTGTGCAACTGCGCAACCCGGTGCTGCTGGCCTCAGGCACTTGTAACTACGGTCAGGAGCTTTTGCCGCTGACCGATTTTGCGCGCTTGGGTGGACTGGTCACCAAGACCATTACTCCGCAGCCTCGGGGCGGCAACCCTCCCCAGCGCATTGTCGAGACGCCGGCCGGAATGCTCAATTCCATTGGCTTGCAAAACCCCGGGCTGGAGGCTTTTGTCGAGAAGCAATGGCCTTTGTTGGCCGGTTTGGATGCGCAGGTCGTGGTAAATATCGCCGGATTCTCAGTCGAGGAATTCGGGCAGATGGCGGCGAGTCTCGAAGCGTTGGCAGGCATTGCTGCGCTTGAAGTCAACATATCCTGCCCCAATGTCGAGGCCGGAGGCGACAATTTCGCTACTCGGCCCCAGACCGCGGCCGCAGCCATTGCCGCGGTCCGCAGCCGCACTCAACGGCCAGTCATCGCTAAGCTGACGCCCAATGTCACAGATATTGCTGAAATCGCCCGCGCCGTAGTGGATGCGGGTGCGGATGCGGTCTCGCTGATCAATACGCTCGTTGGCATGGCCATTGACGTGGAGCGGCGGCAGCCCGTCTTGGGCGGTACTACCGGCGGCTTGTCCGGCCCGGCGATCAAGCCCGTGGCCCTCGCCATGGTGTGGAAGGTAGCTCAAGCCGTTGATGTGCCTGTCATGGGTATTGGTGGCATCACCACTGCGAGCGACGCGCTAGAGTTTATGGTCGCCGGTGCTTCTGCCGTTCAAGTCGGCACGGCCAGCTTCGCCAATCCCAACGCTGGAGCCGAAATCGTCGAGGATCTCCACGCCTATTGCGACGAGCGGGGCATGGATCGGATCGCCTCGCTGGTGGGCAGCTTGCGTTGTTAGTTGAAGGGGAGATCGGCTGAGTGCACGAAGCTAGGTTCGAATGCGGTAGAAAATTGGAGCTTGAATTATGAGGCAACCTCACTTCTCACCCAATATATGTGCCATAAGCGTCGGGGTTATTCTATGTGGTGCTCTTATGGTATATGGTCTAAGCCAGACGCAGGACGAGTTTCCACTGTCTATTCCCTCGCGGGAGGCCGAATCCATACAGCTTGGTCCAGGATTTGAGCAGACAGAGTTAAACAAAAAGTACCTTATCCTATTTATGACGATTACAAACGATTCTTTGTATTCATACTCCAGTATTGACGATTCTGGTGGTCGAAAAAAGAAATCGGTAGAGCGCGTCGAGGTCACTCCAGATTATCCTCTAACAGATTATTTTACAGAGGAGGATCAAGGTTATCGTTTCAAAGTTTTTTATGGGGCTTTCCCATCAGACAATCGTTTTTTTGTGGGCTGTGGTCTAACCCCTGCATGGATTGCAGGTGATGGAGAAGTTTTGGAAGCTGTTGGTGTCAATTGCGAGTGTTACGGCATTGCAGATCCGATAGAGAGATTTCCAGATATAGAGGCTAAGTCATCTCCTGAAAACACTCTTTCCATATCTTGGCCTCCTATAGTAGGAGCCGACGCCTATGGAGTCATTATTTGGTCTCAGCAACCTACTTATGACGGATTCTTTGAAGGAATAGTATTTACCGCAGAATTTAATGCCGATAACTTACCCAATATAATCGACACTTCTTTGCCTACTAACCATGAATATTTTATCGCTGTTTGGGCAAGAAATATAGATGCAACCGCAATCGAGGAGTCTCATCTCTGTAATATAGAGCCATTCTACGTTATGGATTTGGAACGCTTTGAGGTTGACCGGCCGACTGCGGTACAGCATAGCTCTTGGGGGCAAGTAAAGGCCGATATTAAGTAAACTAGACTATCCGAGAACAAACTGTCATGTGTTGTAAAATCTGCCCAATTTTTCAAAATCAACCACTACCGATTTCCCCCTTACTTCACTGCATCGGCACGAAGCGCACGGGTAGGAGTTTTCGCTGGCTGAGGCCGGTTGCGCTGCGCTCTACCAAAACCAAGTGCTGGGTTAGCTGAGGGGAGGTCGAGGTTGGAGCACCAGTGTACTTGAATTCGCAGCCGATTCGGCACCTGCTATCGAGTCCACTTCGAATATTCTGAACCCGCATACATCCTTGTTTTTTTAAAGTGTCGCTTTAAATTTACAGGGTATGATTCCGCGCCGGACCCATAGAATCGTTGCCAACGCCTTGAGACGACAAGCAGCGGTCGCCCTAATCGGGCCGCGTCAGGTTGGCAAGACGACGCTCGCTTACGAGATCGCCGAGCGTACAGACGCGCTATACCTAGACCTTGAATCGAGTGTCGATCGGGCGAAACTCGCCGATGCGAGGTTTTTTCTCGCCGAGTACGAAGATCGTTTAGTCGTTCTCGATGAGATCCATCGTGCGCCCGGGCTATTTCCCGAGCTCCGTGGCATGATTGACCAAGGCCGGAGACGCGGCGAGCGGACGGGACGGTTCCTAATTCTCGGATCGGCGTCCGTAGATCTGCTTAGACAGTCGGGGGAGAGTTTGGCTGGACGGATTGAGTACGTGCCGCTCAATCCATTCGACGTGCTGGATGTGTCGCCGGAGGTCGCGTCCACGACCGAACTGTGGGTGCGAGGTGGATTTCCCGACAGTCTTCTGGCGGCGAGCGGCGATGACAGCCTAATTTTTCGCCGCAACCTGATTCGCACCTACTTGGAACGGGATATATCCGAGTTTACCGGACGGCGCATACCAGCCGAGACACTGGAGCGGCTGTGGACCATGCTCGCGCATGGCCAAGGTGCGCTGCTGAATGCATCGAAGCTAGCCGCTAGCTTGATGGTCAGTAGTCCAACGGTGGCCGGCTACATTGATTTGCTGGTTGATCTGTTGTTGGTGCGCCGCCTACGACCGTTCCCCTCTAGCTCTGGAAAGCGCCTCGTTAAGTCCCCCAAAATTTACATCCGAGATAGCGGTCTAGTTCACGCCCTACTCGGCCTTGATAGCCACAATGCGCTCATTGGCCATCCGGTCGCCGGTACTAGTTGGGAAGGGTTTGTCATCGAGAACCTGTTGGCGGCGGCCCCACCCGGAACCGCCGCGCACTTCTACCGCACCCAAGCCGGGGCCGAGATCGACTTGGTACTGGAGTTGCCGGGCGAGAGCACACCTTGGGCCATTGAAGTCAAACTGGGGTTGACGCCTAGCATTAGCCGCGGGTTCTACAACGCCTGTGAGGACGTCGAACCGCAACGAGCCTTCATCGTTTACTCAGGCGATGACTGCTACCCGCTATCAACGGACGTAGAAGCGATTGGTCTGCGAGCTATGACTAAGTTGCTCTACGAGCAAGTGCGCGGCAGTGATTGAGTCCTATACCACGACTAACGAAAATTATCCGCGTCTAAATTGTCCCGCCAAGTTGAGAGAGAATCCCGCCAACGTCG
>JAPPEG010000272.1 GCA_028875345.1 Gemmatimonadota bacterium
TTGGCAATGGAGGCTCGGTGCGCGATCCGTACTTTACACTGCGGCTCTACCACAGCCGCTTCGTCCAGCCCACGGACACGGCGACGCCGAACTTCTGGCGGTGGAAAAACCCCGAGTACGACGCACTCGTCGATCAGATGGGCCAGACCGCACCCGACGATCCGCGCTTGGTGGGCCTGTTCAGAGAGGCACTGGCGATTTGGCTGCGCGAGTTGCCAGCCATACCCTTGTTGCAATTTTACCACCGCTTGCCACACAACCAAACCTACTGGCGCAACTGGCCCTCGGAGGACAATCCGTATATCAATACAGCCTACTGGCACCGGACGTGGCTTTTAGTATTGTTGAATCTACAACCAACGCGAGGTTAAAGGTTTGATCGCGCTCAATCGGCGCGGCCCTATCACTCTAAACCGATGCGAGGTCTAATATGAAACGCAGTATCTGCACATTGCTCAGCGCGTGGCTGCTCAGCGGCTGCGGCGACACTCCCTCCGACCAACAGCAGCCATCGGACGCGGCCGACCAGCCCGAGGACACCGAGGTCGAAGAATCAGCGCTTATACAGGTTCCACGGAACCGCACCTTGATCATGGATTGCGCCGAAAGCGGCACCTGCGCCGGGCAGATCAAAGACTACAATACCTTCAACCCCTATCGGACGGAATCCACCTCGCGCACTGGGTACAACTTTGTTTTTGAGCCGTTGTACTTTTACAATGCCTTTGAGGGCAAATTAATTCCTTGGATCGCCACGGATCACCGCTTCAACGACGCCTATACCGAAGTGGAAATCACCATTCGTCCGGGGGTTACGTGGAGCGACGGCATGCCGTGGACGGCGCACGATTTGGTCTTTACGGTCAACATGCTGCGGCAGAACGCGCCTTTGTTGGCCTATTCAACCGACATGAAAAACTGGGTCCAAGAGGCCGTGGCCGTCGATAGCCTGACGGCGCACATAGCCCTGACGGCCCCCAACCCGCGCTTTGTCTTTTCGTATTTCACCCACAATTTCGGCAATGGCGTGCCGATCGTGCCCAAGCACGTGTGGGAAGGGCAGTCACCAGACACCTTTACAAACTTCGATCCGCAAAAGGGCTGGCCTGTGTTTTCCGGGCCATACAAGCTGACGCTATCCACGCCGCAGCAGCGCATCTGGGATCTGCGGCCAGACTGGTGGGCCGCGGCCACCGGCTTCCAATCCCTGCCCAAAGTCGAGCGCATCATCTACCTACCTTACATGGAGGAAGCCAAGCGCGTCCAAAACCTGATTACCAACCACATTGACACCAGCCTCGACTTGCGTCCGCCCAACATCCTGACCGTACTCGACAAAAATCCCCGAGTGACGACTTGGACCGGGCGCCAGCCGCCGTACGGCTACGTCGATTTCTGGCCCATTTCTCTCGGCTTCAACAACCTTGAAGCCCCCTTTGCGGATGTCAATGTGCGGCGGGCGATCAACTATGCCATCAACCGGCAACAGTTAGTGGAAGTAGGTTGGCAGGGAGCCGGAATTTTTACGCTCCTGCCCTTGCCCGACTACCCGGCCCTTAGGCCGTACTTCAGCGAGGTCGGGGATTTGTTAGAGGAATACGAAATAGGCGTCTTTGACCTAGACAAGAGCGCAGCCCTAATGCGGAGCATGGGCTGGCAGCGGTCCGCCGATGGCTATTGGACCAAGGACGGCGAGCCGTTTGAAATGCTCATCGACATCTACCCGATCTTCCAAGACATAACGCCGGTCTTGGTCGCCCAGCTAGAGCGAGCAGGTTTTGACGCCGACTTCCGCAATACCCCAGACACATTCACCCGCATATCGCACGGCACGGCACGATCCTTTATCACCGGGCACGCCGGCAGCGTGCGCGATCCGTATTTTACGCTGCGGCTCTACCACAGCCGCTTCGTGCAGCCAACCGGCCAGCCCGCCGAGTCCGTCTGGCGCTGGCAGAACGAGGAATTCGACCGGATCGTCGATCAGATGGCGGAAGTCGGGCCACGCGATCCGCAGCTAGTGCAATTGTATCGCCAAGCCATGGAAATCTGGCTGGCCGAACTGCCGTCGATTCCGCTCTTGCAGTGGTATCACCGCATTCCGCACAACCAAACCTACTGGCGCAATTGGCCCTCGGAATACAGCCCGTACATCAACAGCGCCTATTGGCACCGGGTGTGGCTGTTGGTGTTGCTTAATTTGCAGCCGGTACAGGGGTAGACCTGATCGCTCCAAGTCGCGGCAGCATCTCCGCAGCGCGGTCGTGAATGAGGCCGCGCGAATGTCGGAGTCTGGTTGTTGGCATTGTTCAACCTACAACTGACACAAGGATAAGACATACATACGAGATGACCCATTTTACACGCATACTCATCGCGCTTTGTCTAGCCAACTCGCTTACCGCCCAAGACGCAGCAAACGACCGGACGCCTATTGACGACCCCGCCTTTGCCCGCGTCGCAGATTATTACGCCTACGATCCAGACTTGCCGCTGCACGCCAAAGTACTCGATACGCAGATCTACGATCCACAGCACCCCTACGCCGTCGATAAGGTCCATTTCCGTTCGAGCCACAACGAAGTCGTCCCCGGCCTGTTCGCCTATCCGCGCAACGACTCCGCTTGCGCCACCGTCGTCTTGCTGCACGGCAACAATGGCTCACAAGGCATCGACCATCACTGGGTCCGTTCTTGGCTGGATAGCCTAGGACAGGCTGGGTATTGTGCCTTGGCCATTGACGCCTATGGCTACGGCGAACGCTTCAACCCTGAACAAAACAAAGACATGGGGCTATACGAATGGCGTGAACGCACGATCCAGCAGGCGACCGATACGCGCCGAGCTATTGATTATCTATATACGCGCACGCAGGTCGATACGACGCGCATCGCGGTGATGGGCGAAAGCATGGGTGGCCTTATCGGCATCCGCGCCGCCGGGCTTGACCCTCGCCTAGCCGGACTGGTACTCGTCGTTACAGCAGCCGGAGAATTCCCGACCGCGGGGCCATTCGGCCGATTTGCCAATTCACTCAACTTCGCTCCGCGCGTCTCGGCCCCAGTCCTGATGGTCAATGCCACCGAAGACGAGTACGCGACCAAGGCGGCGGTAGAAGAGTTATATGCCGTTTTGCCCCAACCCAAAGAGTTGATTTGGCACCAAAGCGGCCACCTCATTCTAATGCCCGCTCAGCAGCGCATCATTTTGCCGTGGCTGGAAAAACACCTGAGTCCCTAACGGAGCCGTTAAACGCAACAACACGCTCAGAGAGGTACACATGAAATTGAGCCGATGGACTATCGCAGCCGTTTTGGGACTAGTCGCCCTAAGCTGCGGCGATCAACAAGAAGCTCTTGAAGAGAAAAAGCTCAAGATCGCCGGGATCGTCTTTCAGGAGGATCAGTTCTTCCGCCTAATCCAGTTTGGGATGCAAGACGCGGCCGACAAAGCGGGCGTCGAGCTGCTGCTGGCCAATAGCGCGAATAAGCCGGACAAGGAGATTCAACTCGTCAATACCTATATCGCACGCGGCGTCGATGCCATTGTGATTTCACCGCTGAGCGCCAAGGCTTCAGCCACAGCTTTACAGCGAGCCAAGGACGCTGGCATCGCGGTGGTGACTTACAATACAACGGTAGAAGGGGATATCCCCGCCGCCTATATCGAGAGCGACCAAGGGGACTTGGGCCGACAGACCGGGCTTGTGGCGCGGCGCTACATCGAAGAGCAGCTAGGAGGGCAAGCCAAAATTGCGACCCTCGCCTTCAAGTCCCAACTCGCCGAGCAGAGCGACGCGCGTCGCAATGGATTTGTCGAGGTGGTCGGGCAGTTGCCGGGCGTGGAATTCGTCGCCGAGCAAGACGCCTGGTTGCCGGAAATGGCGCTTAAGAAGGCCGGAGACATTCTCACGGCCCATCCAGAAATCGACATCATCTGGTCGGCCAACGAAGGCGGCACCGTCGGGTCGGTAATGGCAGTCAAAAACGCCGGTCGCGAGGGGAAGGTGGTCGTCTTTGGCACCGATGCCAGCCAGCAGCTCGTCGAGTTCATGCTCGCCGAGGACAACATCTTGCAGGCCCTCACCACCCAGACCCCTTTTGAACTGGGCACAAAGGCCATGGAGCTAGCCATCGCGGCTCTCAAGGGGCAGGAGGTCGCGGCCAAGGTGGTGATGGACGGGGTGCTTGTGGCGCGCCAAGACCCAGACGGAGTGCAGGCTTTCGGCACGCGACTCGCGGACTTGATCGCCCTCGGCAATCAGTGAGCTCCTTCAAACTAGCAGTCGAAAACCTCGGCAAGGATTACCCAGGAACGGTGGCGCTCGACGAGGTTTCGGTGGGGTTTGCCCCCGGCGAGGTCCACGCGCTAATCGGCAAAAACGGCGCTGGCAAAAGCACGCTGGTCAAAATCCTAGCCGGATCGGTCGCCCCAAGTAGGGGGCGCATCCTCTGCGATGGGGCACCAGTCGCGCTGCGCTCGCCGCAGGACGCCTTTGACTATGGCATCGCCATGGTCTATCAGGAGCTGAGCTTGGTGCCAGCACTGACCGTGGCCGAGAATATCCTGCTAGGCCGGACGCCGAAGCGGCGCGGACTCATCGACTGGACGGCAACCTACGCACGGGCCGAGGAGGTTTTGGCGAGGCTGGGAGTCGCCATCGACGTCCGGGCGCGCACCGGCGATCTCGGGGTGGCACAGCAGCAGATCGTCGAGATCGCCAAGGCCATGTCCTTTGACCCGGCCGTACTCATCCTCGACGAGCCCACCTCGGCGCTGGCGACGCACGAGACCGAACAGCTCTTCCGCTTGGTCAAAGGGCTGGCGGCAGCGGGCGTGGCAATCATCTACATCTCTCACCGCTTGCAGGAATTGCACTCTATCGCCGACCGAGTCACGGTACTGCGCGACGGGCATCACATCGGCACGGTGGCGATGCGGGACACGAGCATCGCGGAGATCGTGCAAATGATGTTCGGCGAAGTCGCACAACAAGAGCGGCCGGATGACTTGCAGCCAAGCGCGACTCCCGTACTAGAGGTGCGGGGCTTGTCGCGCGGGGACGCCTTCACCGATGTGAGCTTCGAACTCTACGAAGGCGAAATCCTCGGCATTGCCGGGATGCTGGGCGCGGGTCGCACCGAACTGCTGCGCGCCCTCTTCGGCGCAGACGCCTGCGACCGCGGGCAGATCGTGATTCAAGGCCAGCGCGTAGCAGCGCCAACCCCCCCGAAAATGAAGGCGCAGGGCTTGGCCTTTACTCCTGAGAACCGCAAGGAAGAGGCCCTGATCCAAGCGCATAGCATCCGCGCCAATATGTGCTTGGCGAGCATGAACCGGATCGCCCGCCGGGGATATATCACCCGCGTGGAAGAGCAATCCGTAGTGGACGCACTAGTAACCCAACTCGAAATCAAAGTCGCCGATACCGAGGCCCCCGTCTCGGCGCTGAGCGGAGGCAATCAGCAAAAAGTTGTATTGGGCAATTGGCTGGGCAATCGCCCTCGGGTCATCCTCTTCGACGAGCCGACGCGCGGCGTAGACGTGCAGGCCAAGCAGCAGATTTTCGCAGCCATGTGGGATTTGAGCCGCCAGGACATTGCCTCGCTTTTTGTATCGACCGAGCTGGAAGAATTGGTCGAAGTTTGCCACCGGATCTTAATCATGCGCGAGGGACGGATCGAGGGCCAAGTGCGGCCCGGAGAAATCAGCGCCGATGAGTTGGCACTGCGCTGCATGGGGACGGCCCGCAATGCGTGAACGGCTTTTGGCGTGGGTAAAGCGCTCGATTATGGAGATCATTCTCTTCGTCCTCTGTGCGATCTTGGCGTTTGAGGCCGAGGGGTTTTTCTCCGTGGACAATCTGCTCAACGTGCTGCGCAACGTGTCCATGCAGGGCATTATCGCCTTTGGCATGACGATGGTCATCATCTCTGGGGAGATCGACCTGAGTGTGGGATCGGCAGTGGCTTTTGCCGGTTGTCTAACCGCCTATTTGACGCAGCACTTAGCCGGGGCTGGGCTAGCGGTAGAGTTGGCAGTGCCCGCAGCCATGCTAGCGGCCATGCTAGTCGGCCTAAGCGTCGGGGCCCTGAGCGGGTTTATCCGCGTGCGCTTCGGGGTGCCGACCTTTATCATCACCTTAGCGTGGATGACGGTCTTAACCGGCTCGGCGCAGCTCATCACCGGAGGTTTTCCGCTGACGCCGTTTCCCGAATGGTACAATTTCTTGGGCGGCGGTTATCTCCTCGGAGTGCCTTTTCCGGCACTAATCTTCGCGCTGGTCTTTCTGACGACGCATTTCCTGATGGGCTACACTACGCTGGGGCGCTCGATCTACGCCGTGGGTGGCAATGCCGAGGCCGCGCGACTCAGCGGCATTGAGGTCGGCAAGATCAAGATCACCGTCATGGCAATTGTCGCCTTCTTAGCGGCATTGGCCGGCATCATGCAGTCGGCTGAGATCATGTCCGGTGCGGCGACGACGGCTAGAGGGTGGGAATTGGACGTAATCGCCGCGGTCATCATCGGCGGCACTAGCCTGATGGGCGGCGAGGGTCAGATACGCGGCACCCTGATCGGCGTGGTGTTCTTGGGCATCTTGGTCAACGGCATGACGCTGATGAACATCAGCGAATACTGGCAGCTCGTGGTGCGGGGAGCGTTGATCTTGAGTGCCGTGCTGATTAACCGAGCGCATCAATAGGAGGCGAAATGCGTGCTATCCGTCCCGCCGCCACTCTTTGAGCAACGTCGCCACTTCTTCGTGTCCCTCCTTCTCCGCCCAATAAAGCGGCTGCGCCCAAGGCGACTTGGCTGGCGCGGCGGGATCGGCTCCTTGTTCCAATAGAAAACGCACCATTTCCGCTTGCCCCTTGCGCGTCGCAGCGGCCAAAGGCGTGCCCCCGTATTCCAATTCGACCGCCTCTATATCGGCTCCCAACTCCAAAAAGACGCGAGCCGCCGCAACATCGCCCTTTTCCGCACAGCCGTGCAGAAAGGTGCGACCGATCCAATTGGCGCGGTGCAGGTCGAGGCCGCGGTCGGCCAAGGCGCGAATTGTATCGGGGTCTGAAGGATAGTTGCCGCCCCAGATGTCGGTCAGTTGGAACAGGTCGCCTACATCCGGCGTAGTTGCCAAGAAGACGCCAACGAGCGCGGGATTGTCCCGGCCCATCAGCTCGTGCAGGAATTGTGAGTGCGAAATAACAGCATCTCCCTCGCGCATCGCCCGTTCCAGCGCCGCGTCGTCCATGGCATAAGGCGGCATCACGGCACCGTGTTCGCGCAACAGAGCCTGCATTTGTTGGCCTTTCTTGCCGTGATTGAACTCGACGATGGTCAGGCAAGAGCCCGAAGAGTCCACCCCGGCGTTGGGATCGGCACCGCGTTCGAGCAACAGTTTCGCTGTCTCCAAATGGTTGCCCGCGCAAGCCTCAAAGAGTGCCCTGCCGCGCGACGCGTTTTCTTCGGGCTGGTTGGGATCGGCACCCAAATCTAGCAATTTTTCGACGATCCGGGTATGGCCGTTGCGAGCGGCATAGGACAGCGGACTGCGCCGTCCGCCATCGAGAGTACGGGCCTGAGCCGGATCGGCCACCAGCACTTCATTGACGCGATCTTCATCGCCAGCCGCACAGGCAATGCTGAGAGCGTACTCCGCGCCGCAAGCGAGCAAATGACGGGTAACAACCCACGAATCTCGCGGCGCTTCCGCCGGCAGATCGCGCGTCCGAAACCAGTAGTCGCCATTGAGCGAGATCAATAGCGGCGTCTGGCCATCAGCGCGGCGTGCTTCGAGATCGGCTCCCCGTGCGACAAAGAAATCCACCAAGTCGTTTTGCCGCGTCAGCGCCGCCCAGTGCAGCGGCCCATTGCCCAACGCATCGGCGGCGCGAATAAAGTCGGGATGCTTGGCCAGCACCGCCTCGACCTGCGCCCGGTCGCGGCCTTTGGTCGCCTCGGCCAGCGCGACAAAACCCGGATCGTAGCCAAAGCGCTCGCGCATCGCCGCCACCAGCAGCGCCTGCACTTCTCCGTAGCCGCGCTCCTCGGCGATGGCTAGCAACTTGTCCCACGAATTATAGGTATAGCGCGACTGCCCCGGGTCGGCCCCGGCCTGCAACAGTAGCTGAACCACCTCGGCATGGCCCTCGCGCACCGCCATGTGGATGGGGAACTGGTACCAGTACTGGGCATTGACCAACTTGGGATCGCGGTCGAGTAACGCGCTGACCCGCGCCAGATCACCAGCGCCGCTGGCACAAAAGAGCGCCCAAGCCTGATGCCCGTCCACAACCTCGATCCCGTATTGGTAGTATTCGGTTTTCATGCCTTCGGGCTGAAGCAGATGCGCAACCCGTTGCGCAAAGCGCTCGTCGCGCGAAGGAGCCTGTCCCTGCAATTCCCGTTTAGCCATCTTCAGCATCCCTCTTGTAGAAGCGGATTGTTGACCTGCATCGCGGGTCTGGTAAATCTTTTAGGTAAAATACCTGCTATCAATAAAACTCACAGGTGCATCTGCGCCGCAAGTACCGCAGCTTGTTTCGCCTTGGGCCTCAACCGATATATTCCAACTCGTCCACTAGCTCCAAGTTTTCGCCCAATCCCGCCGATAGCTGGGGATGTGGTTCCTGCCAGCCTAGGAAATTGCCTCTTGACACGCAACCCCGTGGTTGCGTATAGTATATGTCAATGCACAAAGAC
>JAPPEG010000254.1 GCA_028875345.1 Gemmatimonadota bacterium
CCTCCACCGCCTCAATAGAGAACGATCCGACGCGCAGGGGCAAAGACACACCGGCTAAGTCGCCGCCGAACTCAGCTCCATCTAGGCGATTGCCCGACCCATCTTGGATTTCTACCGAATGGAGGGCCGCGATGCGGGCCGGGGTTTCGATTTCAAAGCGCGTGAATCCCGGCCGGCCCGTAGTATTGGTGATGCGGGCGAAGTATGTAAAAGTCGTTTGTTTCCCAATCTCGGTCCGCGGTGGCCCCACCTCGGCGACAATGCGATCAACCGGGGGCCGTGCGAACTCAAAGCCCAAGTCGGCGACAGCGCGACTAGCATCCAAGCTCAGATTGGTGAAATCGATGCGGAACTGGAAGTAACGCCGTGGTGCCGGCACCGTCAGAGGATCCCCATTGTCAACCAGTTGCCACTGGACCCAACCGTTGTCGGTATCGGATTTGACGGGCCCCTGCTGGTTCTTCGCCAGTTTTTCAAAGGCTTCCTTGGTCAGCGCGTTGCCCTCGCTGTCGGTAGGCACGTATTCGGGTTGCCGACCACCTATATTGGCATTGCGAAAAAAGACATCGGGCGTCGTATCCTGCCCGCTGCGCACGCGGATTTCTATCTTGGAATCCGCGCTATTGCCCGCAGCCACTTCGCTCCAAGCGATTCGTCCCCAGACTACCTCCTCGCCCAGATCTAGCACATTGGACACATAGCTGGCCGTCGGTACGAATCCCCTGCCGTACACCTCTATCTCGTCAACTTCAAATCCGAGCGTGGTAATCGACTTGAGTTGCAGAAAGCGGACAAATTGGGGGTTGATCTGTGCATCTACTTTGGCCTCGCGGTTGTCTGAGTCGCGCTGCACCGGCGAAGTAAAAATGGGCTGACCACTGGCATAGAGATTTTGCGGCAAGCCGTCGTTGAGGAACAACTCATACCCCCGCATGAATTCGTTGCCAAAGGGAAACGACTCTGTCATCCTCGGATAGAACACGATTCGGTCCACGCCAAAGCGCGCACCGAGGTCAATGCGAATGGTGACGCCGTTGTTGCGCACGATGCGGCCGGCCACGAACTTGCGATCAAAAGCCACTCGGTGGTCGCCATTGAGCATGCCCTCCAATTGCTCTGGACTTTTCTGGCTAGCATCTAGCCCCGGAATATCTATAGAACCTCCCCGCTCGAGAACGCCGAGCGAAATGTTGAAATCAGAGCGCAAGCGCAGCGGCATGATCCAGTTTTGCAGGGAATCCATGCCAACGGCGAACACTTTTTCGCCGTTGGCATCCTCGATAGTTCCCAATTGCTCGACAAAATCAATCACACCCCCGGGAGTTGTGCCAGAATCGCGCCAAGGATGTTCGTCGCCACCGACCGTAAAAACATCCTGCGCGCTGGTTGAGCACACGGACAGCAGCAAGAAGAGGATTGACAGAGGAGGGACTATCTGCAGCGATTGCAGTAGCTTGAAAAGGATGCCGGTAGGACGGTATTCCATGGTGAGAACCGATTCTCTGATAGCGACCGAGATTCCAGCCTTACGCGCTTCTGAATGGCACACAGGAGTCTGTAACCCCTTTAAAGTATAACGTTTGCCGTAGATTGTTACAATCTTGTTACAGCTATATAGCTACTGGGATAAATCAGAAAAATCTGGGGCCTAGTATAGTCAAACGTCGAGCGGCGACAACCAGACCAAGGTCGCCCCCCAACCGCCACCACCTTCCCCTGCCAAGCGGAATGATTCCACCTCGGGCAAGCGGCCCAAAATGGCGTGGACCGAGCGCCGCAATTGGCCCGTGCCCTTGCCGTGGATAACGCGCACCTGCAAAATGCCCGCTTGGCGGCAGGCATCCAAATAGTCGGGCAACAGCTCTTTGAGGTCGCGTGGATGGAAAGTGTGCAAGTCCAGTGTGCCGTCGATGGGCACTTCCACTGCTTCAGGCTCTTCCCATTCTTCTTCGGTCATCGTCCTAATCCTTCCGAGCGCGGAGTTCCGTAGAGCTGATATCCATCCTAAAGGGCACCGACGCGAAAAGATCCGCGTACTGTGCAGGTACATCTATATCCGCTAAGGTTCGGTACGCATCTCCATCCACCCGCCCGGCCACCCAAAAGCGACAGCCCCCAGCGGCAAATTCCTCCAAAGCCGCAGCCACACCCTGCTCCCCTTCCTCGTAGTACTGGCCCTGCAAAAGCCGCACGGCCGTATCGTATCCCAGCGCGAAATGACAACCGCCAAAGAGCCGGGCCTTCTGCAAAAAGGTCGGCGACCGCGTCATCACCACTGGAAAGCGACCGCGCATCTGCTCCAAGCGCCGCTCTACCTCGCTCCTCTGCAGGGGCGGCTTATCGACATTTTCAATGGATAGTTCCAGACTCGGTCGCCGGCCACTAAGCTGTCCCGCTACGACTGCGAGCCGCTCGTGCCCCTCGTGCAGCGGGTTGAAGGACCCGGACAAGAACAGACGCTGCCCGCGCTCGACCTCGGGCGCGATCACCCCATCGGAACGCATTTCGACGACGTCCAACTCACCCGCAAACAGCAAGCCCAGCGGATCGTCCAACGCCAGCTCGCGCCGCGCAAGACGCGCGTAGTCCGGCAGCGATGCACCAGCGACCGGGCCGCCGCAAGCCTCCACTATGGCCTCCAAGGCCAAGCGGCTCAAAACCTCCTCTTGCTCCAAGCGATCGGCTGCGCCCTTGTCAAAGTGCAGAGTGTACAAGCGATAGGCGCACTCCAAGCGCAGCGCAATACAGCCCCGATCCGCGCCGCGCCGCAGCCTGCTCGTCGCCAAGGCCGCACTGCAGCCCACGCCGATGCAGCCCTGCCCCGGCTCGGCAAAGGAAGCGGCTCTTACAAAGGCTCGCCCGGCCATATCCCGCGCCGTTTGCTCGTTGGCCCCATGCGGCCCCGCCGCGGCCAAATACGCCGCTAGCGCTCGCTCGCTATAGGGCACTTGAGCTTCGACGACCGCACGCGAGGCGCCAGGGTGATTCAAGAGCCAGCTAATGAGTTCGCTGCCCCCGCCAGTGGTCGCCAAGGCCAGCCGGGTGCCGCTGTGCAATACGGCTTCGACCTGCGCCCAGATGTCATCGGAGACGCGCAAGCCGCTTCATCCCACGAAGAAGTCAAAAGCACCGCGCAAGCCCCAGCCTGTGAGGAAGACGCCGCTGATCAAGTTGATCACCCGCAAAGGCCACCCCATGCGCAGCGGTGCTGGCAAGAAGCGATGGTCGGTCCACACCATCAGCAAGCACCACAAACCGCAGGTGAGAACCCCGCCGAAGATCGCCGCTGGCGTCACAATTGACACCGGATTGCCGCCCATCCACATAATGGCAACGCCGCCAATACCGCAGTATCCCACCACCCACGGCCGCAGCCGACCCACGGGCACCTCGCGCACCCGCTGGACGATGGGCCGCAAGCACTCGTGGGTAGTGCGCGTATAGAGCTCGTACGCGGCCATAATGGTGCCAAAAAACGCAGTGAACACGCCCAGTTGGTACAGATAGACCAAGGCTGGATGCAGAATCGTGAGAAAATCGGCCTGCACCGACAGTAGCTGCATCCCCTCCGGCACGATGTGCTGGGGGCGGAGCACGGCCGCGCCGAGCACCACAAAGGCCATGGTAAAAATCACCACGCAGATAAAAGACACCCCTGAGTCCACCAATGGACCTCGCAACCAAGCCCTACCTCGGGCGATATTTTCATCGTCGGCTGCGATGGCCACGCCCTCCTCGCCAGCCTCCACCTTGCGGCCCAGCAGGCCCCAAGCCTTCTCCCGCAACATGCCGATGTAGCCAAAGTAGTCCTGCGTACCGCCGCCGATCGCACCCAGATAGGTGCCCAACTCCACCCAAGCCGAGCGCGCCGCCACCGCTGGATATTTGCTAATCAGCCAGGGATCATACGCTGGCATGGTCGGCACGATAGAACCTATCAGCACCGCCAGCCAGTCGGGCTGCGCAGCCGCCGCAGCCGTCAGGATCGACAACAGCAGGACGCCGACGACCACCGTCTGAAATTTCTCCAGCGCGCCATAGCTCTGGACCATGGTAATGGCGATGGCCAAGGCGACAAAGGCCGTGCCCCACACGCGAGGATCGCCCCATATCGCCAATCCCTCGCAGCCCAAGATCCACACGGTCAGCCCGCCGAGCATCTTGGGCAGACCCGACAGCCACAGCGGGAAGCAAAGCACGGTCAGCACCGCCATGACCCACACCACCCAGCCCTGCGGCCCAGGCAAAAACTTCCAGCGTTCGAGCGGATGTTCCCCCGTCAGGGTCATGTAGCGCGCCGCCGTATAGACTTGGACGAACTTCATCAAACCGCCGCCGATAAAGCACCACAACAGGGCGTAGCCAAACACTGCGCCGCCCCGCGAGGCAAAGACCGTCTCGCCGCTGCCAATCGTCACCGAGGCGATGATGGCACCCGGGCCAAAAATCCGCAGCATAGCCCCCAAACCGCGCGCCTGCATGTCCTCGCTGAGCGCGGGATAACGCCGCTCCTCACTCATAGGAACAACTCCTCTTTTACCGGTGGATCGCCCATAATATCGCGCCAGCTACTGCTTGTCAAACACCTGCAGCACAACCATATTTTTTGCGAGAGCCCATCCCATGAACATCGCCAAAGCCATCGTGCCGGTCGCCGGCCTCGGCACCCGACTCCTGCCCACGACCAAATCCCTGTCCAAGGAAATGCTGCCGGTGGGCCGTCTGCCGGTCGTCCACCACGTCGTCGAAGAGCTCGCAACCGCTGGCATCCGCCAAATCCTCTTCGTCACCGGACGCAACAAAAGCGCGATCGAGAATCACTTCGACGACAGCGGCGCAGCAGTTTGCCACTTTGGCTATCGCGAGCGCGGCATCGAGTTTTTCTTCACGCTTCAACCCCCGCCCCCCGGCACCGGGACTGCGGTCGCGACCGGGGAGGCCTTTGCCGCTGGCGAGCCTTTCGTCGTGGCCTTTGGCGACAGCATCGTGCGCACGCGCAGCGGCCAGCCCTTGTTGCAGCGAATGATCGCCTCGCACCTGCACCATTGCGCCGCCTGCACCATCGGCGCGTACGAAGTGCCCGAAGACCGGATGCACCACTACGGCATCTTGGTGCCCGAAGTAGCCACAGCCGAAGATTCCAAGCTGACCGCCATCCTCGAAAAACCAACGCCCACGCAAACCCTTAGTCGCTTAGCCGTTAGCGCGCGCTACGTGTTCTCTCCAGCCATTTTCGCCCACATCCGCGCCACCGCACCCTCGCCGAGCGGCGAGGTATATCTCACCGACGCCATTGCCTCCCTAATCGCCGCCGGTGATCCGGTGCGCGCCGTGCGCTTGCGCGCAGACGAGCAGCGCTGCGACATTGGCAACCACCTATCCTATTTTGCGAGCTTTATCGACTACGCGCTCGACGACCCGGAATGGGGAGCGCAAATCCGCACCTATCTGCGCGAAAAACTAGCGGACGACTCATCTTGACAGTCTCTTGTAAATCTATAATGTTAATATGGTTTAATTGGACGCCAACCACACAGAGGCGGTTTTAGGCATGGGCACAGCAAGCAGTTGGAAAGAAAAACTAGCCGGGCAAATGTCCGCTGAGCTAGCCGGCGAAATCGACGCCTTCGAGACCCAGATCCACCTGCGCAAGCAGGGCAAGATGGAGGAGAAGCTCTTCGCCGAAACGCGGTTGCGCCGCGGCGTGTACGGCCAGCGCTACGACAACGGCCAGCGCTACGACGGCACCCAGACGCAACAGCTACTCTTCCCCGAGCATCAGACCAAGGGGCCAGACACAGTCTGGCACGCCCCGGGCATGATGCGGATCAAAATCCCATTCGGCGGGCTGACGGCCGAACAGATGGAAGTGCTGGCCGACGTGGCCGAAGAGTACTCCGAGGAAATCCTGCACGTCACCACGCGCCAAGACTTCCAAATCCACTTCGTCCACCTCGAAGACACGCCCGACCTGATGCGCCGCCTAGCCTCGGTAGGCATCACCACTCGCGAGGCCTGCGGCAACTCAGTGCGCAACGTCACCGCCTGCCCCCTCTCCGGCGTCTGCCGCACGGAAACCTTTGACGTAACCCCCTATGCCCAAGCCCTCATGCGCTTCCTGCTCGGGCATCCCGACTGCCAAGACTTCGGGCGCAAATTCAAGATCGCCTTTTCCGGCTGCCAACACGAAGCCTGCGGCCTGACCAACATGCACGACCTCGGCGGCATCGCCGTGGTCAAGACCATCGACGGTGAGGAAAAGCGCGGCTTTAAGCTCTACGTCGGCGGCGGTTTGGGCGCGGTGCCACACCAAGCCCAGCTCTTCGACGAGTTCGTACCCGCCGAGGAATTGCTGCCCATCGCCCAGGCCATCGCCCGCGTCTTTGCCCGCCTTGGCGAAAAGAAGAACCGCAATCGCGCTCGCATTAAATTCTTGGTCGCCAAGCTCGGCATTGAGGAATTCCGCCGCTTGGTATTGGAGGAACGCGCCATCCTGCCCGAAGACCGGAGCTGGACCGCGTTTCTCGACGACCTGAACGCCACTGACGAGCAGCCCCTCAAGCCGGGCCAAGCTCTCAACGGCGCAACCGCGAGTGAAGGCTTCGCCGAATGGTACCGCACCAACGTCTATGCTCAACGCCAAGAAGGCTATGCAGTCGCCACCGTGGTTCTGCCGCTGGGCGATATCACCTCTAGCCAACTGCGCGCATTGGCCGCCATCAGCCGGCGCTACGTCCGCGAAACCGTCCGCACCACCGTCGAGCAGAACCTCGTCCTGCGCTGGGTCAGCGAAACCGATCTGCCGCATCTCTACGACGAGCTCGTGGCCCTCGGCCTCGCCGAGTCTGGCGCCGGAACCATTGCCGACGTGACGGCCTGCCCCGGCACCGACACCTGCAAGTTAGGCATTGCCTCCTCGCGCGGCCTAGCCGCTGAGTTGCGCAATCGTCTCAGTGAGGAAAACGGCCAGCTCAACGAGGCCATCGAGGCCCTGCGGATCAAGATCAGCGGCTGCTTCAACTCCTGCGGCCAACACCACGCCGCCGACATCGGCTTCTACGGCAACAGCCGCAAGATCAACGGCATCACCGTGCCGCACTTTCAGGTCGTCTTGGGCGGCCAATGGCGGGAAAACGCCGGCTCCTTCGGCTTGGCCACGGGTGCCGTACCCTCCAAGAACATCCCCGAAGTCGTCACCCGCTTGGCCCAGCACTTTGTCGCCGAGCGCGCCGAGGACGAGACCTTCAAGGACTTCATCACTCGCATCGGCAAGCGCGAAGTCAAGGCCATGCTCGAAGATCTGACCCAAGTGCCGTCCCACGAGGAAAACAGTTGGTACTACCAAGATTGGGGCGACACCCGCGAGTTTACCATGGACGACCTCGGCAAGGGCGAGTGCGCTGGCGAAGTCGTTTCCATCACGACCATGGAAATCGCCGCAGCCGAGCGCGAGGTTTTTGAAGCGCAAGTCGCCTTTGACGAAGGCCAGCTAGAAACCGCTTGGCAGGGTGCGTTGAACGCCATGCTGCGCTCGGCCCGCGCCCTAGTCAAAGAGCAATTCTACGACGTACCGGAAACGCCCGAGGTAGTGGTGGCCGAATTTCGTGCGCGCTTCTACGACAGCGAGTTGTTCTCGCCGAAATTTGCCAACTACCTCTTCGCCGCGCATCAGAACCCGCCGAGCGAATTGACCAAGGTGCAAGTCCACCGCTTTATCGAGGAAGCGCAACTCTTCATCGAAGGTGCGTACACCTGCTACGACAAAATCGCCGTCCCCGCCGGCACTACCGCTTGAGTCTCTATGGAATCTCTACAGCGCATCAACGTCAAATTCTATCTCGAAGATCCCGCGTCCCTATCGGCCGAAGAGGCTTTTCGCATCTTCAATAGCTGGATCCCGACAACCCCAGACGAAGTCCTCATAGACGTGGCCGACTACAGCCATCTAGATGAGGGGCCCCAGACCCTGCTCGTCGGCCACGAAGCCAACTACAGCCTCGACAACCACAGCGCCGAGATGGGTTTGCTCTACTCGCGCAAACAACCTGCAGACGGAGACCTGACCGAGCGGCTTGCCAACGCCTTCAAAGCGGCACTCGCCGCCTGCCGACGCCTCGAAGAAGAGCCTAGCTTAGCGGGCAAAGTCAAATTCCGCAGCGGCGACGTGTTCATAGTGGCCAACGACCGCCTCAATGCAACCAACGACGACCACGGCGAAAACACCCTACGGGCTGCCCTCGACCCGGTACTCGCCCAACTCTTCGCCGGTGCCGAGTACGCAGTAGAACGCGACGGTGCCCCCCAACTGCGCCTCAATCTGAGAATACGCTGCCAAACCGACGCCGACACGGCGACCCTGCTGGGCAATCTCGCCGCTTGACAGGGACAAAGTGGCCTCTATAATCAGAGAAGCAATGAAACAATAGCACCTTATTCGGAGGAACCCATGGCTTACTACATCACTGAAACCTGCATCGACGTCAAAGACAAGGCCTGCGTCGAGGTTTGCCCGGTCGATTGCATCCATCCGATCGACGGCGAAGGCGAACCCATGCTCTACATCGACCCGGACGAGTGCATCGATTGCGGTGCCTGCGAGCCAGAGTGCCCGGTCGAGGCGATCTTCGCCGAAGAGGACATGCCCGATGATCAAGACCGCTTCGTCGAGATCAACACCA
>JAPPEG010000379.1 GCA_028875345.1 Gemmatimonadota bacterium
CCGCCCAAGGAGGCGTCGGCACCGGGATCGACTGGAAAGTGCAGGCCGGTATCTTGTGTTCGGAGGTGTTCGTTGAGTTGTTGGCGGGTGACGCCGGCTTCGACTGTGGCGTCCATGTCGGCGGCGCTGACGCGGAGGATGCGGTTCATGCGCGAGAGATCGACGCACAAGCCGCCGCGCACGGCGACAATGCCGCCTTCGACGGCCGTGCCGGTGCCAAAGGGCACGATTGGCACTTGGTGCGCGGTGCAGATCTGGGCGATTTGGGCTACTTCGTCAACGCTTGTGGGAAAGGCTACGGCCTGCGGCGGTTGTGGGGCGTGGTAGGAGGCGTCGGCAGCGTGGGCATGGCGGACCTCAGAGGTCTCACTCAGGCGCGGGCCAAGGAGAGCGGTCAGGGCTGACAGGGCTTGGGGGGCTATGGAATTCATGGGCGGGTAATATGACCAACGGCTGGAGGTCCGTCAAAAAAGGCGATCATCAAATGCTTAGGTGGGTAAGGAGCGCCGATTATAGGGCAGAGGAATAGGTCCTAATAAGAGGTCGCTGCTGGACGGCTCGGTGCCTTTTTTGCATTATCGTTTTTCACCTCTAACCGGAGCCTAAACAAAATGTCGAACCCCCTTCTCAGCGCCGCCGAGAGCCACCAGAATCGCGTAGATGAATCGTGGGGCCACCTGACTTGGTTGGCGGGCCGTCCGCAGGGCAATGTCGAGGGCCTCACGTTGGGCCGCGTCGTCCTCAAAGCTGGTCAAGCCAACCCGCGACATTCTCATCCCAATTGCGAAGAAGTGCTCTATTTGCTCGCCGGCCGCGTAGAGCACAGCTTGGGCGATCAGTCTTTTACGCTGGAAGCTGGCGACACGCTCGCCATTCCAGCCGGCGTTTTCCACAACGGAATTAGCCTCGGCCCCGAAGACGCGGATATGATCGTGGCCTACTCGGAAGGCGACCGCCAGTTCGTCCTGGAGGAGGACGGCTCGTGACCCGCAACGGCTATCAACACATGGTGCTCGAATACTACGTCGGCCGTCTGCATGCTCAACTAAAAAAACTGGGGTTGACCAAGATACGTCTGGACAAAGCCTAGCCGCACATTGCGATGGACGCCTACACCCAAGCCGACCTACAGAGCCATTTAGAAGCCCTCGGCGTCGAAGTGGGGGATATGCTCTTTATCCATTCCTCGTTCAAAAGCCTAGGGCCTGTCGCTGGCGGAGCGCAGACTGTAGTTGATGCGCTTCAAGCCGCAGTCGATCCTGACGGGCTTATTCTGATGCCCTCGTTCCACCTGATAGAACGGCGCGAACGAGCGCGGCGCTGGGACTGGGCGACTACTCCTTCGACCGTAGGGTGGCTGAGCGAGTTCTTTCGTTGCTTAACCGATACGTATCGTTCGGATCATTACTCTCACTCGGTAGCGGCGCGAGGGCGTGGGGCGGCAGATTTTGTCGCAGATCACTTACGCCAAGAAGGCTATACGTCGCCTTGGGATCTGGCTCCTTGGGGACGGACTTACGGCACTCACTCGCCCATGTTCCGCGCCTATCGACGCGGCGGCAAGATTCTCATGCTGGGCGTCGATTACCAGACTTCTACCTACATCCATCTGGTCGAAGTGCTCTACTGGCATCACTTGCGCCGAACCGATCCCCAAGCCGCCTATCCCGCCTTGGACCGCCCGCGTCTGGGGGAGTATTGGGACGCTACTGGTCCGCTGACACGGGGGCTCGTCGGCGCGTCTCCGTGCCGACTTTTTGCCATAGATGTGTACGTCGATACTCTGCTGGCCGAGGTCGTGGCAAGCCCCGAGCGCTATTTGGCCTGACGCTAGCTGCTGTCTAGGCGTAGCTCCGCCTTCTAGACAAGCGGCTCTAGGGAAGGTGCCGCAGGTGGTGCGGCGGGAACGAGACTACTCAGGTGTGAAGTCGGCGGGGTCGAGAGCGTGCCAGTACACCGTGCCGTCGTCAATCAGGGACTGGATTTCGTGGACGTTGCGGACGCTGGCAATGGCGGCGTGGGCTGGGTGCCCAGTGAACCGAGTGAGTAGGGCAGCGTTGCGCTGGGCGCGGCTCGTATCGCGTTGGTCGGCGGTGTAGGAAGCCTCTACGGCGATGTAGTGCATAGCTCCATCTGAGTCCGTGGCCTCGACGACCAGATCGGCGCGGAAGAAGCTCTGTCGGTCGCCATGGGGAATGTCATCCCTCTCGCTATGGGTGAGCATTTGAACGAGGTCTGCTCTCATTAGAATGCCCTTACACCGGAATCCCATACCCTCGGCAATCTCTATGAAGTGCGTACTGACCACTTGACGCGCTGTGTTGCCGCGCAATTCGCCTATAGAATTTTCCATGCGCTGATTGAATTGCCGCTGCTCTTTATTGAACTGCCGCTGCTCTTTATTGGATTGCCGCTGCTCTTTATTGAACTGCCGCTGCTCGCCAATAAAGTCCTCGACATGCGTTTCGAACTTGGCAAGCCGCTCGGGTAGCTGAATCAGCTCGTCGCTCAGGACGTGGCGGCGAACGGCTTGGCGGAACTCGTCGTTTTCGTTCAGCAGGCGGATCAGATCGTCGGTTGTGTGGATGACGGTCATCGTGATCTCCAAGGCGCGGTAGCGTATGCCGGATGGCCCGCTTATGCCTTCGTCGGGTACGTCTTTAAATTTCGGAATCGTCTATGATTTCGTCAACGAAACCAGGCGGCCTCGTCTCCGTATAGACGCTCAGACGCGCATCCGCAGCATGGGGCGGCCAAAAGACACTTCGAGGAATTGTCCGGTGTGCGCCGAGCGCGTGCCGGGAGGCATGAAGTGGATGACAAAGGCGCGGCGCTGGCGATCGGTTTGGTTGGGTGGGGTGTAGTGGAGGGTTTGGCAGTGGTGGAAGAGCGCGCCGCCGGCGGGTAGGTTGATGACGGCGGCTTGGGCTGTATCGACTTGGTCGCCGTAGTCGAGCAAGGCACTGGTCTGCTCTGAGCGCTCGTGCCCGACGGGTGTCAGGTGCGATTCGGGCAGCAAGTGCATGGCACCGTTGGTTTCATCGACGTCGTCGAGCGTCATCCAGCAGCTAACCAAGTTGGCCGGCATACATTTCCAGTAGGCGTTGTCTTGGTGCCAAAAGACAGGGCCGCCGTGGTGGGCGGGTTTGTAGAGGGCTTGGTCGTGGAAGAGCTGGATATTGGGGCCGATGAGATCTTCGGCAATGTCGAGGATGCGGGTGTCGTAGAGCAGTTGCCGGAAGTGGATGCTGCGCTCGCACATTTGCATGATCTGCAACATCTGCTCGTCGGCACTGTTCTTTTCGTCGAGGTCGTCGGTGTCACTGATGGACAGGTTGCGGAAGCGCCCGTTTTGGCGCGCCTCGGCAAAGAGGCGGTCGTATTCATCGCGCAGCAAGGCGACGAGGTCGTCGTCTAACAGCTTGCCGATGATGATGAAGCCGCGGCGGCGGAATTGGTCAATCTGCTCTTGGTCCAGTGCTTTGTGGAGCTGGGTAACGGACGGGGCTGTGGTCATTTGTCTCTCCTAGTGAGGCGTGCAAATTAACAAGGGTATCGGTGGATTACAATCGGCTAATAGGACCGTTCCGCAACTAACATCACTCCACGTACACTACCACTTCCTCCCCTTCGCGTTCTACCTCGTACGTTTTCACCCGCATGGTCTCGTCGTACAGCGCCTGCCCGGTGGCCAAGTCGAATTCCCACTGGTGCCAGGGACACTTGAGCACTAAGCCCTCTTGCTGATAGTCGATCTGGTACACGCCCGGCGATACGACCAAAGGACGCAACCGGCCCCGGCACAAGGGACCGTTTTTGTGCGGACAACTATTGCGCAGGGCGTAGTAGCGGCCTCCGATGTTGAAGACGCCGATCTCTCGGTTGCCCACGCTGACGATCTTGCGCGCACCAGCGGGCAGATCCTTGGCTCGGGCGACCACATAGCGCTTAGAAGCCATAGAGTTCCGCGGCGTTCTGCGCCATGATGCGGTGGCGATAGTCCGCGTCAAAATCGGCGAGAAAGCCCGTTGGCTCGTCCCAGTCCCAGTGCGGGTAGTCGCTGGCGAAAACTAAGACCTCATCGGCGTGCAGCCACTCCAAGAAGCGCTTCATATCGTCGCGCGTGGGTGGCTGGATCATGGGCTGGGTGCCAAAGCGAATGTGCTGCCGCAAGTACTCGCTGGGCAGGCGCTTGACCCACGGCGTATAATCGCGCAGGCCCTTCCAGTCGGAATCCATGTGCCACATCAACCCCGGAACCCAGAATACGTCGTGCTCGACGAAGAGGACGCGAAAATCGGGGAACTTTTCAAAGACGCCCTCACAGATAAAGCTGACCGTATGCGCCATGGCGATCTGCGGCCGGGCCATGCGCATTTCCAGATAGTGCGAGGGATACCCCGCGGCCGTGGGCGGCGCGGCAATGCCGGATCCCTCGGCCCCGAAGTGGATGCTCAGCGGCAGACTGTGGCGCTGGCAGGCCTCGTAGATGGGGTGGTAAAAGCGGTGGCCAAAAGGCTGGCGCGAACCAGCTGGCATCATCACTTGGACGCACTCGGGCTTGGGGCCTAGGCGGTCTATTTCCGCCACGGCTAGCTGCGGGTCTTGGGGGGCGATGTGGATGGAGGATCTAAAGCGCGAGTCCGCGCCCACCCAATGCTCTAGGGTCCAATCGTTGAAGGCCCGGCAATAGGCCGCCGCATAATCGCAATCCGAATGCACGGCCGCGCTGTACGGCCCGCCCGTCAACACGGCCACGTCGATATCGTACTCGTCGAGATGCCTTTGGCGCGCTACTTCGACATTGGCCGCTGGATTGGTTTTTTGGTCCTCCCACAATTCTTGGCGGTTGCCGTGTTTGGGCATATTGGTATGGCCCAACTGCGGCATCATGGAACCGAAGTCCTCAATGCGCTCGACATAGTGGCGCGGCAAGTAGGGAAAGAGGGCTTTTTCATTGGGCAGGGTGTGATGTACGTCGCAGTCGATGAGGCGGAATTGGGTAGCTGTGTGGCCGTTTGTGGATGGGACGGGGCTAGCACTGGTAGGCATGGATCATCTCCAAGGATGGGCGCGGATGCATAGTGTACATAAGAAGCGTCATCCGTAGTGTGTCAAGGGGATAATTATCGTCGGAAGGTTAAAAGCGGTTTCATGCGGACCCGTCCCGGCTCAGGGTGAGAAGCGCGATCTCGGAAGGGGCACCGAGCCGCAGCGGCGGACCCCAGTAGCCAGTGCCTCGGTGGACGTAGATCCAAGTGTCGCGAAATTTGTGCAGGCCCGCGACATAGGGCTGTTGGAGGGGAATTGCGTACTTCCACGGCACGAACTGGCCGCCGTGCGTGTGGCCCGACAGTTGTAGGTGGCAGTCGGCTTGGCTGGCAGCCTCTATGCTGCGCGGCTGGTGCGCGAGCAGGATGCGCACATCGGCACCATCGCTCGCGGCAAGGGCCTTGGCCGGGTCCGAGGCGTGATCGGGGGCTAGCTCGCCGGCGCTGAAGTCGGTCGTGCCGGCCAAGGCGATCCGTCCGCCGCCGCAGTCGATTTGGCGTAGCTCGTTGATCAGGACGTCGAAGCCGAGGCGGCGCGCCTGCTCAGTCCAGCTTTCCACGCCCGAGTAGTATTCGTGGTTGCCAGTGCAGAAATAAACTCCGAGCGGCGCGGTGAGTTCGGCTAAAGAGGCTGTGTGTGTGGCGAGTCGTTCGACCGGCCCGTCGGCGAGGTCGCCGGTGAAGGCGATTAGGTCGGGTTGCAATTCGTTGACGCGGGCGACGACGCGCTCGACAAAAGGGGCTTTGATGGTCGGGCCGATGTGGAGATCGCTGATTTGGACGATGCGCAGTCCGACTAGCGCGGGCGGGAGATCCGCGATAGGGACATCGACTCGGCGGACCGCTGGCGTGCGGCGGGCTTGGTAGTATCCATAGCTTACCAAGACTACGGCTAGGACGAAAGTCGCCAAGTCGATGCTGGCGTTGAGCGCCGCGTCGATTGGATAGATCAGTCCCAAGAGCAGTCCTCCGATATCGCGCAGAAGCAGCAGCGTCGAGCAGACGGTGAAAAAGCCCATGCCGAGATAGGCTACCCAGGCGAGGGGATCTGTCAGCCAGGCCAGATGTGGACGGGAGCGCAGGCGAAAGAGCAACAAGGGCGTCAATAGCAGGAATACCAGCGCTAGTGCGGCACCGATCTGTGCGGGCGGCGGGAGATAGGGAATGAGCCGCCAGCCCGAATAGCCGTAGATCGAGCCGAGTAGCGACAGAAAAATCAGCGCAAACATGCCATGGTCTTTGTTTGAGAGGAAATGCAGCCTTTTATTGTAGAGGCTAGCCAAGACCTTTACAAGTCGAGGTGCGCTGGCCGACGAGTCTTGTCTCCCGTCGGTCGAGTCGTTATTAAAGGACTTGGAGGCAGGAAGAAAATTGAACGGAAGGAGACCAACCGTGAAAGTAACCAGCCAACAGCTCGACTTTTTTGAGGAAGAAGGGTACGTCATCATCAAAGGAGGACTTACCGACGACGATCTCGCGCCGCTCATCGAGGATCACAATATCATCGTCGATGAAATCGCCCGCGATCTACACGATCAAGGCAAGATCGCCAACCTCTACGAAAACGAGCCTTTTGCGCGCCGCTTGGCGTGTCTGGCCAAAGAGTGCGACGAGGTCGATGGTTGTCCCGACATAGGGGAAACCCGTCGGCGTGGCACCTTTGAGTTTTTGCGCAACCAAAACCTCGTCGATCTGATCGAGCCGTTCATCGGTCCAGAAATTACCTGCAATGCCGTGTCGCACGTCCGGCCAAAGATGCCGTCAACAGACGTCATCTTTCATCAGGATGCCGTGTTTACCACCCAACAAGCACAGGGTATCCTCCAAGTGACGGTCTGGATTCCCCTCGTCGAGTCAACCGAAGAGAACGGCTGCTTGCAGGTCCAGCCTAGGGTCCATCAGCGGCGCATGGTCTATTGGAGGTACGGGCAGGACCTGCCCCAGACCGAGCGGGTTAGCCTGCCCATGCAGAAGGGGGATGTTCTGTTCGTGCACAAACTGACGCCCCACGGCTCGGGCCCGAATAACACCAACGCCGTGCGCTGGAGTATGGACCTGCGCTACCAGAAAACGGGCGAGCCTTCCCCGCGGCCTGAATGGCCCAGTCTCGTCGCCCGCAGCCGGCGCGACCCCTCCTCGGAGACCGTCTATGAAGACTGGCGCGACCAGTGGGCTGCTGGGCTCGAAAAGACGCCTAAACAGATTCACTACGAGCGTCCAAACAAGCCTTTGCCCTTCACCGGAGAGATGTTTCTAGCCCGTTGAGAAAAAGAACGACGGATGCCGATTGACACCCCGCAGTTTCCGGAGCGGTTCCTGCGATACGCTACCCGAGAATTTGGCAAAGAAGGCGAGGCGTGGCTTGAGGAACTGCCGTCCATTCTCAATCGGTGCTGCGATAAGTGGGGTCTGACACTCGGCCGGCCGACCGAGGAGATCAAGGTCAACTATATCGCCTATGTCGAGATGGAAAATGGGGAAGAGGCCGTGCTCAAGGTGGGCGTTCCGCACGGCGATTTCAGCACGGAGATGGAAGCGTTGGCGATCTACGAGGGCCGTGGGATCAACCGACTCATCGACTGCGACAAAGCGCTCAACGCCATGCTGCTCGAACGACTGCGTCCGGGCAAGATGCTAGATTCTGTTGGAAACGCGCGCGAGCAAAGTGAGATTGCGGCGCGTATCCTCCGGGAGTTACACGCGACTCCGCCGCCGTCAAACCACATACTGCCGCACTTTATGGATTGGATGCGAAGTGCATTCGCGGACGCTAGAAGCTGTAAAGATCCCGAGCGGTCGCGGGGATATATCGAGCAGATTCCGCGCGGGGAGTCCATGATGAGAATCCTGATGGAACCGGATGAGCCCCAGATACTGCTACACGGCGATCTTCATCACTGGAACATTTTGTCTGATGCAGACCGCGGCTGGATGGCGATTGATCCGAAGGGTGTCATCGGAGCCTCGTGTCTGGACGTCGGCCGGTTTATCAACAATGCGATGGGATTCGGCGAGACCGCTGCGGAGAAGCGGGAGATCTTGTTAGAGGCGGTGACGGTTTTTAGCGATGGGCTGGGGGAAAACGAGGAGCGGATGTTTGCGGGTGCTTTCTGCGACAAGATCATGGGTTCATCGTGGGGACTGAAACAGGATCCCGATGAGCACGAGGCGAGTTCGCAAGAGGCGCTTAAGGTGATGGTTGAGCTGGCGAGAGACGTGGATGATCGTCGGCTACGACGTCGAGCCGTCTAGCCGTACAGACACACCGAGCCACGCCGCGTTGCACCTACTTGCGCAGATGCAACGCGCGCTGTACGTGGCTGGTCGGGTATCGAGGCGGACTTGCGCTTGCAGCCGCTCATCCGCCTGTCATGGTTAACCCTTGAGCCGGTTGATGGTCCTTCTGACGAGGATGGCTATGACGCTGGCGTATAGAGCGATGCTGGCCTGATCGACGATAGCGTCTAAGCGATCGCCAAGCATGTCGAGAATTTCCTGATCCAGCACATTCGCACTTGCTGCAGCGCCAACCGCAATGGTGACGGCCAAGTAGGCCGTCGCGTCCTCGGCGTCGATCGCTATCGCCCCGTATATCAGGC
>JAPPEG010000397.1 GCA_028875345.1 Gemmatimonadota bacterium
GGACGAAAGGCGTGTACGGTAGCGCCTTGCCCGACTTCATGGTCTGGAACCGGGTTGAGGAACTGCCGCTTTTTTGGGAGCCGTTCCACAGTCTGCCGCTGACCTTGCTCCTCGGGCTGTTAGTGCCGGGATTGGCGGCGCTGGTCTTTGGTTTCCTCGCCTTCCGCAGCCGCATTAAGGGCGTGTACTTGGCCATTATCACCCAAGCACTGGCGCTGGCGATGTGGCTATTGTTCCTGCGCAACGAGACCATGTTGGGGGGGACCAACGGGCTGACGGATTTCAAGACGCTGCTGGGCTTTGAGCTGGCCGAGCCGGCGACCAAGCGCGGGCTCTACGTGGTGGCGTGTGCGGCGCTGGTGGGGGCGTACTATCTCTGCCGCTATATCGTCGGCTCCAAATTGGGCAAATTGCTGGTGGCCATCCGCGACAGCGAACACCGCCTGCGCTTTATCGGCTACCACATCACCCGCTACAAGCTCTTCGTCTTTGTCGTCGCCAGCGCCTTGGCGGGCTTGGGGGGGATGCTCTACGTGCCGCAGACCGGCATTATCACGCCGGGGCGCATGGACGTGCAGGCTTCGATTGAGGTCGTGGTGTGGACCGCGGTCGGCGGCCGGGGGACGTTGGTGGGCGCGATCGTCGGAGCCGTGCTAGTCAACTTGCTCTACAGCTTTCTCACCGGCGCATTTCCCGGCACTTGGCTCTACTTTCTCGGCGCGCTCTTTGTTGGGGTGGTGCTGTTCTTTCCCGAGGGTGTCGCTGGCATAGTCGGGCGTTTGCGCCAGCGGCTGGTGGCTGCGTAACGCGGGTTGGGCGATGGACAATCTATACGTGCAGCAGTTGAGTGTGTCATTCGACGGCTTCAAAGCGTTGGACATCGACATCTTTGAGGTCGCCCAAAACGAGCTGCGGGTGGTTATCGGCCCCAATGGCGCGGGCAAGACGACCCTGCTCGACGTGCTCTGCGGCCGGGCGCGGCCCGACGTTGGACACGCCTATTTCAAGGATCAGGACCTGACCAAGCTGAGCGAGGACGAGATCGTCGATCTCGGGGTGGGTCGCAAGTTCCAAGCGCCGACGGTTTTTACTTCGCTGACCGTCGCCGACAACCTGATGCTGGCTGTGAAGGCCAATCGCGGCGTCTTTGCCTCGCTGTTTTATCGGCTCCAAGCGGCCGAGCGCCGCCGGATTGAGGAGGTGGCCGAGCGCACGGGGCTGGAAGATGCGCTTGACGAGGTCGCCGGTACCCTGTCGCACGGTCAGAAACAGTGGTTGGAGATCGCCATGGTCATCTTGCAGGATCCCACGCTCTTCTTAGTGGATGAGCCAGCGGCAGGTATGACTGACGAGGAGACTTTCCGCACCGGAGAGATTCTCCAGGGACTCGCCGAAGATCACGCCCTGATTGTCATTGAGCACGACATGGAATTCGTGCGGCAAATCGCCCGCAAGGTCACGGTGCTACACGAGGGCAGAATTTTAGTCGAAGGGCCGATGGAAGCGGTGCAGAACGATCCGCGCGTCATTGAGTGCTATTTGGGAACGGCCATGGAACGGGAGGAGCGCAGTGCAGTCGGCTGAGACCACGCTGGCGGTGGAGGAGTTGGATATCCACTACGGGGGCAGCCGCATCTTGCGGGATATTAGCTTGCAGGTTCCCGGCGGCTCAATTGTGGCGGTGATGGGGCGCAACGGCGTTGGCAAAACGACGCTGCTCAAGGCGATCATGGGGCTGTTGGTGCCGAGCAAGGGACGGGTATTTTTTGCCGGCGAGGACGTCACGGCGCTGACGGCTGACAAGCGCACTCGACGGGGATTGGGATACGTGCCGCAGGGCCGCGAGATTTTTCCGCAGTTGACGGTGCGAGAAAACTTGGAGATCGGCTTGCAGGCGCGCGAGGGCGGTGGCGAGGTGCCCGAGGAAGTGTTTGCGCTCTTTCCGGTGTTGGCGGACATGCAGGAGCGGATGGGCGGCAATTTGAGCGGCGGGCAGCAGCAGCAGTTGGCCATTGCCCGGGCGCTGGTCGGCGAACCCAAGGTCTTGATGCTGGACGAACCGACCGAAGGGATCCAGCCGTCGATCATTTTGGAGATAGAAAAGGTATTGCTCCAGCTCAAGGAGCGGGGAGAGTTCGCCATTGTCTTGGTCGAGCAGTACTTCGACTTCGCGCGGCAGATCGCCGATCACTTCTTTCTTATGGACCGCGGCAGTATTCTGTTGCAGGGGACAGCCGACGAGCTGTCGGATGAAAGTATCAAGACCCATCTGACGTTTTGAGGGAGGATTCATGCGGCTTGCACCGAGGGAAATTGACAAGCTAGTATTGCACAACGCAGGGTTTGTGGCGCAGAAGCGCTATGCTCGGGGTCTGAGGCTGAACTACCCGGAGGCGACTGCGCTGATTGCGGCGCAGTTGCTAGAATTTATCCGCGATGGCGAGCGGGTTGCCACCTTGATGGACAAGGGCAAGCAGTTGCTCGGTATTGAAGATGTGTTGCCGGGGGTGCCGGAAATGGTCCACGAGGTGCAGGTGGAGGGCACGTTCCCCGACGGCACCAAACTAGTGACGGTCCATCAGCCGATCTGCCGGACGCGCGGCAACGCCGAGTTGGCGCTTTATGGGTCGGGGCTGGTGCGGGTGGGAGAGACGTGGTCGCCGGACAACGCGTCCAGCGCCGCGCCTGGGGAAGCGCTGGTGGTGGATGAGGAACTCGAGCTCAACGCCGACCGCGAAAAAGTGGAACTCGAAGTGGCGAATATGGGCGACCGCCCCGTGCAGGTGGGGTCGCACTTTCCCTTCTTTGAGGCCAACGCCGAATTGCGCTTTGACCGCGCGCGGGCCTATGGCTTTCGCCTCGATATTCCCTCGGGAACTGCAGTGCGTTTTGAGCCGGGGGAGACCAAGACGGTGACGCTGGTTGCCGTAGCTGGCCAGCGCGTCGTCCAAGGCGGCAGTGGTTTGATCGGCGGGGCCTTGAGCGACGACAACAAGCAGGCGGCGCTAACGCGGGCGCAAGAGCGCGGCTTTTTAGGAGCGGAGTAATCATGCGCATTGATCGACGCGCTTACGCGGATATGTACGGCCCCACTACGGGAGACCGGGTGCGGCTGGGCGACACGGATTTGATTGTCGAGGTCGAGCAGGATCACACTGTGTACGGCGAGGAGTGCAAGTTCGGCGGCGGCAAAGTGCTGCGCGACGGCATGGGGCAGCAGAGTGGCGCGAGTCAAAAAGAGGCGCTGGATTTGGTGATTACCAACGCGCTGGTGCTCGACTACACGGGCATTTACAAGGCCGACATTGGCGTCAAGGACGGGCGCATCGCCGGGATCGGCAAGGCTGGCAACCCGGACATTATGCCGGGCGTTGCCGAGCAGATGATCGTTGGCACGACTACCGAAGTGGTGGCCGGGGAAAAGCTGATTTTGACGGCTGGGGCCCTGGACGTGCACGTGCATTTTATCTGCCCGCAGCAAATTGAAGAGGCCATCGCTTCGGGTATCACCACGATGCTCGGCGGCGGCACCGGTCCGGCGACTGGGACGAATGCCACCACTTGTACCCCAGGGGCTTTTTACATCCGCACGATGCTACAGGCGGCCGATGCTTGGCCGCTCAATTTTGGCTTTTTGGGCAAGGGCAATTCGTCGTTGCGCCCAGGATTGGCGGCGCAAGTTGAGGCTGGAGCTTGCGGCCTCAAGCTGCACGAGGACTGGGGCACGACGCCAGCGGCAATCGATGCGTGTCTGGCGGTTGCCGAAGAATTCGACGTGCAGGTCTGCATCCACACCGACACGCTCAACGAGTCGGGATTTGTCGAGGCGTCGCGGGCGGCTTTCAAAGGCCGGACGATTCACACTTACCACACCGAGGGCGCTGGCGGCGGCCACGCGCCCGATATTATGCGGCTTTGCGGCGAGGCCAATGTGCTGCCCTCTTCGACCAATCCGACGCGGCCCTTCACGGTCAACACCATAGACGAACATCTGGACATGCTGATGGTTTGCCACCACCTCGACAAGAATATCCCCGAGGACGTGGCCTTTGCCGAGAGCCGGATCCGCCAGGAGACCATCGCCGCCGAGGATATTTTGCACGACTTGGGGGCGCTGTCGATTATCGCTTCGGACAGCCAAGCGATGGGGCGAGTGGGGGAGGTGGTGTGCCGGACTTGGCAGACGGCGCACAAGATGCGCCAGCAGCGGGGCTTGTTGCCCGAAGATGCGGGCGGTGCCGACAACTATCGCGCACGGCGATACGTCGCCAAATACACCATCAATCCAGCCATTGCCCACGGGCTCTCGGCCCAGATCGGCTCGGTGGAGACGGGCAAGCTGGCCGATTTGGTGTTGTGGCAGCCGGCTTTTTTCGGCGTCAAGCCCGAGTTGGTGATCAAAGGCGGAGTGATTGCTTACGCGCAGATGGGCGACGCCAATGCTTCGATACCTACGCCGCAGCCCGTGTATCCTCGGCCCATGTTCGGGTCTTATGGCAACGCGGTTGGGCCGACGTCGCTGGCTTTTGTTTCGCAGGCGTCGCGCGAGCGGGTGGGGGAGTACGGGTTGGCGAAAGAGGTCGTGCCGGTTGAGCATTGCCGCGACATTGGCAAGGCCGACATGCGGCTCAACGATGTGGTGCCCAATATCGAGGTTGATCCAGAGACCTATAAGGTGAAAGTTGACGGCGAGGAGATTACCTGCGAACCCGCGGAAAAACTGCCGCTGGCGCAACTGTATCACCTGTTCTAAGTGAACTACTGTCGCCTAAAGGCAGACAGCTTCTTGGCCTACGCGCGACCTTACTGCGTCCACGTTGACGGCCAACGGCCCGCACCGGGCCTTGTGCAAGATATTTACGGCCGCATTCACGTCGCGGTCTAACTCGACGCCGCAAGAACACGAATGCCACCTTTGACGCAACGACTTTTTGGCCCTCTTGCCGCAGCCGGAACAGACTTGCGAGGTGCGCTTGGGATCCACAGCTACGACGGCGCAACCGGCTCTTTCAGCCTTGTAGTCCAGCATAGCTTGGAACATCCCCAATCCGGCGTCGTGGGCAGACAATGCCAAGCGTCTGTTTTGGGTGATAAACCCCAGGGGCAAATCCTCGACCGCGATCAGCGCATAGGTCTGGGTCAATCTGGTTGTGATTTTGTGCCAAAAGTCTTTGCGCTGGTTGGCGATGCGCTCGTGCAGGCGTGCCACCCGCTGGGCCTGCTTGTCGCGGTTAGAGCCACCCTTAGTCTTACGCGCCAGCGCGCGTTGGGCGCGTCGGAGCCGTGCCAGCGACGTGCGCAGCCAACGGGGGTTGTCAATATGCGTGCCGTCCGAGAAGGTCAGAAGGGACCGCAAGCCTTTATCAACCCCTACGGCCTTCCCCGTGCGCAGCGGCGGGGGCTCCACCCCATCGTCGCCAGAGAAACAGATCAACCAGCGCCCCCCCGTCTTGCGGGTCAGGGTAACGTGTTTCAAGCATCCTTTGGGGACCGGTCGGTGAAGGCGGATGCGCACCTCGCCGACGTGCTGGAGGTAGAACACAGTTCCTTGGAGCTTGCACCCGTCGCCATGTCGGTATTCCATCGAGCGGAACCGCGTGGCCGGCTTGAATCGTGGAAATCCGGGCTTGTCGCCGTTTCTAATACGACGAAAAAATGCCTGAAACGTCTTGTCGAGGCGCCTAAGCAGTTGCTGAACAGCCGTGGCATTCAGCAGCCCGAAGTCTTCAAGACGGGCCTTGCGATCCTCCCTGAAGCGGTTCCACTGATCGACATAGGACACCGATTGCTCGGCATGCTTATACACATCTCTGCGGTGTGCCAACGCCTCGTTGTACAGCAGGCGCGATTGACACAGAATCGTTTCCAAGGCAGACGCTTGGGTCGCGTTGGGGTAGAGACGATACTGATAAGAGCGTTGCATTATGACAGTCTCTCCCTTCCGTCTAGCCGCGTCAAGACTGTATCGTCCTGCACTCAGGGACGCATACGCGTCCGTCGTGCAAGCTGCCTTCCATTCCCCTGCTGCCTAAAAACAGCGGTTCCTGAAAAATTCTAAATGGATCGCCTCTATCCGTTAATGCACCTAGCCGACAGTGCGCTGCCGGCTGGTGGCTACGCCTTTTCCAATGGCTTGGAGGGGGCCTATCAGTTGGGCTTGTTGGATGAGCCTGGAGCGCTGGAAGAATTCGTGCATTCGGCGCTGATGGCTGCGGCCTACGGCGAGATTCCCTTTGTCCATTCTTGTTATGTAGAATCCGACGAAGGTGCCGTGGCGGAGATGTTGCATTTCTACGATGCGATGATCGCGGCTCCGGCGATGCGTCGGGCGAGTTTGATCTTGGGCAAGAACTGGCTGCGGCTGATGGCTGGCTTGTACCCGGAGGTCAAGTTCGCAAACTTGAGGAGGGCGCACGCGCACTACACGGTGGTTTTTGGGCTGGCGTTGAGGGCTGCGGGCTTTGCACAAGCTGATGCCCAACAGCTTTACATGTTTCAAGTGCTCAGGGACCAGATGAGTGCTGCGGTGCGTCTCGGGATCGTCGGGCCGATGGAGGCCACGCGACGGCAGTTGGGTCTGTATGTGCATTGCGAGGAATTGATGGCGGAAGTTGCGGGACGGCCATACGCACAAGCGACGCGTTGCGCGCCGCAGCTCGACATTGCCCAGAGCGTACACGACGATCTTTATTCTCGCCTTTTCCAAAGTTGAGGGGGATATATGGGGCACGATCACGACCACACACACGAACCGTTTGACTCGCCTGGACTTTTCGCCCAGCGCGAAAGTCCGAATCCGCATCGCGATTTTGCCGACCGCGCCTTTACGGTGGGGATTGGCGGGCCGGTTGGTAGTGGCAAGACGGCGCTGTTGCAGGCTTTGTGCGAGAGGCTGCGCGACGAGTATAGCTTGGGGGTGGTCACCAACGACATCTTCACTCGCGAGGACGCCGAATTTTTGCTGCGGCACGAGGCGTTGGAACAGGAGCGCATCGTTGGTGTCGAGACTGGCGGTTGTCCACACGCGGCGATCCGCGAGGATATTTCGCTGAATTTGAATGCGCTTGAAGACTTGATGGATCGTTTCGCCGGGGGTATCGACTTACTGCTGGTCGAAAGTGGCGGCGACAATTTGGCGGCTCATTTCAGCCGCGAGCTCGTCGATTATTCGGTGTACGTCATTGACGTGTCCGGCGGCGACAAAATTCCGCGCAAGGGCGGCCCGGGGACGACGCAGTCGGATCTGTTGGTGATCAACAAGACTGATCTGGCCGAGATGGTGGGAGCGGATTTGGGGGTGATGGATCGCGATGCCAAGAAGATGCGCGGCGAGGGGCCGACGGTTTTTGCTTGCATCAAGGATCGGGAGGGGCTGGAGGCGATTGTCGAGTATATTCTCTCGGCGCGGGAGAGGGCGCTGGTGTCAGAAGTTGCTAAAGACAGATGAGCGCAATGAAATGGACTTTTTAATTATGTTCACTGTCCCCTGCACAAGATTATCTATATCGCCATAGATTCAACCACGATTTCTTCCCTGTAAAGTAAGTTTCGCATCGCAGGGATTACAATCGCATCAGCCTCAGCAACGAAAACATCCAAAAGTACATTAATTTCGGATCCTTCTATGTGTCTAGCGAGAGCTGGCCTATATCTAGAGATTGAGGCCAAGCCAAATGAGAGCAATAGCGCTGCGCTCAATGTGGGTAGAAGTCCTTTTCTAGCAACACCATGCCACTCATACTGTAGGGAAGATTTGGTAAATGGCAATTGAGCAACCACTCGGTGTCCTCCGTAGTTGATCAATCGCATACATGTAGACTTATGATTTTCGAATGCGTCTTCCTCAGCTTTCCAACCTTGCTGAGAGCGATAGACAAGAAGGGTATGACGCTGGTGTTTGGTGAGCGTGTAATCTCGAACGAGATCAGGCATAGCTTTTTCAACACGCCGTTTAGAAAGATTTTCCTCAGAATCACTGCTATATCTTCGACATTGTAATTGAATCTGCGAGTAGAAGAGCCCCGATTGATTATCCTTCAGAACGCTTTCATTTACTAGGACATCTTGGTGGGATACGCCGAAGAGTTGACTGAGTTCATGTCTTACAAGAGGTATACACCCAACGAGCTCATTGAGTCGAAATTTTCGTCCTTGAATATCTTCACCAGATATTAGAGAATGGAATAGAGGGACAGCCCCCCTTTTTGCCTGGACGAGTACAGAGTGCAAATCTAACTTGGTCAACGCATGGGATTTGTCTTCCACTCCATGCTGTCTATACTGGTTGAAGTTTGGTGGCCTATATGCCAAGACAACGGCGACAGCAAGGTTAAGATAGCAATAGTATTGAAGCATTGGGCGTATGCTTCTAGGGGCTTTCAGGCTTTCCTCATGAAACTGAAGAGCTTGTCCCACATGCGAACTGAGAACCGTGCTGGTTTGTCTGCTATCTTGACTTGTGAATCTAAATTTCTCTTGGACTAAGCGCTTGGCAGCTTTATCTGACGAGAGATGCCGGAGATGGGCAGCGTGTGCCTCAATGGGTTCCATACTGCTAAAAACAACCTCGAAGGGACCGATAATATTTGGCCTAAGTACACGACAGTAGCATGGGTTGATATTGTCGGGCGATTTTAGGTTGGTCT
>JAPPEG010000089.1 GCA_028875345.1 Gemmatimonadota bacterium
TGCTTCTTCGACGGTTGAGTTGTTGCTCAAGCATGGAGCCGACGCCAATGCCAAAGGCAAGTATGGCTCTACGCCGCTGCATTGGGCGGTGGATGAGAATGCTTCTTCGACGGTTGAGTTGTTGCTCAAGCATGGAGCCGACGCCAATGCCAAAGGCAAGTATGGCTCTACGCCGCTGCATTGGGCGGTGGATGAGAATGCTTCTTCGACGGTTGAGTTGTTGCTCAAGCATGGAGCCGACGCCAATGCCAAAAGCATGTTTGGCGCTACGCCGCTGCATTGGGCGGTGAAGGAGAATGCTTCTTCGACGGCTGAGGTGTTACTCAAGGGAGGGGCCGACGCCAACGTCAAAAACGAGTATGGCCGTACGCCGCTGCACTGGGCGGCGTCTGGGAATGCTTCTTCGACGGTTGAGTTGTTGCTCAAGCATGGAGCCGACGCCAACGCCCAAGACAACGATGGCGCTACGCCCCTGCGCGACGCGGAGAAGCATGGGGCTTCTGCGACAGCCGAGGTTTTACGCCGTTACGGTGCCCGAAAGTGAAATAAGCTGATTTTTGAAACAAGTGGAGATACGATGAGCGAAGCGCAACATCCCCTTCACGCCTTACCCCGAGGCCATCGGCTGCAAGAATACGAACTGGTGAGCGTGCCGGACTTTGGCGGCTTCGGCATGACCTATCTGGGCTTTGACCACAACTTGGACAAAGCCGTCGCCATCAAAGAGTACCTGCCCTCCGACATCGCCACCCGCATCGCTGATGGCAGCGTCGCTCCGCAAGCCAGCGACTTTCGCGGCGATTTCCAGTGGGGTCTGGAGCGGTTCTTGTGGGTATGGGATCCTAGCTTTGATCAGCCTTCTTAGCTGTTGACGACCAGCTTGAACGCACACGGAGAGATTATGAACAAACAATACCTATCTTTCATCGCGCATTTCGCAGTGGCTTGGTCTCTTTGCACAAGTCCTGTCTCGGCGCAAATAGATGTCGATGCTGTTTCTGAAAGCATCGTGCGGGTTCGCGCTTATGATGATCACAAAGTCGTGGTTGAAGGGAGTGGGTTTGTCGTCAACGAAGAGGGATACGTGCTGACGAATGCCCATCTCCTAGCCAAGGCAGATGGATTGACCGTATTGTCCCTGAAGACCGGGGCTGAAGTTGTGGCGCAGCGGGTGTTTGCCAGCCGTGACATGAACTTGGCCCTGTTGCACGTACAGGGCTTGAACTTGCCGCCCCTCAGCTTATCCGAGCAAGGGGCCGATGTAGGCCGTGCCGTGCAGACGCTGCGGTTTGACGCTGCGGGGGATGTTCGGCTTTCTCACGGGACGATTGGCACATACCAAGACATCCTTGGCAAGAAATCAAGCCGTCCTGTGGCGCACCTGCTGCAACACAATGCCTTGATAACGGCCAAAGCCTTCGGCATGCCCTTGTTCAACGAATGCGGGGATGTCGTCGCCATCAATCTGCCAGATCCGGGCAGCGGCTCGTGGCCATTTCGGAAAGCTAAACCCAAAGGTACTATTTTTGCCTTGCGCAGCGGCGATATAATAACTGCGCTTGAAGAGCAAGAAATCGCACATACAGTGGTTGAAACAGAATGCCTGAGTGCTGTTGAACGCGCTGAACGCGATAAGAAAGCGGCTGCTGATAGCCTCAAGGTGGCCAAGGCCAAAGCCGACTCGGCAAGTAAAGCCGCAGAAAAGGCCAAGGCGCTGGCCGACTCGGTAAGCAAAGCCGCAAAAAAGGCCAAGGCCAAAGAGAAGGTCGCTCGGCGGGCGGCAGAACAGGCGAAAGCGCGGGCTGATTCCGCAGAGAAAGCGGTGGCCGACAGCCTCAAGGCGGCCAAGGCCAAAGCCGATAGCCTGAAGATGGCTAAGGCGCGGGCTGATTCCGCGAGTAAGGCGACGGCTGACAGCCTCAAGGCGGCCAAGGCCAAAGCCGATAGCCTCAAAGCGGTGGAAAAGAAGGCACAAGCCAAAGCCGATAGCCTCAAAGCGGTGGAAGAGAAGGCAGCGCAACGGTTGCAGTGGGGCATTGCTGCGGGGGCGGGACTGGTGCTGCTCGCACTTCTTGGTTGGTGGCTTTCCTCGCGGCGAAAAAAGGAGCAATTACAGAGCGCCGAGGTCCGGTTGAGCGAAGCCGAACAAACGGCTGAAGCAGCGCGCCAAGCTGCGGCGAATGCACCGCAAGCCGCGCCTTTCAGATGTCTATTGGAAGGTCAAGACAGCACGGGTCGGCCATTCGCCTTGACCATATCGGCCTTGGCCTTGGGAGATCGCGCTGGGGTGACGCTCGGAAGGAGCCCGGCTAACGCCGAATTTATCATTGACCACGAGGAAGTCTCCCGCGAACACGTCCGGCTTACGTGTGTTGACGGCGAACTCTACGCAGAGGACTTGAACGCCCTGAATGGCACAAAGGTGAACGGACGCCTGCTCAACCCTCGCGAACAGATGTTGTTGCAAAACAATGATCGGCTTGAGATAGGGCCAGTCGTTTTTACCGTGCGTTTAGTTCAGGAGTGAACATTGCACAGCTTCAGACGCTGGCGTCTCGTCTTTTTTCTGGTCGTGCTTCTGCTACCGTGCCGCGCCGTTGCCGCGCCAGACTTTGACGCGCTTGAAAAGAGCGTGGTACGCATTGTAAGGCAGACCGACCAAGGGCTTGGTGCTGGTACTGGATTCGCCATAAACGACCAAGGCTATATTGCGACCAATGTCCACGTCATAGCCGACGCCAACTCGATTAAAGCCATTCCAACAAACTCCAACGAGCTATACGATGTGGAAGTAATCGCCACGTCCCAAGAGCTCGACCTCGCAATCGCCTATATCCCAGATATAACCCTGCCGCCGATCACGCTTTCGCTCGCACCAGCCATAAAAGGGCAGAAGGTATGGTCCATAGGCTATCCCGGTGGTGCCGACCGGAACAGACCGGCTCACGATCCGACCGTGCAAGACGGCGTCATTGGGAGGGTTTTTTGGGGTGCGTGGCACACGCAAGAGCTCAGGATTATTCAGCACAATGCGCCGACCAATCCAGGTAATAGCGGCGGCCCCTTACTAGATGATTGTAGCCGGGCAATCGGCGTCAATACGCAAGCGTCTCTCGTCGTCATTACCAGTCCATCCAGCGGGGTGACGCGGGTGCCCCATGCGGCGGGTATTTACTGGTCTTCGCATATAGAGGAATTGTCAACCCTATTAGACGACCATGGCATTGCTTTTCAATCAGAGAGCGACGATTGTGTGGCGGCTGGCGGCACGGAAAGTTCTGGCGGGGCGGAAAAGGCGCAGCGCGAAGCGGAGAAAGCTCAGCAAGAAGCGGAGAAGGCTCGGCGCGAGGCCGAACAAGCACGAGTGCAGGCAGAAGAAGCGAGCGATCAATTTCTCTTCTGGCTGCTATTGTTGGGTGGCGTGGCATTGGTCGCTTTGGTCGTTGCCTTAAAGAAGCCGCGCCAGCTTGCCCAGCAGACCTTGGAAAAGCCACGCCAACTCGTCCAACAGATGAGTCGGCGCGTAACCAAAAAGGAAGAAGTAGGGTCCGTTGCAAAAGGCCCAAAGTACGGCCTCGTGCTGGCCGGTTTTGATGGTCGCGGCCACCGCGTCTGTATTGAGTTGTCGCCAGCCCGATTTGCCGGTCAACGCTTGGGGCTTTCGCTCGGCAGGCACCCCGATTTGGTAGATGAAATCGTTGCGGATCAAAACGTATCCCGACGGCATCTGCGAATTGCAGCCGCGGGCAATCAATTTTACGTCGAAGATTTGAATTCCAGCAATGGGACATTTCTGAATGAGCAGCGCCTGTCGTCCTTTAAACCGGCGCGGTTGGACTATGGTGCCAAAGTCGCGCTGGGCGATTTGGTGCTTGTGGCGTCCAAACTTTAGAGGGTATTGGGTATGAAAAAACGCAGCCGAGAGCTCAGCATCTTTAGCATGTCTGCGCTTGATCTGTTCGCATCAGCTCTCGGTGCCTTCATACTCATTACCATAGTGCTGTTGCCCTTTTTCCCGAATCTGAACATGTCGGGACAAGAGAAGGCTGAGTTAGAGCGGGCGCAGGCCGAATTGGAGCAGGCAAAAGCCGAGTTGGCGCAAGCGGAGGCTGAATTGGCGCAGGCGAAGGCCAAGTCAGAGCGGGAGAAGGCTAAGCTAGAGCGGGAGAAAGCCAAACTAAAGCAAGAAAAAGCCAAGCTGGAGCAAGCGAAGGCCAAGTCAGAGCGGGAGAAGGCTAAGTTGGAGAGGGCAAAGGCCAAAGCTCCAAAAACAAAAAGTCAGCTTGAAAAACGAGTGGAGGCTTTGCAACAGGAGATAGACGACACAACTGTTTTATTGGGCATTAAGACGAAGGCGAAAAAGTTCGTGTTCGTCATAGATATGTCGGGTAGTATTTATCAGCCCGGACAGCAAGATTATCGCCAGTTCATAACATTGTCCATACAAGACATGCTCGCTGCTTTTAAGTCGGAAATAGAGGTCTGTCTCATTGGTTTTCAAGAATCAAATCGGTTGCACTATTGGCCTCAAAATAGAGGTTACTTTCAAGTGAAGAAGAATACGCGAGATCGCGTTGTGGGACAGGTAAAAAACTGGATGAGATTGGTGAATGGCGGCACGCCCACACGCGCTGCTTTGCTGGCGGCGGTTGCACTGAACCCCGAAGAAATCATCCTGTTGAGTGATGGTGCGCCCTCAGAAGATTGGCGCATGGTCGTGCGGGCTGTAACGGCTGAAAATGTGCGGAGAATACCCATACACGCCGTAGCCGTTGGCAACTACGTGGCAGACCGGAAATTTATTGACTTTCTAGTGCAGCTAACAGAGCGAAATAATGGGTATGTCGTAGGAGCCAAACCAGGTTGATATTATGGGCAAATCGAGATTTTCCGTGTACCGAATCGGTCGCAGCTCAGGTGTGGACATCCAGATTGACGATAATTCGGTCTCTCGCGTCCACGCCGAGCTAATTGCGACTCAAAGCGGCTCTTACTACCTCACCGATTGCGCTAGCAGCGGGGGTAGTTATGTTGCGCGGAACGGCGAGTGGAGGCGCATCCGACAGGAATTTATAACCCCGACAGACGCGATTTTACTCGGTCATTATCAGACGACTGCACCCGCACTTATCGCTATGGCCGCGCAAAAGGAGCAACGCTCAGAAGGAGGAACATCCCTGCCTAGGGGACCGGTGCGGCGCAACGTAGATACGGGTGAGATCATTGGCGAGGAGAATTGACATGGCAAAAGGGCAAGGAGTAGAGCTGGAGCAACGTCTAAAAGTATGCGTCGTCAGTTTGCTAGGAGGCGTCGTATCTATAGCGATTATGAGCATTATTTTTGATCATCCCGATTCTGGTGTAGGTGCTTTTCTTTTAGATCGCCACACGGAGAATTTCCCCTATCCATTCACAATCCAAAACATCATGTGGCTTATGTTTTGGGTTGGCTGCGGTGAGCTCTGGGTGCGGTTTAACCAAGCCAAGCTGGAAATGGAGCAGATGTCGAAACGTTATCTGCCGGAGGACGATGAGGTTATGTTGCGGGCGCGGGATTTGGGTTCCTTTTATCAAAAGGTGAAGCCCATGGCCGAAGAGCGCGCCTTTTATTTACAGCGTCTAATCATGCGCTGTATTCTACAATTTCAGGGAAGCCACTCCGTGAACCAAGCCAACTCGCTGTTGAATTCTTCCCTCGAATTATTTCAGCACGAGCTCGAACTCAAATACGCGATGTTGCGCTATCTGGTATGGCTGATACCAACGTTGGGGTTTATCGGCACTGTGGTGGGCATTGCGTTTGCGTTGGATTATGCGGCCAACATTGAAAATCCACAGGACCCGACCTTGCTAGCTGGGATCACGGGTCGGCTGGGCGTCGCGTTTTACACGACCTTGCTGGCGTTGGTCCAATCGGCACTGCTGGTATTTGCGCTGCACATTGCGCAAAGCCGGGAAGAGATGGCCCTAAATCAATCTGGCCAATACTGTTTGGACAACTTAATCAACCGGCTTTACGAAAAGTAAGATGCGGGCAAGACGCCTGCGCGGCCGGAATAACCCAAAGATAGGAGGGCACTATGCCTGTTTATCGCGGACCCGATGGCAAAATCATTGAAGAGAAAACCGATAAGCGGAGCGAGGATACCAAGCCAACGGACGCGGCCAAGAGGCCGTTGCCGCCAGCACCACAGGGCGGCGAGCAATCCCCCGGTGCCGGGCGTTTAGATGCACCCACGCAGCGGATGGGCGAAAGTCCTACGCCGGCCAATGTTGGCGAGGAAGAGCGGACGCGCTTGGTGGGTGGACGGCGGCGGCAAGAAGATGAGGAGCGCCGGCAAGAGCGCGCCGAAGAGGATCGCGGCATGGATGATCCGGTTGTGGGGTGGTTGGTGGTTGTCGAGGGGTCGGGGAAAGGGCGGGCCATGCAATTGGGTTATGGTTCCAATTCGCTTGGGCGCGGAGCGACCGATCGCATCAAGCTGGATTTTGGCGACGATCAGATTTCGCGCAATGGCCATGCCGTTGTTACGTACGATCCGCGTGGGCGGAAGTTTTACGTGCAGCATGGCGGCGGTACTAACCTGACGTATCTCGGCGATCAACCCGTGCTCACACCGACTGAGCTGCCGGCGTTAAGCCACATCAGTATCGGCAATACGGTTCTCCGTTTTGTGCCCCTGTGCGGTGCCGAGTTTGATTGGCAGGATACAGAAGGAAGCGAAGCGCAATGAACGAATTAGGCGGGCGCTTTGCCGCGCGGCAAATTCCCGGCAAACGGGAGTATCAAGAGGATGATTATGGCCTGCTGGATGGGCGAGACCTCGGCATAGACGGTAGCGAGCACACCATGTTGTTGGTCGCCGATGGCATGGGTGGCCACGTTGGCGGTGCGACTGCTAGCGGCCTTTTGAGCAAGACCTTTGTCGAGGCGTACTCGCAGGCTTCTGGGCCAATCGTTGATCGTCTCCGGGACTGTCTCGAAGCGGGTAATAAAGCCATCGCCGATGCCATTGCCGAAAATCCCGAACTCGACAGCATGGGTTCGACCTTGGTCGCGGCTGTTGTTTCAAGCGAGGGGTTGAACTGGATCAGTGTGGGTGACTCCCCGTTGTGGTTGTTCCGCGATGATAAATTGGAACGTTTGAATGCAGATCACTCTATGGCTCCGGTTCTTGCGGATCTCGTGGCAACGGGGCGCATGACCGAAGAGGACGCAGCTCGGGACCCAAGGCGGCATTCGCTGCGATCGGCGGTCATGGGTGATGACATACATCTGATTGACGTGTCGTCGCAGCCGGTTGCTGTGCAGAAAGGCGACCGGCTGCTATTGGCGAGTGATGGTTTGATGACTCTTAGCGATCAAGAGATCGCGGCTATCCTCAAGAAAATGCAAGACGCGCCTTTGGAGGATAGCGCTTCGGCCCTTATCCAAGCGGTGGAAGATGCCGAACAGCCCCACCAAGACAATACGACCGTCTTGTTGTACGCACCGGCTGAGGGTGCGGAATTGGCTACGGCTGCTATTGGCGAAGAGGAAGTTGCTCAGGACAAGCCGCGATTAAAACGAAAACGCTGGGGCAGACTATTGGGGATGTTGCTATGCGTTGCTGTCTTATGGGGGGTGCTTTATTGGCTTAGGCAGGGAGAAAATGCGGCTGTTGGGAGTTTGTCGGAAACTGTTGAGACGCCAGCGACAACGAATGTTGAACCCATTGAATCTGATGTTCAAGTGCCAATGGCATCCGACGCCGAAGAGAGCGCACCGGTTTCTCAGGCGGAGGCAGCAGGAGACAGTACCCGTGCGGGGGGCGAGAAAGCCGAGTTGAACGAGCCGCAAGAGGGGAAAGAAGAGACAAAAGATGAGTGAGGAACAGCATCGCTTGGCATTGTCGCAGGGGACGCGCATACGGGACTTTGAGTTTCACCGGGTCCTCGGCCACGGCGGATTTGGCATTACCTATCTGGGATGGAACCTCACCTTGGATATTCCGGTGGCGATCAAGGAGTATTTGCCGACGGACTTGGCTACCCGCGAACAGGACCTATTCGTCGTGCCGCAGTCGTCACAGGTGGCGTCCGACTTTCAGTGGGGCTTGGAGCGGTTCTTGGACGAAGCTCGTACTCTGGCGCGTTTTCAGCACCCTAACATCGTCCGCGTCCATCAATACTTTGAAGCGCATGGGACGGCTTATATTGCAATGGACTATGTGGAAGGGGAAGACTTATCGACGTATCTGGCGCGCAAGGGGACGCTGAGCGAAGATGAGCTTAAGGGCATTCTGTATCCGCTGTTGGATGCTTTGGAAGTGATCCATCGAGCGGACTTTTTGCATCGGGACATCAAGCCGGGCAACATCGTCATTCGAGATACGGATGGTTCGCCGGTGTTGCTGGATTTTGGTTCGGCGCGGCAGGCCATCGAGGCGAAAAGTCGTCCAATTACGTCGATTGTGACGCCGGGGTATGCGCCGATAGAGCAGTATTCGAGTCAGGTCCGCCAAGGGCCTTGGACGGACATTTATGCGTTGGGTGGGGTGTGCTATCGGGCGTTGACGGGTCAGGT